>JBEHYI010000028.1:0-16496 GCA_048498255.1 Pseudomonadota bacterium | reverse complement strand
ATGTCCAATCTCACTAATTCGATCGAACATCTTTTGATTGTATCGCTAAAACCCTACCCAAAAAACGCCCGTACGCATTCCAAAAAACAAGTGCGTCAAATCGCGGACAGCATCACGCAGTTTGGGTTTATCAACCCTATCCTTATCGACAACGAGAATACCATTATCGCCGGTCACGGACGTATTGAGGCGGCGAAATTGCTCGCTTTACATGCAGTGCCGTGCATCCGTGTGGAGCACATGACGCCACAGCAGAAGCGTGCCTATATATTGGCGGATAATAAACTCGCCCTCAATGCCGGATGGGATGAAGAACTACTCGCCGAAGAGCTCAAAGAATTGTTGCTGCAAGACGAGTTCACCATCGACATTACCGGCTTCTCTATCGCCGAGGTGGATCACTTTATTGAAAGCAATCCGAACGAAGAAGTAGGGGACCCGCGTGAAGATCAGCTTCCAGCCTCTGACTCGCTTATTACCCGCTGCAAACCGGGTGATATTTGGCAGCTGGGTAAGCACCGGCTGGTCTGCGGTAATGCGCTCGATCCACATGTCATGACGGCGCTTATGAATGGCCACAAAGCGCAGATGGTCTTTACCGATCCGCCGTATAATGTGCCCATCAATGGCCATGTCGGCGGCTCTGGCAGCATCAAGCATCGCGAGTTCGCCATGGCCTCGGGTGAAATGTCCGAGCAGCAATTCACCCAGTTTTTGCGCACTTCCTTCGAGAACATGGCCGCGCATAGCGTGGATGGTGCCATCCATTTTATCTGCATGGATTGGCGGCACATGCAGGAAGTGCTCGCGGCGGGCGAGGGGGTATATACTGAGCTTAAGAATCTCATCGTGTGGGCCAAGGATAATGGCGGCATGGGCACCTTCTACCGGTCGCGCCATGAGCTGATCTTTGCGTTCAAACATGGTGCAGCTCCGCATATCAATAGTTTCGAGCTTGGCCAGAACGGACGTTACCGAACCAATGTTTGGGAATATCGCGGGGTCAATTCGCTGCGCGCCGGGCGCATGGAGGAGTTGGCACTGCACCCTACCGTCAAACCCGTGCAGATGATCGCCGATGCCATCAAGGATGTTTCCAAACGCGGCGACATCGTGCTCGACCCATTCGGGGGTAGCGGTTCGACCCTCATTGCCGCCCATAAAACCGGCAGGCGGGGCTTTCTTGGGGAAATTGACCCCATCTACTGCGATCGCATCATTCAGCGCTGGGAAACCTTCGCGCATGACGAAGCCGAATGCGTAGTTTGCGGTGTCAAAGGGGGAACATATGACCGATAAAAAGGAGCCAACAGCCAAACAGCGACGCAACCATAGCGTTGGTTACGGCAAACCACCCAAACAACACCAATTCAAGAAGGGGCAGTCAGGCAACCCCAGAGGGCGGCCGAGGGGCGCTGCTAATAGGATAACAGAGGAAAGCATTCTAACCCATGTCGCGCGGGAAGCATATCGTGAGGTCTCGGTAAATGATGGTACCAAAACGCTAACACTTCCTCTCGTTATTGTATCTATTCGCAGCCTCATGCAGAAAGCTGCAAAAGGCGATCTGCGCGCGATCGACAAGGCTTTAGAATTGCTGGAAAAAGTTGAAGAGAAAGGAGCTTCTGACAAAGCAATGATGGCAAGTAAGGCCAATCAAAGTTTTGAGAAATATCTCAACACACTTTCAATGGAAGATCTTGAAGAGATTAGGGCGAATATGGATGAAGCTGGGAGTATTAAAGAGTTTTCTCGATTAGCCATTCGACAAGCCCAGCTCGCAGAACGCAAGAGACGAGATGAAGAAGTCCAAGCAAACTTACGGGAGGATCTGAAGCATTCAACATAATCGATCCTTTGGCCATGTGGCAGATGTAGAAGAGAAGCTGCATCTCCCACCGGTCAAAGGCGGTGACGTATTCTTTGAATTTTATCGGGTGGTTGGCGCATCAGTTCGCATTCAGGCCGTGGGCGCGTGAGCCAAGCTTTTGCTTATAAAGGCTCTCGAGTTGGACGATTTCGCGCGGTGTGATGTTACTCGGTAATGGCTGCAGCACGCTGTAGAGGAAGTGGTGATAGCAATCCGCGTCCTGCTCCGCCAGCGCGCGCAGCTCGCGGTTGCCGCCATGGCCGGTGAGGGCATAACTGCCCCAGCGCTGCCAGATGCCTTCCTTACCGCAGGCTGAGCCGACATACTGTTTACCGCTACGCTGGTCGAGAATAAGGTAAATGCCGTTCACGGCGGAAAGGTGATGGCGCCAATCGTGATTTGCCTCGGGATTGGCGATGAGGCGCTGTAGGTCGGCATAATCAAGCGTGAAGTTCAACAAGCCGGGGAAGGTGCCAAGGTAGCCTGCCGGCAGAATCTCAATGATTTCTTTCGTTTGGCGGTGATACCACTGCACCCAACTGCGTTCACCGCCTCCCCAATCGATGATGACGCGATTATCGAGATGCGCCAGTTCGGCAACCGGTTCGAGATCGTAGTAATAATGCTCGTTGCGCATACTGTGGCCACCGACTTTATATGCACCGAAGAAGATGGAACGCCGGCGTTCCCCACCAAGAAATGATAGGATGTAGTCACAATCATGAAAAACGGGACGACTCTGCTCGCGTTGGTATTCTAGTAATTGATCGCGGTGTTTGAGCAATTCGCGGTATTCAGGGCGATTGTCTTTGTGGCGCACAATTTTGATACGCGCATGATCGAAGAGATTCGTCTGTGATTGAATCAGCTGCTGCAGGCTCAGCATTGCACCCCCCATGATCTCTGCCGTGACCGTTAGATTAATATCCCGTTTTGGGATAATCCTAAACTGGGATTAGCTCTGACTGCACAACATATCCAATCCTTTGTGCGGCTCAGTGAAAAAAACCATTCATTCCAAGGAATCGGCTAAATTAAGCGCGGCTTTGCGTGAAGCACGTGAACAGGCGGGTATGACGCAACAGCAATTGGCTGATGCATTGGAAAAACCTCAGTCTTTCATAGCGAAATACGAGCTAGGCGAGCGTCGATTAGACGTGATCGAATTCTTAAAGATTACACGGATTGTTAAGGCCAATCCCATAAAAATCATCCAATCCTTACTTTAGCTAATAATTGCAGATTTCACTCGACTTCTCGCGCACGGCAAGCATTGCTGTTATTAACGCGGCATACGCGTGTGGTCCTCAGCCCGCATTCCGGGCTTCAGGCGGTACAGGGGCTGGCATTCCGCCCACCCTTCGATTTATGTCGAAAACTAAACAAAACACACCTACTGCCCCCATTAAAATCACGCGCGGCAAATCAAAAGCGAAAATTGTTCTTCCCACTGCAAAATCCAAGCAGGAAGCTATCATTCAGTTACTAAAAAGGGTGCAGGGAGCCAGCATTGAAGAATTGATGGAAGCAACGGGCTGGCAGCGCCACAGTGTGCGCGGCACTTTGTCGGGCGTGCTGAAGAAGCGGCTCGGGCTGCCTGTCATTACCGAGTGTGGTGAGCATGGTCGTATATATAGGATTGCCGGTGCCCGCTAATGAAGCGGCATCATAAAGACATAGGGATCCTTGCCAGCGAATTGGCAAGACTCCCCAGTCTTGACCGCCAGGAACTTGCTGCCCGGTGGCGAGAACTGTATGGCAATGAACCGCCGCACAAGATCGGGTCTAAATTTCTCGTGCATGCTATCGCTTATCGGCTGCAGGAGAATGTGTATGGCGGCCTCAAGCCCGCAACTCATCGCTACCTCACCAAAGTTGCAGCTGAGGCGTCCGCTGGGCAGAAAGTCAGTACGCCGCCCACCATCATTAAGCCCGGAACCCGACTGCTGCGCGAATGGCATGGCGCCATGCATGAGGTCATTATCCAACCGGATGGTGTGTCATGGGCCGGGAAGAAATACCGTTCGCTGTCAGAAGTAGCTCGCGCCATCACCGGCACGCGCTGGTCGGGACCGTTATTCTTTGGATTAAAGAAGGAGGCGGCATGACTACCAAGCCCATAGTCCGCTGCGCCATCTATACCCGAAAATCATCCGAAGAGGGACTAGAGCAAGATTTTAATTCCCTGCATGCGCAGCGCGAGGCCAGCGAAGCCTTCATCAAAAGCCAGAAGCATGAGGGTTGGCAGGTCATCAATACAGCCTACGACGATGGCGGTTACAGCGGCGGCACCATGAATCGGCCAGCGCTGCAATCCTTGATGGACGACATCAGTGCTGAGAAAATCGACGTCATCGTCGTTTACAAGGTCGATCGCTTGTCACGCTCACTGCATGACTTCGCAAAAATGGTCGAACTGTTTGACCAACACAAAGTGTCATTCGTATCGGTGACGCAGCAGTTCAACACCACCAGCTCCATGGGGCGGTTGACACTTAACGTGCTATTATCCTTTGCCCAATTTGAGCGTGAAGTTACCGGCGAGCGCATACGCGATAAGATCGCCGCATCGAAGCGCAAAGGCATGTGGATGGGCGGGCATGTGCCGCTCGGCTATGACTTGGTCGACCGGAAACTGGTTGCCAACCCTGTTGAAGCGGAAACAATACACCTTATTTTTACCCGCTACCTAGCGCTTGGTTCCGTGCGATTGCTGAAAGAGGATATCGATGCACGCGGCATCCGCAGCAAAACCCGAATCCGTAAAGATGGAACGGAGTGGGTAGGATGCCCATTCTCGCGCGGTGGCCTATACCAGCTATTATCCAATCCTATCTATATCGGAAAGATTCGGCATAAAGACGCATGGCACGAAGGTGAGCATGCACCGATTATTGAGCAAGCCGTGTGGGACGAGGTGCAGCACCAACTCAAAACCAATGGACCGCTGCGGTTGGAGCAAACTAGGAAAACCGAAGCCAGCTTGTTGACCGGCAAACTATTCGATGCATCGGGTGACTATCTGGCACCTAGCCATGCGGTAAAGAAAGGCAAACGATATCGGTATTATGTCTCACGGAGGCTGCTGACCGATCCTACCGATAAAGACGGAACCGGATGGAGGCTGCCAGCACATGAAGCGGAACAAATGGTGCTTCGCGCAGTGAAAGCTATGCTGAGCGATCACGCAGTACTTGCGGACATGATAACGATGGTCGGCGCATCCCCTCAACAAACCCCCGGCCTATTACAAATTGCTGCTAACATTCTCCAGCAGATAGACAGCACTGCGGATCATACAAACTTGTTCGCCCATGTGATTCAGCGCGTTGAATTGAAACGTGATTCCGTGAATGTGAAAATCATATTGGCAGCGGATACCTGCGCAACCGTTACCATCGCACAAGATATCCCAATGCAGTTGCGTCGACGCGGCGTGGAGATACGACTCGTGCTCGGGGACGGCAGTCAGGAAATGAAAGGGGATCCGTCGCTCATTAAAGCCATAGCGCGTGCAAGAATCTGGTTCGAGGAACTGGCCTCGGGCCGAACTGCATCCATGTCCGATATCGCGCGGCGCGAGGCGATTGATAAAGGGTATATCAGCAATTTGCTGAAGTTGGCATTTCTGAGTCCGGATATTGTTGATACGATTATTGCTGGGAAGCAAGAGGTGGAATTAACGGCGCAATCGCTCTCAAAAAATATAGAAATCTCCCTGAATTGGTCCAATCAATTAACTAGCCGATGAGTAAGTGATTGCTTTACAAGCTGACTTAAATCAGCATCTATCCATAAGAATTCTCTAGTGTATTATATAAAACCTCGTATTTGTTTCCGTATGAAAAGTTTGCACCCATTTCCTGCCAGAATGGCGCCCGAAATTGCTCTCAATTCAATGAAAGAGCTGACTAAGGGAGCTATTATATTAGATCCTATGACGGGTTCAGGTACCGTTCTTAGGCAGGCGGTTGCTAATGGCCACAAGGCTATAGGATACGATATGGATCCGCTGGCTGTTATGATGAGCGAGGTGGGCACTACGCAGGTGGATTTTGAGAAGCTTGATGAACTGTTTCTGTGGGTTGTAAAAAAAGCGCAAAGCTATGGAAAAGTGGCATTGCCGTGGATCGATAATGACAAAGAAACAAAAACATTTATTCGCTATTGGTTCGCGGCACGACAAATAAGAACCCTGCGTAAACTGGCGTATGTGCTGCATTATTCAAGGAAACTGAAAGCTAGTCCCAATGAATGCAATGTTCTGAAATTGGCTTTCAGCCGTCTTATTATTACAAAAAAGGTTGGGGCATCATTGGCTTGGGATGTTTCCCATAGCCGTCCTCACAAAGTTTCAACTACAAATGATTTTGATGTGTGGAGGGGGTTTGATCGTTCTTACACGCAATTAAAAAACATTTTATCGGAACAAAAAATTGTTGCCAGCTCTGCTATTCATCGGGGTGATGCGCGTCATATGACTTTGGTAAAGAATAAATCTGTAGACGCGGTGATTACCTCTCCCCCGTACTTAAATGCCATAGATTATCTAAGAGGCCATAAATTGGCGCTCGTTTGGCTTGGGTATCAGATAAGTGAGATTCGTATCATACGCGGTGAAAGCATTGGTGTTGAGAGGCAAAATAAAAATAGCTCATTAAACGCACAAATTGGGGGCATAATCGAGAAGCTGAATATAGGTAAATTGCCAGCGCGCCAAATCAAAATGGTCGAGCGCTATACATACGATGCTTGTCTGCTTATGAAAGAGGTTGCTCGCGTACTAAAGCCCAACGGCAAAGCTGTTTTTGTGGTAGGGGACTCATGTTTAAAAAACGTATTTATTGAGAATTCAAAAATTTTCAGTGAGGCGGCCAAACACTACAAATTGGCTCTTAGTTCCCGTCAAGAAAGAGAGCTACCTATTGGAAGCCGCTATCTTCCTTTGCCGAAAGATTCCTCGAACGCTCTTAGCAAAAGAATGAAGACCGAAGTTATTCTTGAATTCGCTCATGGATAAAACTTCGGCAGAATCAGTCTGTGCAAAATAATCGAGAATTTTATTCGGAAAGTTATTCTGAGGTATCTTATAGCCCAGGGTACCATCCTTCCCCTTCAGAGTGTAACTCTCGCGTTTGCCTCGGCTAACGCTTATCCATTCCGTGGGCTCATGATTGTGGTCTAAGAGAATTTTTAATTCCTCATAATTAATGACCACCACCCCGCCAGTTTCACCGCAAACAAGGACGAGGAACACTTCTCCAAATTCTTCCTTGAGCTTGTCTAATGCACCCTGATGATCTTTAAGAAAGGTATATCGCCAGGGTGTTAGCCGGTCAGAGCTATGTTTTACGTAAAGACCAGCCCTTTTATTATTAGCTTCGATTGCATACGCGGCACTGGAGCCGCAATTTTTAAACGTAAGAGCGTGACGCGAGGCATTAATAAGGCGCGCGAAAATAATGCCATGATAAAATTCATATTCCCGAATCATGCTGCTTCTCTTTTATCGGAATGCTTCATATTTTTTAAGAAAGAAATTTGACCGCTATATTTATAAAACAGTCTCGCCTTTCCATGCTCATTGTACAGAATTTGGAAATGGTGGGGAATGTCCTTATTTTTCTTAAAGCTTGCGCCACCCATAAATCCTTTTTTCCGGCTAATATTTTCTTTGTCGGCCTTATCGTCTTTGTAATTTGCGATGGAATGCGGTTCATGAATGAAAATCGACCCGTCACCTTGGGGGCTAAATTCCTTAATATAGGAAAGGACAAAGCTCGGAAAATTCATCTCACCTAATAGAAGATGCAGCTTCTGCAGTTTCGCAAAATTCGTATCCGTATTAGAGCCTAAAATATTCGCCACCTGATTTTCTACAGCAGTATAGTCGAAGATTTTATAGCTCATTTCTCCGCTATCCAAAGAAACATTGGATTTATCAATGCTGGAATTGGCGACCGCTGCAATACGTGTATCTTGTAGCCATACAGGGGCACCTCGGCCGCTTCTAATGGCATCGAGCGATAGTCGATGGAAGATGAAGCATCTATGCCAATCAAAATACAACGTCTCAGGAATTGTAAGCTCGAAATAACTTAAGTAGTCTCCTCTAGAGCCGAACATGCGCGCGCGCTGTATATAAGTATCTTGCTGCAACTTATGTTGAACATCCCGAGTAAAATACATGGCCAGCAAATTATCGAAAGTTACACCTCTGGATACAATGTTTCCGCCAATCACTACGGTAAAAATTGCCGAAGGCTCGGTGGCACTTTTGTAGTTCTTGGTGTCTTTGTCGCTATTCATAACAACAATATTTTTACAGCCTGCATTCTGTAAAATGTAGGTCGTGAGATAATCGGCATTGCCTGGCCAGCGCTTTTCCGCAGCCTGCCAGATTTGTTCAACTAAATTTGCATAATCTTTGTGTCCAGTATTCGACAGTATCCCAAAAGTTTTTTGGATAGCCTGGTAATCAGCATTATGGTCAGCTTTTTTACCGCTAGTGTGAACTAGAAAGCTGTAGTTTTTAATTCCCCCATTCAGATGCAAATGCGTATTAAGATGTGCTACCGTAACCATAAAATTGATAAGTGCGGCTCGGCAATATTTAGGATCATCGCCTGCATCTGGCAGGAGATTTATTTTAAATCCATAACCATGCGAGATAGGAAAGAACGTATCCTGACCAGTATATTTCGAATGGGTAGGAAAATCGACCCACTTTTCATGGTCATTTTCAAAGGTATTATTTAAATCTAAGCGCGCAGGCGTTGCTGTAACCCCAATGTAGATACCATCTTTTCCTAATACTTTCTCGATGAGTGCATTTATCCTGGTTTTTTCGCCTTTGTTTACTTTTGCATTCGGCGTGGCGTAATCGGCTTCATCATCAATAATGACCTTGTTTTTTACATTATCAATTTTCTCTATAAGTTTTGCCAAATCACGAGAGTTCTTTTTACAGAAAATAACCCATTCTTCTGTGCCAATTTTTATGGATGGGTCAAGAATGTCCGTAAAGTTGCATGGAGATGGTGCTAAACCTGAGCGCCGGAATCGATCTAAGTTCTGCTCAAGCAGCTGTAAGCTGTCATTAAGTAAATGGACTACGACTTTAAGGCCATCATCAAGAAGCCTGGCCGTTAACGCAATCATCATTTCAGTTTTGCCACTTTGCGGCTCACCATAAATCACAAAAGAACGTGTCTGATGCTGGTTTATGTTATCAACGGCGCCTGACACTGCCTGCTCAATGCACGAGGTGTCTTTACCCCCTGCGCGTAGTACACTTAGCCGTTGTGGGTAGCGATCAGTGCGGTTGGCGATTGAAGTGAATTTGTTTATATCAAAGCCCATAATGGCTCCTAGGTTGCTTGTTAAGCTGTATTCCTTAATATGGCATAGGGTAGTATAGGGTTTCTGTAAATCAATATGAGGAAGGCGACATTAGATGAAGGTTGGCTTTGTTTTCCATAATGGACGGTATACCGTCCGCGTCGGGAATACCGAAGTCGGTGTGCGCTACAATCAAACAGCATGGCAGTTGAGCTTTATCATCTATGAAACGGTAAATGCCTGCGCTGTTGAATGGTGGTGCCCTAAGCGCAATTGCGATCTGGATGATCTAAGTCGGGATGCGATGGCGGAAGACGAATATTGCATTGAATGCCCAAGAGAGTCTGGAGAACGGGTGGATACGGATAGTGAAACCGGCGATCAATGGTCGGAAAACCCAGCCACACTAGAAGAAGCCCGAACACTCATATTAATGCGTTACAAAGATATACCGCATAATGGCCTCATCTCACGCAATAAGGATTTCTGCGATATTATGTATGGCAGCTGGTCGCTTATAACTGCCTAAAAGGCAACGTTGACCACGAAAATGGCCCACAGAGAAAATAGGCCGCTCCGGAGCTAATTGGGGCCAAAAACAGCTTTCTCCACTCAACCACCAAAACGGACCCGCCCACACAGCGCGCCTCAGCGGCGTTCTCTGGCAATTGTTGAAATATGGGTGAGATATTGGTGGAGATGACAGGAATCGAACCTGCGACATTCTGCTTGCAAAGCAGACGCTCTACCAACTGAGCTACATCCCCACGCTTAAAAAAGCAGGATGCCCGTTTAGGCGAATCGTTGCATGACGTCAAGCGGGGAAACGATTTTTTTGTGGATGAAGAAGTTTATGCCGCAAAAAGAGTGTACCGGGAAGGCGCGGCGGGGGAAAGGAGCACTAAAAATCCACGCATTTCCCGTTCATTTCCCAATCGCCGTAGCGCGTGGGCTCGGGGTGCGGCTTCCGCTTGACGGGTGCGGGCTGTTCGGCCTCAGCGGCGGATTCGTGCTCGCCCGTGTCTTCCACCGGTTTGGTAAAAAACTCGGTGGGGAGGATGGGGGTGCTGCGTTCCTGGCTCATGCGCGGGACTATAGCGCGCGGCGGCGAGGCTTGCAATAGCGCGCCGAAGCTGGCATGAGGCGGGCATGACGAAAAAGCCCGCCCCCGCCAAAATCCCCACCGCCCGCCAACAGGCGCTAGCGCTGCTGAGCCTGGTGCTCACCGAAAAGCGGACGGTGGATGAAGCGCTCGCCAAACAGCCGCTTGTCGGAAGCGAGCCGGACCAACGTTTTGTCATGCTTTTGCTGTTGAGCACGCTGCAGCATCTGGGCCAGCTCGATGGGGTGATCGCGGGGTATTTGACGAAGCCGCTGCCCGCCAAGCGCGCGGGCATTATCAACGCGCTGCGCCTCGGGGCCGCACAACTCCTCATCCTCAATACGCCCGCGCATGCGGCGGTGAATGAAACGGTCGCCCTCGTCAAAAGGGGCAGGGATGCTGGGCTTGCGGGGCTGGTGAACGCGGTGCTGCAAAAAATCGCGGCGGAAAAACCAGCGCTGCCGGAGGCCATTGCTAACTTACCGCAATGGCTGCGCGCGCGGTGGGAAGCGGCTTACGGCGCGGAGGAAACGGCGCGCATAGCCACCATTTCTGCGGCGCGTACGCCGCTGGATTTAAACTGTAGAGAAGCCATGGAAGGCGCAGTACGCCTCGATTCCAGCATGCTCCGCTTCACTGGCGAGCACGCGCCTGTCGAGCAACTCCCCGGCTATGACGGCGGCGCGTTTTTCGTGCAAGACCTCGCCGCCAGCTACCCCGTGCGCCTGCTGGGCGACGTGCGTGAACGGCAGGTGCTGGATGTGTGCGCAGCACCCGGCGGGAAGACCATGCAGCTCATCCGCGCGGGGGCATTCGTCACCGCGCTCGACCGCTCCGCCCCGCGCATGCGCACGGTCAAAGCCAACCTCAAACGCATGGGGATGGAGGCGAACAGCATCGTCGCGGATGCGCTGGAATGGCAGCCCAGCCGCGCCTATGACGCGATTCTGCTCGACGCGCCCTGCACCGCAAGCGGCACCTGGCGCCACCACCCGGAAATGCCGCATATCCTGGCCGAAAGCGAGATCGCCGAGATGGCGGCGCTGCAGCGCGAGCTACTCGCGCGCTGTTGGAACTGGCTGAAACCCGGGGGGAAACTGGTCTACAGCGTTTGCTCGCTCGAAGCCGAGGAGGGGGAGCAGCAGGTCGCCTGGTTCCTTGCCCAAACGGCGGACGCGCAGCTTACGCCCATCCCTGCGGAGAGCGAAATTCCGCCCGTTTGCATCCGTGGGGATTTCCTGCGCACGCTGCCCGCCCACTTGCTCGAACAGGGCGGCATGGATGGGTTTTTCGCCGCGTGTTTTATGAAGCGGTAATGTTGCATTCAGGTTGCATGAACCACCCTTAAAGCCTTGAATGACTGTCGGCACGGGGTTGCGCAGTTATATCGGTTGCAACAGGTTGCATCATTTGGGTTGCGATGTTTCACTGTAGCGTGGGATTTAAGGGGCCGGGAAGGGGAACACCCAGCATAAATCACTGCACGTTAGTAGCAATTTCGATAGTTTTGATTGTGAAGCCGCCACCGCGCTGATATCTTCCCGCGCATGCCAAAGAACATCCAGATTGCCCCTTCCATCCTCTCGGCCGACTTCGCGCGCCTGGGCGAGGAAATCGCCGCCGTCACCAAAGCCGGTGCGGATTTGATCCATGTCGATGTGATGGACGGGCATTTCGTGCCGAACCTCACCATCGGCCCCGCAGTGGTGAAGGCGATTAAGCCGCACACGCATCTGCCGCTCGATGTGCATTTGATGATTTCCTGCCTCGATCTCGTGCCGGAATTTGCGGCGGCGGGTGCGGATATTATCACCGTGCATGCGGAGGCGACGCCGCATCTCGACCGTGCGCTTGCGCTGATTAAGTCGCTGGGCAAAAAAGCCGGGGTGTCGATTTGCCCGAGCACGCATGAATCGACGCTGCAATATGTGATGGGCCAGGTGGATTTGATTCTGCTAATGACGGTGAATCCGGGCTTCGGTGGCCAGAGCTTTATCCCGAGCCAATTGCGCAAAATCCAATCCGTGCGGGGGATGATTGCGGCGACCGGCCGCGATATTATGCTCGAGGTGGATGGTGGGATTAACGCTGAAACCAGCAAGCAAGTGGTGGCCGCGGGTGCGGATGTGCTGGTGGCGGGCAGTGCCGTGTTCACCGGCAAAGCGGGCGATTACGCCAAGAATATTGCGGATTTGCGCGCATGAACCCCGAAGTTTGTCATTCCCGAGTTAGCTTTGCCCAAAAACTTCTTCAGTTTTTGGCTGCAAAGCTTCATCGGGAATCCAGTTTAGAAGGTGGATTCCCGATGAAGCGCCGTGACCAAATTCTGAAGGAGAATTTGGACGGCACTAACTCGGGAATGACACGTTTAGAGGTTTACGCATGGACACGTTCAGAGGTTCGCGCATGAACGAGTTGCTGAAAAAAATCGGTGAGGAGCACGCGCGCGCGGTGAGCGGATTCTTAGCGGAATCGGGCGAGCAAATCGAGAAGCTCGCGCGTATCTGTGCCGCAGCGCTTGGCAAAAACAATAAGCTCATCTTCTGCGGTAATGGCGGCAGCGCGTGCGACGCGATGCATATCGCGGGGGAATTTGTCGGCCGTTATGTGGATGACCGGCGCTCGCTGCCAGCACTTGCGCTCTCAGCGGATACGGGGATTATTACGGCGATCGCGAATGATTACGCGTATGATTATATTTTCGCGCGGCAAGTCGAAGGGTTGGGCCAAGCGGGGGATGTGCTGATTACACTTTCGACCTCTGGCCGTAGCCCGAGCATCATCCGCGCGCTGGCGGCGGCGAAAGAGAAGGGCATCACCACCGTGCTGTTTACGGGTGAAAAAGTGAAGCAGGGCGCGCTGCCCCAGGCGGATTTCGTGCTGATCGTGCCGAGCCTCATCACCGCCCATGTGCAGGAGGCCCATATGGTGGCGCTGCACGGAATTGCGAGCTTGATCGAGGCGGAATTGTTTCCGAAATAGGCGCTGACGCTCGGTTTCAGCGTCCCCTAAAATTTAGCGAAAAGTTTAACGATTTCTTTAGGTTTCGGGAGTAGTGTTGGCTCTTAAAGGCTGTTATAATCAAGTGCCACGAAGAGCTTAGTGCCTGCTATTAGGAGTTAAGTTAATGAGCCACGAAACGAAACTTGCCGAAATGATCGCGACGCGTTTGTGCCACGACCTCACCGGCCCCATCGGCGCGGTCAATAACGGTGCCGAATTCCTCGACGAAGAAGGCTTCGATATGCAAAACGAAGCCGTGAAACTCATTGTATCAAGCGCGCATGAGGCGGTGAACCGCCTGCAATTTTACCGCCAGGCCTATGGCCGCGTGGGCGAAGCGGGCGAGGCGTCGCTCGCCGAGAAGAAGAAACTCGCGCTCGATTTTTTCTCGGGCACCAAAATCAAACTCGATTGGCCCGATAACCATACGGATGCGGCGGGCGTACCGCTTAGCCAAAAAATGTCGCGACTGTTGCTCAATCTCCTCATCATCACGGCAGGCAGCGCCATCCGCGGCGGCACGCTTTCCGTGCGCATCACGCTGGCTGAGGATGAGACGAAGCAAATCGATATCGGCATCGTGGGTGAAACCATCAAATTCGATGCGGATACGGCGGCGATTCTTGGCCAAACCGGGCAGGAAGTGCCACTGACGCCGAAAACCGCACAGCCCTATTTGGCGGCGAAATTGGCGGAGGAGGCGCGTGCGAACATTGAGTTCACCGTAGATCAGGGAAGCCTTGCAATTCGCCTGACGCAGCCGAAACTGGTGCTCGCCCCCGCGGCATAATTCCTACGGATTGCCTTTCGCGCCACGTCTGCATCAAAAATCGCTTTTCCGTTTCTTGGTTGTGTCATTACGCTTTTCATTTCGTCTCCTGCGTGTATTGTAGATTGAAAATATAAAGCCCGAAACAGGGTCAACTTTTCGCACAGGGAATAAAACCATGGATGATCTCATTGGTGAATTCATCACTGAAACCTCGGAATCCTTAGCGGTTCTCGATCTGGAGCTGGTGAAGCTCGAGCAAAATCCCAACGACCAGAATATTTTGGGCAACATCTTCCGCTTGGTGCATACGATCAAGGGTACCTGCGGCTTCCTCGGCCTGCCGCGCCTGGAATCCGTGGCGCATGCGGGCGAAAACGTGCTCGGCAAAATTCGCGACGGCGCGATTGTGGTGACGCCACAAGCCATTTCCCTCGTGCTCGAGGCGATCGACCGCATTAAAAGCCTGATTGAATATCTTTCGGAAAACGGCTCGGAGCCGACGGGAGAGGACAAGGATCTCATCAAGCGACTGAACGATTTCGCCGATTCGAACGGTGCGGTGGTGGGCGAAGCTGCAGCTGCGGCGCCAGCACCCGCGCCGGTGGAGGCAATCCCCGAGCCGCGCATCGACGGCATGTTCTCGCCGAATGAAATGAAGATTGTTTCCTCCACCAGCCAGGATGCGATGGACGAGCTGGAGCGCGCTTTTGCGAATGCAAGCTCGACACTCGATGGCGGTATGGATTACACCAAAGCACCGGATACTTATTTGGTGGCGGATGAGGCAGCGCCGGCAGTAGCGGCTGCGGCAAGCCCCGCGCCGACACCGGCCCCTGCGGCAGCAGCTAAGCCTGTAATTTCCGAACAAGCGAAGGAAAAAGCGATCAAGCAAGGGCTCGATACGGATGCGAAAGAAGGCGGCGGGCATGGTGCGAACCAGTCCATCCGCGTGAATCTCGATGTGCTTGAGAACCTCATGCAAATGGTCGGCGAGCTGGTGCTGACGCGCAACCAATTGCTGCAAGTGGTGCGCCACCGTGAGGAGCGCGAGCTGAAAGGCCCGCTGCAGCAACTGTCGCAAATCACCACCGAGCTGCAGGAAGGCGTGATGAAAACGCGCATGCAGCCGATTGGCAATGCGTGGAGTAAATTCCCGCGCCTGATCCGCGACTTATCCATCGAACTTAACAAAAAGATCGAACTGAAAATGATCGGGGAAGCGACGGAACTCGACCGCCAGCTGCTCGAAATGATCAAGGATCCGCTGACCCACATGGTGCGCAATTCCTGCGACCACGGGCTCGAGCAACCGGCGGACCGCGTGGCTTCCGGCAAGGGCGAAGTCGGCACGGTGACGCTCTCGGCGTTCCATGAAGGCGGCCATATCATCATCGAGATTAAGGATGACGGGCGCGGCCTCAACATCGACCGCATTAAGCAGAAAATCGTCGAGAAAGACCTCGCGACGGATGCTGAGCTCGAGCAAATGTCGGACGAAGCGATCATGCAATATATCTTCAAGGCCGGGTTCTCGACGGCGGAGAAGGTGACGAGCGTCTCCGGCCGCGGTGTGGGCATGGATGTGGTGCGCACCAACATCGAAAAAATCGGCGGCACGGTGTCGCTCTCCTCCGCCATGGGCAAAGGCTCAACCTTCCATATCAAAATCCCGCTGACACTCGCGATTGTATCGGTACTGCTGGTCGAAACCTCCGGCCAGCGCTTCGCGGTGCCGCAAATCAACGTGGTCGAGCTCGTGCGCGTGGGTGAGGAGTCGGACTACAAGATCGAAAGTATCAACCAGTCCTCGGTGCTGCGCCTGCGCGACAAGCTACTGCCGCTGATCAATTTACGCGATGTGCTGAAGCTTGAGTCCCTGCCAGTGGATGAGTCGATCCCGGTCGATGAGCGTGAGCCGGCGGACGGTTATGTTGCGGTGCTGCGCATTGGCGCGACCGATTTCGGCCTGATCCTCGATAAGATTTACGACACCGAGGAAATTGTGGTGAAACCGGTAAGCCCGCTGCTGGGTGGCATCGAAGTCTATTCCGGCAACACCATTCTGGGCGATGGCAGCGTGATCATGATTCTCGACCCGAACGGCCTCGCGAAGGAGCTGGATGGCCGCGATGCGGGCTCGAAAGACGAGCGCGAAACGGATGCTTCAGCGATGTCGAAAGAAAAATTGGCGAGCTTCCTGGTGTTCAAAGCGGGCCCCGGCGCGCCGAAGGCCGTACCGCTCGAGCTCGTATCACGCCTCGAAGTCATCGACGCGGCGAGCGTGGAGCTCTCCGGCAACGACCATGTGGTGCAATATCGCGGCGAACTGATGGCCCTGGCCGTGCGCGAAGCGGGCAAGTCTCTGCCGAACGCGATCGCGGAAGTGCGCGAAGCGGTCGATTTCCTGC
>JBEHYI010000027.1:0-16543 GCA_048498255.1 Pseudomonadota bacterium | reverse complement strand
AGCCGGCGGCTCCCGCAGGTAGGTGTTAAAAATATCCATAATGCGCGGCTTATTCGCATCCATGGTCGCCACCGCGGCTGGGTCGCGCAGCTCCAGCGTCACCGTCATTTTGAGAAAGCTCACGCGCGAGGTGGTGGAGTTCAAATTCACCAAGAACTGCGGCAATTCATAGTAAACCGGCTTAGCTGCCAGCGCTGCCGCCGCCTCTTTCGCCGCGATCTGCTCCGGCGTTTCCTTATGTTCTTCCTTACCGCCGCCGAGAATTCCGCCAGCGAACAACCCGCCGACAATGGCAAGCACCAGCACCAACCCGCCAACGATGAAAATCAGCTTCTTTTTGCCTTTTTTCGCGCCGCCTTCTTCGCCCTCAGCGCCTTCACCGCCTTCCGGCGCTTCTTGATCTTCCGACGCTTCTTTCTTTTTGCTCATGGCGTAATTCCCTGTTCACCTGTTTTATCAATCTTCTAGCTAAGCGTGCGGACAAGTCAACCAACACCACCAACCTTCGCACAGATTTCCGCCACGGCGTTGCCCGTTTGCCGCGCCTAAGCCTGCCACCGTCACCAGTTGGCACGCTTCCTGCTTATACCATGGCAACGCATTTTACATGCATGAGGAAAGACCATGGATAACAGTATCTATATCAGCCTTTCGCGGCAAAACGCCCTGTTTCGCGACCTCGAAGTCTCGGCCAACAACATCGCGAATGCCAGCACCAGCGGCTACAACGCCGAAAAGCTCATGTTCAGCAATTACCTTTCCAAAGACCAAAAGCGCAAAGATTCCTACGCCAACGATGTAAGCGACTACCGCGACACCACCAAAGGCCCCGTGCGCATGACCAATAACCCGCTCGACCTCGCCCTCACCGGCCCGGGCTATTTCATGGTCCAAACCGTCTATGGCACGCGCTACACCAAAAGCGGCAATTTCCAGATCGATGGCGACGGCATGCTGAAAACCACCCAAGGTTACGCGGTACTTGGCAACGATAACGGTCCCATCACCATCCCCGGCAACGCCAAACGCATCGAGATCAACGGTGCCGGGCAAATCAGCGCGGATGGCAACGATGTCGGCCAGATCGGCATTTCCGAATTCGCCGATGAGCAAAAAATGGAACGCGCCGGCGACACGCTCTACAAATCGAGCATTGCCCCCACCCCCGCCGAGCAATCGCGCGTGGTGCAAGGCGGGCTTGAGGGCAGCAACGTCAACGCCGTCGCCGAACTCGTGCGCGTGCAGGAAATTTCGCGCTCGGTCGGCAACACCGCCAAATTCATCGAAACCATGTACGACCTTCAGCGCAAGGTTTCGACCACCTACAGTAAATCCGTCACAGCATAAATTTCAGGGAGATTCTTATGCGCGCACTTGATATTGCCTCCACCGGCCTCACCGCCCAACAAACGAATGTGGATGCGATTTCGCAAAACCTTGCGAACGCCACCACCACCGGCTTTAAGGCCGAGCGCCCCGAATTCGCGGATCTGCTCTATCAGGATCTGCGCCGCGCCGGGAACAACTCGACCGATCAGGGCACCATCCTGCCCGTCGGCATCCAAGTTGGGCTTGGCGTTAAAACCGCTGCCATCTCGCGCGATACCGGGCAAGGCACACCCAAAGCCACGGAAAACCCACTCGATGTCATGGTCCAAGGCCGCGGTTATTTCCAAGTCCAACTGCCGGATGGCTCCACCGCCTACACCCGTGACGGCGCGTTCAAACTCTCGCCGGAAGGCACTATTGTCACCAGCAGCGGCTACGTGGTGCAACCCGCCATCACCGTGCCCAATAACGCCGTGAGCATGAACGTCAACGGCTCGGGCGAGGTCGAGGTGATGCTGCAAGGCCAAATCACGCCCACCCAGCTCGGCCAACTCCAGCTCGCCACTTTCGTGAACCCCAACGGCCTCGAGGCACTGGGCGATAATATGTATGTCGAAACCCCGGCTTCGGGCAACGCGCTCGTCAACAACCCCGGCCTCGATGGCACCGGCACCTTGCTGCAAGGCTACCTCGAGACCTCGAACGTCAACTCGGTGACGGAAGTCACCAACCTCATCGTCGCCCAGCGCACCTACGAGATGAACACAAAAGTGCTCACCGCGGTCGACAAAATGCTCCAATCGCTCAACCAATCGGCTTAAGGATTTCATGAAATATTGCATCGCAGGTTTATTGCTTTTCTTCAGCCCACTCGCGGCCCACGCCGCGTGGCAAACGCCCGGCATCGCCACCAGCGAAATCGCGGCCGTGGCGGAAGCACCAGCACCCGGCGTCACCGCCACGCTCAGCGCGCCTGCGCCCTATTTCACCATCACGAATGAAGATGTCGGCACCGCAATCGCCGAGCAACTCAAACTCCAAGCCGTCGAGAAGAAGGCGCAAGTCACCCTCACCCCTGGCCAATCGCCCGTTCTCTACAGCGCCGACCACCCGCTCAAAATCGCCATCCATGCGCTACAAATCGATGCCAACGCCCATCGCTGGCAAGCACAGGTTTACGTGCTTTCGAACGGCAAAACCGAAATCGTGAAACCCGTGAGCGGCACCTATGTCGCGATGATCGACGTGCCCGTCCTCACCCACCAGCTCGGCCGCACGGATGTAATCGAGGAGAAAGACCTCTCCACCAAATCCGTGATCGATAAATTCGTGCGCAAGGATACGGTGACGGACGCGAAATCCCTCATCGGCCAATCGCCCCGCGCGGTCATTTCCGCCGACCGCCCCATCCGCCAAGGTGAAATCAGCTCACCGGTGCTCGTTAAAAAAGGCAGCGCCGTGCAGCTCACCTACACCAGCCAATATATGAGCCTAAAAGCCACCGGCGTGGCGCTCACCGATGGCGCAAAGGGCGACATGATCCGGGTTAAAAACGACAAATCGGAAAAAGCCGTCAGCGGACGCGTGGTCGATAATGGCCGCGTCGAAGTCAACACCTCACCTGCAATCTAGGGAGCGCGCGATGAAACCACTTAAACTCATGTTACTCAGCGTCACCGCACTTTCACTCAGCGCCTGCGGCAACACGCTCAGCCGCCTCGACCAGATCGGCGAGCACCCACCGCTTAGCAAAATCGAAAACCCGCAAACCCGCGCGGATTATAAGCCCCTCTCCTGGCCGCTGCCCGACCCCGAAGGCGCCTCCACCCGCACCGCGAATTCCCTCTGGCAACCCGGCGCCCGCGGCTTCTTCCGCGACCAACGCGCCACCCGCGTCGGCGACATCCTGAAGGTCAATGTCTCCATCGCCGATAGCGCGAAGTTCGACAACACCACCAACGCTGGCCGCACCGGTTCGGATAGCTCCTCCGTCAACGCCATCGGCGGACTCGAGGCAAAAATCGGCAAGCTGATTCCCTTCGCCGGTATTTCCACCGACCCAACCAAACTGATCGATGTCAGCGGCAATACGCAATCGAACTCCACCGGCAAAATCGACCGGAAAGAAACCATTAAAACCCAAATCGCCGCGCTCGTAACCCAAGTGCTCGCCAACGGCAACTTGGTGATTGAAGGCACGCAGGAAATTCTCGTGAATTACGAAGTGCGCGAAATTTCCATCCGCGGCGTCATCCGCCCGCAGGATATCACCTCGGAAAACGCGGTCGACTCCACCCAAATCGCGCAAGCCCGCATCGTCTATAGTGGCCGTGGCCGCATCAGCGATGTCGAGCAACCGCGCTGGGGCCAACAGGCGGTGGAGATTCTGTCACCGTTTTAGGTTTTCCTAATTACCCACCAATAAAAAAACGCGGCCCAGCGATGGACCGCGTTTGTGTTATTGCGAATCAGGAAACGCGGCTTACGCGTTCATGCCCAGGCTAGCACCCGTACTGCGCCCCACGGATTTACCAATGATCGGCGATGCAAAATTACCAATCTCCGCCATATCGACATGGTGCGGGTCGTATTTTTGAGGTGCCTGCGTTACCAGCGCAACTTCCTGCACCGGCGCGATTTCCGGCGCGGCTCTTTCGCGCCCGAACATACTACCGGCATTGCCAAACCCGATGCTGGCGAAAAAGCTCGAACCACCAGAGCGATCCGGCGCAGCGGCAACGCTATCGGTTTCACGGCCACCTGTGAGACGTTCTACGGCAGCATCGATCGTCCCAACAATGGCATCAACACCTATTTCAAAAATATTTCGCTTCAATATCGGCTGCGTCAGATCCAACATCGGCGCGCGCGCAGGTGCTTGGGCCGCAGCTGGTCCGCCAATATTGATACCAAGAATATTCATAGAAAGTCTCTCCTACTCCCTCAAACTATACCATAAACCCCTAAAAATTGGTTAAGAGATTTATGACAGTTTTGTGACAATCGAGGGTGACTGGGGGCTAGGGGCTGGGCTTGAGCAAGCTGAAAATAAGCGCAAAACGAGCCATACCCACCAGCCGTCGCCCCCGCGAAGGCGGGGGCCCATGCCAAGATGGGTGCGTGCTGCTTAGCCTGGATTCTTCCGCCGGAGTTTATCCTCGCGAAGGCGGGGACGGGGATGACAGCTGGTAATGGGCCCATAAGCAATACGGGCCCATTATCAGTCCCCAGCAACCTACTGGCTCACCTTATAAATAAAGCACGGAGAATTATTCGAAATCAGCACCTCGCACGCCTTGCGGGCCTCGATTTGGCTGAGATTCTCGAGCCGCGCGCGGTGCACCGGCACGTTCGAACCCACCGGGTCGGCCAGCGCCATTTTCGCCGCCGCCAGCGGGCCCGCCGCCAGCTGCATTGCATTGCGTGAGGAAGCCACCGCCAGCGCCTGGGTCGAGAACGCGCCGACCTGAATGCCCCAGCCCTTTTCCGTCCCCGCTGCCGCCAACGGCACCGGTTTTGCGGGCACTTCCGCCGCCGCGAACGGCGTTTTCGCCACCTCCGTTTTCGTGGCAGGTGCCGCTAGTTGAATTACCTTACTGCGCGCAGGTTCCACCACTGTTGCCTTCGCAGGCGGCGCAATCACCACCGGCGCTTTCGTTTCTGCTTTCGCAGCAACCGGCTCCGCCACCTTCGCTTCTACTTTTGCCGCTTTGCTTTCCGCCGGCTTCACACTCGCCGTCACCACCGGCGCGGGCGCAACTTCCGCCTTCGCCGCCGCTTCGAACGGTGTGGTAGCAGCCGCGCTCGTTTGCCGCACGGCTTCACGCGTAGCAGGCACCGTCGCAGCAGGTGGATTCTCCGCCTCGCCACCATCCTCACCCTCGCTCGCCTCCGGCATCGTTGCCACGTTGGCGAGCGCCGATAAATCCTCGGTCGGCAAATCCGCCGCGCTTACGCCGACGCCGCCATGCCCGCCATTCTTCGGCAGCGGCAAATTGCCCGGATACATTTTCCCCCGCACCGCCCCGCGGCTTGCCACAATCTGGTAGCTATCATCCAGCAGCTCGATCATGCGGTTATCGCGCCAACCGCCCGTCGCGCCGCCCATCACCGCGCCCACCAGCGGCCGCCCGCCGCGCACCACGGAAGTGACGAGGTTAAAGCCCGACGCGCCGATAAACCCGGTCTTAATCCCATCCACCCCGGCATAGCGCAGCATCACGCGGTTATGCGTGTAATACGTCACCCCATCATGGCTGAATTGCAGCGTGCTAAAATATTTGTAATAGCGCGGGAAGTCGCGCTTCAGCGCAATGCCGAGCTTTGCCATATCCCGCGCGGTGGTATATTGCGAGGTATTGGGCAAGCCATTGGGGTTTTTGAATACCGTATTCGTCATACCCAATCGATAAGCCTTCGCCGTCATCATCGCCGCGAAATGGTCGACATCCCCGCCCAGCGCCTCGGCCACCACCACCGCCACATCGTTCGCCGAACGCACGACCAGCGCCTTGATACAGGTCTCGACCGAAATCGAATCCCCTGGCGTCAGCGCGAGATTCGTCTGCGGCATGGTCGCCGCATAGTCGGAAATATCGAGCCGCGCATCGAGCCGCGTTTTCCCCTGCTCCAGCGCATCGAACAGCAGATACAGCGTCATCATTTTTGTCAGCGACGCCGGGTAGCGCTTTCCATCCGGGTCTTTCGAATGGTAAATTTCGCCCGTCACCGGGTTCATGATGATATCGGCATAGCGCGCATCATTCACCCCCGCCGCGCGCGTCACGCGGGTGATTTTGCCGCGCCCATGCGCCACGCGCGCACGCTTCTTCGCAAACGCCTCCGGCGCAGCGAAAACAAACAGAAGCAGAATGGCTGTAAACAGCGCAAATGCGCGGGTTTTATTCATGGAACCTGTGGAGCAAATAAAAAATCACTACCGCTTGTAACAAACCAAAGTCGCGGCGCAACCCTTAATCAACCCAGTATCAACAGCCGATTGTAATTTGATTTTTTTGCATGCGGTGGCAACGCGCGCGGTCGCTTCAACTTAGCCGATTCAGCGCCATTTTTCCCATCGCGAAAAAATCCACTGCCACCTCGCTCATGCCGAGCGATTGGTAAAACCCGCGCGCCGCATCATTCTTCTTCAACACGGTCAGCGACACCCATTCTTTGCCTTCGCTGAGCGCCATCGCCGCCAGCGCTTTTACCAACGCGCGCGCCACACCGCGGCGGCGGCACGCTTGCGTCACCACAATATCCGCGAGGTGGTAGCCCTCGACACCCGAAAGCGTGTCATAGCCGGGGTAAAACAACACCACCCCAATCACCGCCTCACCACTTTCCGCCACCAGCGCCGAGAGCTTCACCTCCCGCATCGGCGAAAACAACGCCCGCCCAATCTCATCCGCATCCGCCTGCTGGGCGTAACCCTCCACGCTGTTAAGCTCACTCAGCAGCGCGGCGATGGCGGGGATGTCGGCGGGTTGTGCGGGGCGGATAGTCATGAGTGCCTCTTAGCAGCTGTAACGCGTGTGTTTAAGTAGAAAGATGGACCCCGGCGCATGCCCGCCGCGAAGCTTGCAGCTTCACGCCGCGTCTGGCCGGGGTGACAGCCGGTGGGAGCTGCCACCGATGAGTCTCACCCACCGCTTGTCACCCCGGCTCCGCCAACACCGACCCATCCCCGCAAAGAAAGGCGGACGCCGGGGCCCATCTTCTGTACCGTCAGCCGCTCCACACCCTTCTCACTCTTCTCACTCTCCACACTCTTTTAAACCACACACCCTGTGACCAGGATACATCTTGATCCCCACCCGCATTTCCCCGATAAAGGCGCGATGCAAGCAACGAACATAATCTCCGCGGAAACGAACGCAGCCTATCTCGAAGGCCTCAACCCCGAACAGCGCACGGCAGTCGAAACCACCGAAGGCCCTGTCCTTGTGCTCTCGGGCGCGGGCACCGGCAAAACGCGGGTGCTGACGACGCGCATCGCCCATCTCATCCACACCAAGCGCGCTTTTCCGGGCCAAATTCTCTCCGTCACCTTTACCAACAAAGCCGCTGCCGAAATGCGCGAGCGCGTCGCGAAGCATTTGTTTGGTGCGGAGGCCGAGGGCAAGGAAGCCGCCGCACTCTGGCTCGGCACCTTCCACTCCATCTGCGCCAAACTCCTGCGCCGCCATGCAGAGCTCGTCGGCCTCACGCCCCAATTCACGATTCTGGATGACGACGACCAGCAGCGCCTCATCAAAGCCTTGCTTGCGGATAATAATATCGACCATATGAAATTCCCCACCCGCGCGGTGCAGAACGTGATCCAAGGCTGGAAAGACCGCGCGCTGACGCCGGATAAAATCAATGAGCAGCCGGGCAATTACACGCTGACGCAAGTGGGCGCGAAACTTTATCCGCTGTATCAGGCGCGGCTCAAAGCCCTCAATTGCTGCGATTTCGGCGATCTTTTGCTCCACGTCCTCGTCATTTTCCAAGCCCACCCGCAAGTGCTACAAATGTATGCCGAGCGTTTCAAATACATCCTGGTCGATGAATATCAAGACACCAACGTCGCGCAATATTTGTGGCTGCGCTTGCTCGCCGCTTACCACAAAAACCTCTGTTGCGTGGGGGATGACGATCAATCGATTTACGGTTGGCGCGGCGCGGAAGTCGGCAATATTTTGAAGTTCGAGGTCGATTACCCCGGCGCCACCACCATTCGCCTGGAGCGCAATTACCGCTCCACCTCCGCCATCCTCGCCGCGGCTTCTGGCCTCATTGCCAACAACAAAACGCGCCTCGGCAAAACGCTCTGGACGGAAGACACCGACACCAACCCCGTGCGCATCAAATCCGTGTGGGACGATAACGAGGAAGCCCGCTTCGTCGGCGAGGAAATCGAAGCCTTCCAGCGCGACCGCATCAAGCTGAAAGACATGGCCGTGCTGGTGCGCGCGGGCTACCAAACCCGCGGGTTTGAGGAACGTTTCCTCACCCTCGGCATCCCCTATAAAGTCGTCGGCGGTTTGCGGTTTTATGAGCGCATGGAAATCCGCGACGCGATCGCGTATTTGCGCATCATCAACCAACCGCATGACGACCTCGCGCTCGAGCGCATCATCAACACGCCCAAACGCGGCATCGGCAAAGCGACAATGGAGCAGCTGCACACCCAAGCGCGCATGATGAACGGCTCGCTTTACAGTGCCATTCAGCGCCTGCTCGATACCGGCGAACTCAAGGGCAAAACCGCTGCCACGTTGCAAAAATTGCTCGACCAATTCGTCAGCTGGCGCGACCGCGGCGGCATTCGCGAGCGCGTGGCGAAAGTGGCGAAGCCCGACAACCTCACGGAAGTCTTCGGCGAAAACGAAGTGCTGCCTTACGAGCCACCGTTCGAGGATGAAGTCGATTTAGGGCCACCCGCCGATCCGGCCGATCTCTCCTTAGCCGAACTCGCCGATCTCGTGCTCGAAGAATCCGGCTACCGCGCCATGTGGCAGGCCGATAAATCGCCGGAAGCCGCGGGCCGCTTGGACAACATCCGCGAGCTGGTGCGCGCCTTGTCGGACTTTGGCACCCTCAACGAATTCCTCGAACATGTCGGGCTAGTCACCGATGGCGCGCAACAAAGCGACGGCGATATGATCAGCATCATGAGCCTGCACGCCGCGAAGGGCCTGGAGTTCGACGTGGTTTTCCTCGCCGGGTGGGAAGAAGGTATTTTCCCCAGCCAACGCACCATGGATGAGCTCGGCCTCGAAGGGCTCGAGGAAGAGCGCCGCCTTGCCTATGTCGGCATCACCCGCGCGCGCTACCACCTCACCATCAGCCACGCCGCGAACCGGCGCATTTACAACCAGTATCAATCGAATATTCCGTCGCGATTCCTGGGTGAAATTCCGCAAGAACATGTTGAGCATCTCGATGGCGGACCCTATACACGCCGCGCTTCGGGGCCGTCGCTCTTTCAGCGCGAAGTGGATTCGATCCTTGGCGGCCGCGTCGACACTCACCAACCGGATAACGCGCCCGTTTTCGCCTCGCCCGCCCCCACCAACGCTTTCAGCAAAGGCACACGCGTCTTCCACCAAAAGTTCGGCAACGGCGTCATCCTCAGCGCCGAGGGCGACCATCTCGAAATCGCGTTCAAACATGCGGGCGTGAAGAAAATTTTGGCGGAGTATGTCGAGCGGGTGGGTTGAGGCAGAGAGCTTCCGCAACCACTGTCATTCCAACGAAAGTTGGAATCCATCTTTTCTACAAATCTAAGTAACTGACACACTTAAGATGGATTCCAGCTCGCGCTGCGCTTGGCTGGAATGACGGTATTCAGTGTCGCCACAACACCAAATCACCAACGCCCTTGCAATCACCACCCCACGCATTAAGTTCCACCAATGCAACCAAGCCAACTCCTCATCATCCTCACCGCCATTTGCTTCTGCGCGCTGGTCGCGCATCGGCTGAAGCTCGCCTCGCCCATCGCATTTCTGCTCGGCGGCATCGCGCTCGCCATGCTGCCCGGCGTGCCGAAGGTCGAAATCAACCCCGAGCATATGCTGCTCATTTTCCTGCCGCCGATTTTGATGGAAGCGGCGTTCTTCACCTCCATCCGCGATTTTCGTACGGAGCTGCGCTCCATTTTGCTCCTCGCCATCGGCCTCGTCATCGTCACCACTGTCACGGTCGGCGGGGTCATCGTCGCGCTCGTGCCTGGCGCTACATGGGCGCTTGGCCTCATCATCGGCGCCATCACCTCCCCGCCGGATGCGGCCGCGGCGACCGAATCGCTCAAAGGCATCACCCTGCCCAAGCGCGTCGTCAGCATCCTCGAGGGCGAGAGCCTGGTGAACGACGCGACCGGCATCGTGCTCTACAAACTCGCGCTCGGTGCGGTGCTCGCGGGCAGTTTTTCGCTCGTCGATGCCAGCGCGCTGCTGGTGTGGAAAATCGTCGGCGGCATCAGCATCGGCCTGCTCGCTGGGTTCATTTTCGTCAAAATCTACCCGTATCTGCGCGATCCATCGGTCGAAATTCTCACCACCTTCGTGCCGCCTTACGCCGCGTTTTACCTCGCGGAAAGAAACGATATGTCGGGCGTGCTCGCCGTCGTCGCTGCCGGGTTCTATATCGGCTGGCACGCGCCCATTCTCTTCCCGCCGCGCATGCGCATCCCGGCCGAGGCGATCTGGAAACTCGTCGTGTTTTTCCTCAACGCCCTCGCTTTTTTGCTCATCGGTTTGCAACTGCCAGAACTCCTCCAGCATCTCGATATCCTCCACAATCCCGGCATTCTCGCACTTGCGCTTGCGGTCTGTATCGCCAGTGTCGCCGTGCGTTTTCTGTGGGTCTACATCATGGCTTACGGCCTGCGTTACGCGCTCAACCGTTTGCGCAAAACCAACGAGCCCTACCCCGCTTGGCAGAACGTCTTCGTCGTTTCCTGGACCGGTATGCGCGGCGTCGTCACCCTCGCGCTCGCGCTCGCTTTGCCGCTGACCTTGGCGGATGGTTCGCCCTTCCCCGAGCGCGACCTCATCGTGTTTTTAAGCATCAGCATCATCGTTTTCACGCTCGTGCTGCAAGGCATCAGCCTGCCGTGGCTGGTGCATAAACTCACGCTGAGCTTCGACCCGAAGCGAATGAATGAGGAGTGGTACGCGCGCGTGGAAGCGGCAAAAAGCGCCCTCACCCGGCTTGAGGAATTGAAGAATGACGGCACGGTGCATATGCCCGCACTCGCCCGTATTAAGGAGCATTACACCGAGCGGCTGCAGTCCCTCGGCGATGGCCCGAACACGCCGCTCCACCCGGATCACGCGCCGGGCCTCATGAGCCACCCGCTGCTGCAAGCCGAAAATCGTTTATGGGCCGAAGTGCTGAAGGAAGAGCGCGAGACATTGCTGGCCATGCGCAAATCCTACACAATTGGGGATGATGTGCTGCACGACATTCTGCGCGAGATGGATTTGCTCTCAACCCGCTTCCACCATGAAGAATCCGCCTCAACCGAAACGCCGAGCAGCCCGTCTTTCATCGAGCGCAAACGCCGCAAGATTTGGCATAGTATGAAGAGTTGCAAAGTCGAATTGGCGAAGTGAACCACAAGCGGACGGTCTTGGCGCCAACTCCCCCCTTGAGGGGGAGTCGAAATCCTCCTTGAAGGATTTCGGTGGGGGGATATTTTTTGCCATCCATCATCAAAATGTGCGGCGCCTATATTACCCCCCACCAAAACTCTGAAGTAGAGTTTTGGCTCCCCCTCAAGGGGGGAGCGGGCGCTTGTGGCACCACCTGTATACAATTTCAAAACTCGCGCTAAATCGCCCGCGTAGCCTGCTGCAACCAGCGCCGCGCCTCAAACTCAAGCGCATCCGCATGCGCTTCATACACCCGGCGGTGATAGGCATTCAGCCAGTTGCGCTCACCCGCCGTCAGCATGGTGATTTCGACCAGCCGCGTATCAATCGGCGCCAGCGTCAGCGTCTCAAACGCATAGGTCGCCTTGCCATCCGCCGTTTTTGCCGCTTCCACCACCGCCACCAAACTCTCGATGCGAATGCCATACTGCCCGCTCGCGTAATAGCCCGGCTCGTTGGAGAGAATCATGCCCGGCGTGAGCGGCGTCGCGCTTCCGCGTTTGCTGATGCGCTGCGGCCCTTCATGCACGCACAGATACGCGCCGACGCCATGCCCCGTGCCATGGTCGAAATCGAGCCCCGCCTCCCACAAATATTGCCGCGCCAGCACATCGAGCTGAATGCCCGAAGTGCCCGCTGGAAACCGCACCGCGCCGAGCGCAATATGCCCCTTCAGCACGCGCGTGAAATGCTCTTTCATCGCAGGCGCTGGCGTGCCGCCGCTTGGGCCCGCGACAAACATCGTGCGCGTCACATCCGTCGTCCCATCCGCATATTGCCCGCCGGAATCAAGCAGAAACAGCTCGCCCACCCGCGCGCGGCGATTGCTTTCCACGCTCGCCCGGTAATGCACAATCGCACCGTTCGATCCGCTGCCCGCAATCGTCGCAAAACTCCCACCGCGATACTCCGGCGATTCGCTGCGCAACTGCTCAAGGCGGCTCACCACCTCCAGCTCATTCGGGTAGCGCCCATGGCCATTTTGCGTATCGAACCAATGCAGAAAACGCGTGAGCGCCAGCCCATCCCGCTTATGCGCCGCGCGCATGCCCGCAAGCTCCACCGCGTTTTTGCTCGCCTTGGGCAGCGTCGTTGGGTCGTCGGCACGCACAATTTCCGCGCCCATTTGCTCAATCAGCGCCAGCCACCCCGCAGCCGTCACCGCACCATCCACCAGTATTTTTTTGCCCAGCTGCGCCTGCGTCACTTTACCCTCAAAAACATCCTTCAATTCCGCAATCGCCACCTGCTGCGCGCGCAAATAATCCTTCACCTCTGCCGAAAACGCGTGCGGGAAGCAAAACAGCATCGCCGCCCCATCCGCTCGCACCACCATATGCGCCAGCAGCAGCGGGTTGAACGGCACATCGCTTCCGCGAATATTCAGCAGCCAATTAATCCCATCCGGCTGGGTCAGCACCGCCGCATCCGCCCCGTGTTTTTTCAACTCCGCGAGCAGCGCCGCGCGCTTATCCGCATAGCTCGCGCCCGCAAATTCCACCGGGTGAAGCACCACCGCACCCGCGGGCGGCACTGGCTGATCCGCCCATACCCCATCCACCAGATTCGGCTGATGCGCCACCCACTGCGCGCCCTGCACCTTGCTCGCCTTCTTCCACGCTTCGAGCTGTGTTTGCGTGATGAGCCACGGGTCAAACCCAATGCGCAAGCCCTCGCCCTGGCGCGCCAACCACTCGCTGAAACTCACCTCGCCACTATTGATAATCTCAATCGCCGCCGCATCCACCTGCGCTGCGGCCTGCAGCGTATAACGCCCATCCACAAACAGCGTGTGGCGGCGCGTCTCCTCCGGTTTCGCCCAAAAAACACCAAGGCCCGCCGAGCCGTCGAACCCCGTCACATGCGGCAGCCGCGCGGCATAAGCGGGTGTATATTCGCCCTGAAACTCATCCACCATCGGCACGAGATAAAGGTCGAGTTTGGCGCTAACGATAGCCTGCTCCAAGGAACTGCGTAATTCAGAATGCGACATGAAACCATTGCTTTTAAGAGGTGACGCTTTATGCTTATCTTTCACGAAAAAACCGCGCACACAAGATACAGTTGAAATCATGTTACAACTTAAGCTGCCGATTCGTTTTCTTCTCCTCGCACTGCTCATCGGCGGCGCGCTCACCAGCGTGGATGCGATTGCCACCACCGCGAAAACGAGCGCCGCAAAAGCGGCACCCGCAAAACCCAAACCCGCCGCGACGGAAGAAGCGCCCGCACCCGCGCCTGCTGCCGCGCCTACCAAACGCAAACTCAACCCCAGCATCATCTATCTCTATAATGGCGACGCGGGGGATGGCACCTTCATCAACTCCGCGCGCATCGGCATGGGCCGCGCCGAGGCCGAGTTCCGCCTGCAAGTGAATGTCGTGCAAATGAAGCCCGAGGAAGACGCCACCGCGGTCATTAAAAAAGCGGCCGACTCCGGCTCCTCCCCCATCATCCTGCTCGGCAACCAATATGTCGCGCCAGTGATGAACCTCGCCGAACGTTACCCCAACGTCAATTTCGTGGTGGTGGATGGGCTCGCCCCGCCGCTTTACCCCAACGTGCAATCGGTGCTGTTCAAGGATAACGAAGGCGCATTCCTGGTTGGCATCATCGCCGGTAAATCCTCGCGCAGCGGCTTTGTCGGCTTCGTCGGCGGCATGGATATTCCGCAAATCCGCAACTTCGCGGTCGGCTTCACCCAAGGCGTGCATTTCGCGGCACCGGATGTGAAGGTGAATGTGCAAATGATCGGCACCACGGCAAATGCCTGGAGCAACCCGGAGAAGGCGAAGGAAATCGCCAAAAGCCAATTCCGCGAGGGGGCGGATGTGGTGTTCGCAGCCGCGGGCGGCTCCTCCATCGGCGCGCTGCAAGCCGCGCAGGAGATGGGTAAACTCGCCATTGGGGTCGATAGTAACCAGAACGGCCTCTATCCCGGCCATGTGCTGACCTCCATGATCAAACGTGTGGATGTCGCCGTGTACGAAGCACTGAAAAATTCCAGCGATGGCAGCTGGAGCGCGGGCATCAAATATCTTGGCATCAAAGAAGGCGCGCTTGATTATGCTGTCGATCAATATAACCGCGAGCTGGTGAACGAGCGCCTTATCGAGCAAGTCGCCACCGCGAAGGACCGCATCATCGAAGGCAAGATTATCGTGGATAGTTATACGGCGAAATGACGGATTTGAGTTAGGCGCTTGCGCCTTACGAATCCGTCATCCCCGCGCAGGTGGGGATCCATCGCAACATAAACGCCTATTTTGCACTCAACGCCCGCGCCACATCCCGCGCCGCATAGGTCAAAATCGCATTCGCCCCCGCGCGCTTGATCGCAAGCAGCGTCTCAAGCATCACCGCGCGTTCGTCGATCATCCCCGCCGCCGCAGCCGCCTTAATCATCGCATATTCCCCACTCACTTGATAGGCGAGCACCGGCACGTCAGACGCTTCCTTCACCCGCGCGAGGATATCAAGGTACAGCCCCGCCGGTTTCACCATCAGCATATCCGCACCTTCCGCGAGGTCGAGCGCCGTTTCGCGCAGCGCCTCCGCCACATTCGCCGGGTTCATCTGGTAGGTCCGCTTATCCGCCTTGCCAAGATTATTCGCCGACCCCACCGCCGCGCGGAACGGGCCATACAGCGCCGAAGCATATTTCACCGCGTAGGATAAAATCACCGCCTCCGCATGCTCCGCCGCATCCAGCGCCGCACGAATTTCACCAATCCGCCCATCCATCATATCGCTCGGCGCCACGATATCGCAGCCCGCCGCAGCAAGCAGCACCGCCTGTTTGCACAGCACCGCAACCGTCGCATCATTCGCCACATCACCGCTCGCGCCCAGCACCCCGTCATGCCCGTGGCTGGTGTAGGGGTCGAGCGCCACATCCGAAATAATCCCAATCTCCGGCACTGCCGCCTTCACCGCGCGGATCGCCCGACACATCAAATTCTCCGGGTTCAGCGCCTCGCGCCCATCCTCGGTTTTTTTCTCCGCGGGCGTCACCGGAAACAGCGCAATCGCTGGGATGCCAAGCCCCACCGCCTCGCGCGCCGCCTCCACCGCCTTATCAATCGAAAGCCGCTCAACGCCGGGCAGTCCATCCACCGGCGTCACCAGCCCTGCACCTTCCTGCACGAATAACGGCCAAATCAAATCCTCCGCGCGCAGCACCGTCTCCGTGCACATCGCACGCAGCCACGAAGTGCGGCGCAAGCGCCGCGGGCGGATGGGGAGTGAAAGGGATTGGGTGCTCATGCGCTGCCTGATAGCGCCTTACCAAGAAAATGTCACGGAAGTTCGAAAATGCGCATGAGCATTGTGGTAACTTCGCGCTTTCGGCCTAAGCCGCGCGCCCTTGCGCCTGTTCCTTGGCGTTAATCCGCCCCAACAATTCCGCATGGTTCGCCTGCTGATGCGCGTTCAAATCCACCGCATTTTCCTGCTTCTGCAGGTTGTGCACGAACTTATCGTAGAACGTTCCCCACGCATCCGTCGCCCACCACAGCGCACCGAACATGGTCGTCGCAATGCCTTCGCGCCGCGCGTTCTCGAGGAAATATTTCGCATGATCCCCAGCGGTTTTCAGCTCGTCCATTTTCTTCACGCTCATGGCTTCCATCGGCGCTCCGGCCACCAAATACCCCACGCGCTTCAGCGCCGCATAGGCCGAAATACCGATCGCCACCGGCGCCACACGGCGAATCAGGAAGCGCCCAAGGCTCGGCTCACCCGTCAGCGATGGGAAGCGCAATTTATGCTGGCTATCCTTCGCGCGGTCATCATCCTCGGGCTGCTTATAGCCCTCCTCCGCGGAGCCCGGCACTGCATGGCCATCCACATCATTCCCCGGCGGCTTAAACGTCGCTGCCCCCGGCCCGCCCACCGTATCGTCCGGCCCGTTCTTCAGGCTGTTCGGGTGGCCTTTCCAATGCCCGCGTTGAATCTGCTTATCCTTGAACAACGACTCCGCGAGCAGGAAAAACAGGCTGTAGCTCGCCGTCCACACCGCGGCGACGGCCGCCATCGTGCGGGGCGCCGCCGCCGTGGAGTGGCTG
>JBEHYI010000026.1:0-17037 GCA_048498255.1 Pseudomonadota bacterium | reverse complement strand
TGCAACGCGTGGTCGATGCGCACCGCGAGCAGATGGCGCGGTTCGGCTACGTGCCGGCGGGGTATTGATCCCGGCGGCCGCGCGCTGCCGGATCACGCCGTGCGGTTCTTCGCGCGCATCACGCGCTGCTTCTCGCGGTTCCAGTCGCGCTCCTTCTCGACGTCGCGCTTGTCGTGTTCCTGCTTGCCGCGGGCGACGCCGAGGTCGATCTTCACGTGGTTGCTCTTCCAGTACAGCGCGAGCGGAACCAGCGTATATCCCTTCCTCTCCACCGCGCCGACCAGCTTGTCGATCTCGGCGCGATGCAGCAGCAGCTTGCGCGTGCGGCGGTCCTCGGCCACGACGTGCGTCGACGCCGAGATCAGCGGAACGATCGAGGCGCCGAACAGGTAGAGCTCGCCGTTCTTGACGATCGCGTACGCGTCGCCGAGATTGATGCGGCCGGCGCGCAGGCTCTTGACCTCCCAGCCCTGCAGCGCGATGCCGGCCTCGTAGTGCTCGTCGATGTGGTATTCGTGGCGCGCGCGCTTGTTCAGCGCGATCGTCGAGCTGCCGCGTTTGTCGCTGGATTTCTGTTTCGCCATGTCCACTACAATTCCGCACCGATGATCACGATCCGCCGCCACGCCCTGGTCCGCCAGACGCCCGAACGCATGTTCGATCTCGTCAACGACGTCGAAGCATACCCGAGGCGCTTCGCGTGGTGCGCCGGCGCGCAGGTGCTCGGGCGCGACGGTGACGGGATCCTGACGGCGCGCCTCGACCTGCGTTTCGCCGGCTTCACGCAGAGCTTCACGACGCGCAACACGCCGGATCGGCCGCGTCGCCTGCACGTGGCTCTGGTCGAGGGTCCGCTGAGCGCGCTCGACGGCGACTGGACCTTCGCGGCGCTCGGCCCGGACGGCTGCCGGATCTCGCTTGCCCTCGACTTCGATTACATCGGCCTGCTGGCCGCGCCCCTGCGGCTCGGCTTCCAGGGGCTCGCGAACCGCATGGTCGACGATTTCTGCGCGGCGGCGGCCGGCGCGGATGCCTGAATTGCCGCTGGCTTCGGCGATGACGGTGTGGATGGCGGTGTCGCAAGTGGCGCGGCGAAGCAGGTGAGCACGAGTGCTTAATACCAGTTTGTTATTTTCCCGAGACTGATTAATGCGGACAGCGTCAAAGGATACGCAATAAGGTTCGCTATCGAAATTAGGACAAATCTAACGGCCGAACCAGCACTGCTTTTATAAACAAATCGGTCAATAGTAATAAAAATTGCTGATAATAGGGGAATAGAAAAAACCCAAATAAAGAAAAATACATTAGGAACGAGATAACTTGCAGCAATAGGATCTGAGCTCATATCCTCAAAGTAGATGATCGCAAGGCACGCTACAAAATAGCTAAACGTAAAAATAGCAATAAACCCTAAAGTGCGCTTTGTCCGACTGCCTAATATATTTGCCATGCTTCGCTCTCTACCAACAGATGTAAAAACTATAACACGTAATATCTATTCTGAATCTATATTCTTAATCCCCAGTCCCCAGCCCCTTTACTTCCCCTTTTCTTAGCGTATGCTAGCCGCATGAACAAACTCCGCCAGCTTGTTGCTTCCGATATTCCCTTCGCGCGGGACGATGCGCACCGCCTGCTTCCGGCGATGATCGCGTGCCTGATTGGCTTCGCGGCGCTGCTGCTCGCGCTCGCCATGTGCCTGTCCTCCGCGCTCTCGAGCCAATCGCACGAGGTGATCGGCGTGCTGCAGGTGGAGGTGCCGCGCGCGCGCGCGAACGATGCGCCGTTCATGGAAAATGTGACGAACGCGGTGAAGCAAACCCCCGGCGTGGAAGAGGTGAAAACCCTGAGCCAGACGGACATGCAGGACTTGCTAAAACCATGGCTGGGCGCGGATTTCTCGCTCTCCGATTTGCCCGTGCCGGTGATTCTCGACGTGAAAACGACGGTGAAGGATAATGCGACGGCGGTGAACCTCGCCACGTTGCGCAGCACCTTGCTCAAGATCGATACTGGCATTCGGGTGGAGGATCGCGGCCCGTGGGTTGGCCATATGGTGAAGGCGGTGGGGCTGCTGCAAGGCCTGGTGCTTCTGGTGGCGGTGCTGCTGGTGCTATGCGTGCTCGGCATGATTATACTGGTGGCGCGCACGAACTTGCGCCTGCATTTTAAAACCGTGAGCCTGCTGCATATGTTCGGCGCGACGGATGATTATATCCTCCGCCAATTCCAGTGGAACAATGCCTGGCTTGCGGCGCGCGGCGCGCTAAGCGGCGTGCTGGTCGCAGCGTTTGTGTTCGTCACTGCCGTCATCGTCACCGCGCGGTGGGAGAGTCCCGTGATTCCGCATGTGTCGCTCAGCGCGTGGCATATCGTGATGTTCCTGCTGCTGCCCGTATTCACGGCGGCAATCGCGCTGTTTGCAACGCGTGTGACCGTCCAGAAAATGCTGGAGCATATGCACTAATGGAATGCCCGCCTAATCGATTTCTGTGGGCGATTGCTGCGTCTTGCTCGTGCTCGCTCGGTTATGTAGTTAACCTACACGCCCTCCCTGCGCGCGTGCAATCCTTGCACTCGCCGCACATAAATCAATTATTCGGACATTCCATATGCTAGTTCTCCTGGATCGTGACGGAGTCATCAATGAAGACTCGCCCACCGGTGTGTTGAAATTCGAGGAATTCGTGTTTCTGCCACGCGCGATTGAGGGCATCGTGAGGCTGACGAAAGCAGGGTTCAACATTGTGGTTTGCACCAACCAGGCCGCCATTGGCCGGGGGTTGACGACCCATAGCATTGTCACTGAAGTGCACGAATATCTGCGTGCGGAAGTAGCGAAAGCCGGTGGCAAAATCGACGAGATTTACTACGCTTCCGCCTCGGACGAACTGCCAAGCATTTGGCGCAAACCCGCGCCTGGCATGCTGCTCGAGGGGATCAAAAACTACAACGTCGACCCGGCGCGCACGCCTTTCGTGGGCGATATGCTGCGCGATATGCAAGCGGCGGTCGCTGCCGGTTGCCCGCGCATTCTCACCCGCACGGGCAAAGGCGCGAAACTTGAACAAGCAGGCATTCCCGCCGAAATCGCGCCCGTCACCATCACGGATGATCTCTTCACCGCGGCGGATCTCATCATCCAAACCTACGGCGCGAAATAAGCTAGCGCTTCGAAGCCCGCGCCGCTACAAGCTATATATGCGTTTTCTCCTCTCAATTTGTATGGCGCTTGCGATTGCCTATTGCCTCACGCTGCTATGGTTCGTTGGCAGTATGCCAAGCGGCGCGCTGTCGCCGGAAGTGAAGGCGGAGGCGATAGTGGTGCTCACCGGCGGCAAAGCGCGGGTCGAACATGGGCTCGATATGCTGGCGGCCAAAGCCGCACCGGTGCTGTTCATCAGCGGGGTGGGGGAGCATGTGACGGAGGCGCAAATCCTCGCCGAGCATGGCACAACCGCGACGCTGCGTGCGCTGATGGATGGCGAGGGGGAAATCATCCTCGACCGCGTCTCGAAATCGACGGTAAGCAACGCCGACCAGACCAACGCGTTTCTCAAAAAGCGCGGCATTCACCGCATTCGCCTCATCACCGCGAATTACCATATGAAACGCGCAACGCAGGAATTTCGGGATGCGAATCCGGAGTTAGTTATCCTCGCCGACCCGGTTTTCCCCGAGGAATTCCGCCGCGAAAACTGGTGGCGGCATGACAACACACGGCGTTTGGTATTCAGCGAATTCTACAAATATTTGGCGGTGCTGCTGCGCGATGCGGTGCGGCCGGGATCGTAGGCGTTGGGAATACGCCCTCACCAAGGGCTTTGAACCCTCACCCGAAATCCCGTGAGGCATTGCCCCACTCGTAGAGTGATCAGGGGATTTCGACCTCTCCCACCGGGAGAGGTCTGAATTTTCTTCATCCACCGAAGCGTGAGCGAGAGGGGGATGAGGAAAATTCAGGGTGAGGGCGTGTGCACGCATTACGTGAATTAAGCTGAAAAAAAGCTACCGCCGCGTGCGCGTCAGCTGCCCATCGCGCAAATAAATCGTCGGGTATTCGAATGCCTCGAGCAGCGAGGAATCATGCGTCGCCATCACAATCGTGGTGCCGACTTTATTCAGCGAGCGGAAGAGGTACATCAGCTTCATCGAAAGCTCATGGTCGAGGTTGCCGGTCGGCTCATCCGCCAGAATCAGCAGCGGCTTATTAATCACCGCGCGCGCAATCGCGACGCGCTGCTTTTGCCCGCCCGAAAGCAGCGGCGGGCGCACATCCGCGAAGCCCTCAAGCCCGATCCAGCCGATGAGTTCCTTCACTTTTGTGTGAATCTGATCGTGCGATTCGCCGATAATTTTAAGCGGCAACGCCACATTTTCTGCCACCGTGAGATGGTTCAGCAATTGGAAATCCTGAAACACCGTGCCGATTTTGCGACGCACCGGCGGCAATTCCTCGCGGGTTAAATGGGTCACATCCGCGCCAAATAGCTGTAAGTGGCCGCTGGTTGGCTTCAGCGACAGCGCAAACATACTCAGCAGCGAGGATTTCCCGGCACCGCTCGCGCCCGATACGAAGGTGAACGAGCCCGCCTCGAGATGCAGGTTCACATGCCGCAGCACGGGTTTCCCGGCGACATATTCAAGCGACATATTGTTACAGCGGATCATAAAAACGAGCGGTTAGCGGTTGGCTGTTAGCGGTTAGCTGCTTTCGTGAGCGGGCGCAATACTTGCCTCACACACAGCAGAAGCTAGAACCTAACCGCTAACTGCTAACAGCCATCTATAAACGTCTGGAAGCTTCGCGCCAAATGGTTTATCGTTTTGTCATGATTGTTGTTTGTAGCGCATGCCGAGCCCGTTTTTCGATCGCGGAAGTGCAGGTCCCGCCTGAGGGACGCACGGTGCGCTGCAGCCGCTGCCGCCACGAGTGGCATGTGGAAAAACAGGGCGCGCAGGAGGTGCTGCCGCCAGCGCCCACGCCGCAGGCACCCCCAGCTGCAATTGAAGCGACACCGCCCGCAGCGGTCGAAAATTTCACGCCCGCGGCGGATGAAACGGCAAATAACGAGCCGCTCTTTGTAGAGCAAGTGCAAACGACGGAACCCGAAAAAGTCGAGGATCTCGACCCGGAATTCCTCGCGCAGCTGGATGCGGTGATTGCGCAAAGTGAAGCCAATGCAGGCAAGCCAGCGAAAGCGGCAAAGGCCGCGAAAGTGAAAACGGCGCGTACGCCAATTCCGGTGAAGCCGTTTAAACTCGCCGTGCCCGCGCTTGCGGTGCTGTGGCTAGTTGTTGCGTTCGTCGCCTATTTCCCTAGCTGGGCGGAGCTGCCGGGCCTATCCGGCATCTACCATGCGCTCGGCGCGAAACCGACCGATGGGCTGGTGTTCTCGGATGTGGCGATGGAGCGCGCACAGGAAGGCAGCAAAACGAAATATATTCTCTCCGGCAGTATCCAAAATCACAGCAACATGGCGCGTGTGGTGCCGACTGTGCGCGTACTGCTGCAGGATAAGAACGGGAAAACCATCATCAAGCGCGCGTACCCGGTGAATGCGGAGCTAAAGGCGGGCGATACCTATCCGTTCCGCATCGCGAATATTGAAACCGCGTTTTCCGCCAGCATCACTAATATTGTGGTGGATCTGGGCAATTCCTTCCAGCTGATGGTGCGCTAGCGTGGCGGAGAAACGCTCCATCCCCGTGCTGTTTACGGCAGCCGAAATCAAGGATCGCGTGGAGGCGCTGGCCGGTGAAATTGCCGCGAAAATGAGCGGGGAGTTTCTCATCGTATCACTCCTTCGCGGCTCGTTCATGTTCACGGCGGATTTGGTGCGCGAACTCTGCGCTATCAGCGTTCACCCGCAAATCGATTTCATGACGCTTTCAAGCTATGGGGCGGGCGCACAAAGCTCCGGCCAGGTCAATATCGGGCGCGATGTGACGGATGAGGTGAAGGGCCGGCAAATCCTGATTGTGGATGATATTTTGGAAACCGGCCGCACACTGCGCTACGCGCATGACCTCATGATCGAGCGCGGCGCGGCGGATGTCAAAATCGCCGTCCTCCTCGAAAAACCCGGCAAGCTGGAAGTGGCGGCGAAGGCCGATTTCGTGGGGTTCAGCATCCCCGATAAATTCGTCGTCGGTTATGGGCTCGATTACGCGAACCACTACCGGGAATTGCCTTTTATTGGGTATTTGGACGTGCATTAGGGAGTCACCAGTCACCAGTCACCAGTCACCAGTTTTTAGGTGCAGCTGAGAATGACAAGTTTTTTCTTACTGGAGACTGACGACTGGAGACTGGTGACTAGTCAAACCCATTCAGGCACCGTCTCCGCCGCCAACATCTCATCATAACTCGGGCGCGGGCGGATGACGCTGAACTGGTCGCCCTTCACCATCACTTCAGGCACCAGCAGGCGCGAATTATAGGTGTTGCTGAGTGAAGCGCCGTAAGCCCCCGCGGTGCGCAAGGCAAGCAGATCGCCTTCTTTTGGTAAATTGAGCGCCACGTTTTTCAAAAACACATCGGTCGATTCACACACCGGCCCCACCACCGAAACATTCGCAACCCGCGCGGTGGATTCCACCACCGGCACAATCGCATGCACCGCATCGTACAAAGCCGGGCGCATGAGGTCATTCATGCCCGCATCCACAATCACATAGGTATGCGCGGCTTGCTTCACGTACAGCACTTGCGTGACGAGAATGCCTGCATTGCCGCAAATCAGGCGGCCAGGTTCAAAAATAAACTCCGCGCCGAAATCGCCGAACATTTCAGCCACCAGCGCGCCATATTCCGCCGGTGGCGGCGGCGCATCGTCGCTCACATAGGGCACGCCGAGGCCACCACCGAGATCAATCGTGCGAATCTGAATCCCATCCTCACGCAAACTCGTTACCAGCTCGCGCACGCGGGCGTAAGCCGCGCGGAACGGCGCCAAATCCGTCAGCTGCGAGCCGATATGCACCGACACGCCCTGCACCGTGATATATTCGAGCGACTGCGCAATATGGTAAATCCGCGGCGCATCCTCGATATCGATGCCGAATTTATTTTCCTTTTTCCCGGTCGAAATTTTGGCGTGGGTTTTCGCATCCACATCCGGGTTTACCCGCAGCGCGATGGGTGCTTTTTTGCCCAGTTTCGCGGCGACGGCATCGAGCGTCACCAGCTCGCGGTCGGACTCGATGTTGAATTGGTGGATGCCGGCGTTGAGCGCAAACTCCATCTCCGCGCGGGTTTTGCCGACGCCCGAGAACACGATTTTACTCGCCGGAATGCCTGCATGCAGCGCGCGGCGCAGCTCGCCTTCGCTCACCACGTCCGCCCCTAAGCCGCAGGCGGCGAGGGTTTTAAGCACCGCAATGTTGCTGTTGGCTTTCACCGCGAAACAAATCAGCGGGTTGACGGCTTTGAGCGATTCCTTGAACACTTCCGCATGGCGCGTCAGCGTGGCGTGACTGTAAACATAAAACGGCGTGCCGACTTGCTTTGCAATATCCGTAATTGCCACATCTTCCGCATGCAGTGTGCCGTTTTTGTGATTAAAATAATCCATTATTCTGCGCCTTCCTGCGCTTCGCGTTCGCGGACTTGTTGCTCGAGCTCGCGCTGTTCCTGCTCGTATTTTTCACGCTTCTCGCGTTGCGATTTTTCGTAGGCCGGAATTTCGCTAGGTTTAATCAGCGGGCGCTGCACGCCGCAAGAAGCCAAGCTGAGCGTGAGGAGGGCGAAGAGAAAGCGATGCATCATAGCCACGCCTTTTTCGCGGCCGCAATCGCCTCACGCACCCGCTCGGGCGCGGTGCCGCCGAAGCTGGTGCGACGGGCAACGCAGGCATCGATGGTGATGGCAGCGAAAATATCCTGCGTGATGTTTGCATGCACCGCTTGCATCTCCACGAGCGATAAATCCTCAAGCCCGCATTGCTTTTCCTCGGCCAGTTTCACCAACTGTCCGGTGAGGTGATGCGCATCGCGAAACGCGACGCTTGCATGCTGCACCAGCCAATCGGCGAGGTCCGTGGCGTTGAGGTAACCGCGGCTGCAGGCTTTGCGCATCGCATCCTTCTGCGCCGTGAGGTCGGCGATCATGCCGGTCATGGCTTTCAGGCTGAGGAGAATCTCATCGCCCGCGAAGAAAAACGGCCGCTTATCTTCCTGCATATCCTTGTTGTAAGCGAGTGGCAGGGCCTTGAGTGTGGTGAGCATGGCGACGAGCGAACCCACCACCGCGCCGGATTTGCCGCGCACCAGCTCTGCCGCATCCGGGTTGCGCTTTTGCGGCATGATGGAGGAGCCAGAAGTGAAGCTTTCCGAGAGTTTGACGAAGCCGATCAGCGGCGAGGTCCAGAAGACGAGTTCCTCGGCAAGGCGCGAAAGATGGGTCGCGATGATGGCGAATGCCGCGAGCAGTTCGACGACATAATCGCGGGCCGAAACCGCATCGAGCGAGTTACGCATCGGGTGATCGAATCCGAGCGCTTTTGCCGTTATCTCGCGATCAATCGGGTAGGTGGTGCCAGCGAGTGCTGCCGCCCCCAAAGGCAACTCATTCAAACGCTTTTTAGCATCGGCAATTCGGCTCCTGTCCCGCGTGAACATTTCTCCATAAGCCATTAAATGATGTGCGAAATTGATCGGCTGCGCGGGCTGTAAATGGGTGAAGCCGGGCATCACGCTCTCGATATTCTTCTCCGCTTGCGCGAGCAATGCCGCCTGCAAATCCTTCAGTGCTGCATCAAGATGTTCACATAAGCTACGCGCATATAAACGTAAATCCGTCGCCACCTGATCGTTGCGCGAGCGCGCCGTGTGCAACTTACCTGCTGGAGCGCCGATGATCTCTTTCAGGCGCGATTCGACATTCATGTGGATGTCTTCAAGTGCGACGGAAAACTGCAACGCACCGGATTCGATTTCCGACTTCACTTGGGCGAGGCCGCGCTCGATGTCTTTCAATTCATCTGCCGTGAGAATGCCCACCTTCGCCAGCATCGCCGCATGGGCCAATGACCCCGCAATATCCTCGGCATAAAGCCGCTGATCGACCGCGATGCTCGGGTTAATCGCCGCGAATGCCTCCGCCGGGCCCACATCATAATGCCCGCCCCACATGCTATTCGCTGATTTTTTCTCGCTCATAGCGAGGGTTATAGCGGATTTGTGAAATGGTGCAAGATTTGCTAAGAAGATAGATAGGCATGAAGATGCGCGTTGTTATTAAACGGCGGCCCATGCTATTTTTGAATGGATTTTAGGACGTTACCGGAATTCCCCCAAGGCAGGAGAGGGCGATGAGCGAGGCACTGAAAAAGAGCGCGAAGGGCGAGGTGATTGGCTTTCGCACCGACGCGCAGCGCGAAAACGATCAGCAATTCCACCGCATTGCACAGGATATTGTGGCGGGCAGCGGCGAGAACTGGTCGATGCATAGCCTGGCGGTGATGAAGCGCAACGCCCTGGCGCGTGTGCTGTATTTGCACGAATTGTACCAGCAGATTTTGCCGGTAGCGGGGGTGATTTGCGAATTCGGTGTGCATTGGGGCGGCTCGCTCGCGACCTTGCTCAATCTGCGCGGCATGCTGGAGCCCTATAACTCCTCGCGGCTGATCTACGGGTTCGATACGTTCGAGGGATTCGCAGGCGTGAGCGCGGCGGATGGTGCGGGCGCCAAAACCGGCGACTACGCGACGCGGGAGAATTACGACCAAACGCTCGACGCGATTTTGCGCTACCATGAATCGATCAGCCCATTTCCCGAGCGCAAAAAATATGAGCTCATCAAGGGCGATGCGGGGGAAACGGTCGCGGCGTGGTTGAAGCAAAACCCGCAAACCGTGATCGCGATGGCGATGTTCGACATGGATATTTACAAGCCGACAAAAGCGGTGCTGGAGCAGATTAAGCCGCGCATGCCCAAAGGCGCGCTGCTGGTGTTCGACGAGCTGAATTGCCCGTTCTTCCCGGGTGAAACGGCAGCGGTGGAGGAGGTGCTCGGCATCCGCAATTTGCGCCTGCGCCGCCACCCGCTGCAGCCTTATTGCGCCTGGGCGGTGGTGGAGTAAGCAGCATGACGCGGCCCTACATTATCGCGAACGCAACGGTCGCAGACCTTGAAACCTGCAGGGCCGAATTCGCCGAACTTTACCGCGAATATGGGGTAGTGATTTTCCCGAAATTGCTTGCGAAAGATCCCCATTTTTTGAGCTATATCGCGGCGGTGCGCTATCTGTTCACCACGCTGCTGCAGCGCCAGCATGTCGATGCATCGGGTGTCGATGATCTCGGCGAATTGCTGGTGCGCTTGAACGCGGTGCAGCCGCTCGACGGCAAAATCATCACGGATATGGGCACGCAGCATAATAAATTGTTCGCCTTCAACCAGTTGAAATATTCCACCATGGTGGAAGGTGTGCTCAACGCGATTTTCCCAAAAGATGCGGTGCCTGCGACGCCGCAAGCGGGCGATACGCTGCATTTTTTCGCACCCGGCGAGGAGTATCACCCCTTCAATCTACCGATCCATCAGGACTATCCGTACCTCATGCAATCGCCGCAGCAGGTGACGTTTTACCTCGGCATGTCGGCCTACCATGAAGGCGTCGGCGGCCTGAGCTTCTGGGAAAAATCGCACCAACGCGGCGTACGAAAATGCACCAAAAATGCCTATGGCGCGTTCGAGCTAGTGGATGGCGAAGCTGAGATGCAGGAGTTGCACAAAATTGCCTATGAGTGGAACGCGGGCGATTTCGCTTTTTTCGACAGTTTGCTGTGCCACAGCTCCATCCCCAACACGAGCGAGAACCATGGGCGGGTGGTGCAAATCTTCCGCTTCTCGAATTTAAATCACGCGAAATCCGCGGCGCATAATTGGTATTCAACGGTGTACAATAACCGTCGCGGTGCTGATTTTATCGAAGCATTTCCTGAACTCTACGTCGCGCCCGCAACTAAAGCGTAAAGCCCGCCAACACATAAGTCGGCGTCACCTTCGCAATGCGGCAGATTTCCTTGGCTTCATCCGCCGTGATCGCCTCGCCGTAGCGCACTTTCAGCACCCCGCCGGTGATGAGCAAACTGTCAATCCCCGCATCGTTCGCGCCTTTAATGTCCGTCGCCGGATTATCGCCCACCGCCAGCACGCGGCTATTGCCGAGCAGGAGTTTGCACACCTGATAGACCTCGGGGAACGGCTTGCCGATGTAGGCGACCTTGCCGCCGAGCTGGGTGAATTCCGTGGCGACCGCGCCCGCGCAGAGAAACTGCGTGCCGTCCTGCTTCACCACTTCCATATCCGGGTTCACACACAGCATCGGCAAATGCAGCAGCTGCAGGAGGAGCGGCACAATTTCCTCATGCGGCTGGCCGTCGAACTCATAGCCGGTGCAGAGAATCAAATCCGCCGCCGCGGGCTCATCGACGCGCACGAAATGCTTGAGATCGGCGACCACATCCTCATCCTTGCTTGGGCCCAGATAGTAGTAGGCTTTCGGCCGCGTATCGCGCGCCAGCAGATCATGCGCCACCTGGCCGCTCGTCACCACATCGAGATACTGCGTGCGGGGAATGGCGAGGCGGTCGAGGTTCTGCCGCGCTTTTTCCGACACGCGCGGGGCGTTGGAGAGGAACAAAACGGGCTTATTCAGCTGGTGCAGCAGCTTCAGTGTTTCGGCGACGCCGGGGTAAAGATGCGACCCATCATGAATTACGCCCCAGAGATCGACGATCAGTGCATCGTAATTCTCGATAATTTCCTGAAGCTTAGGCGCGGCGTTCATATGTCACACAATCTTCACACAAAGGGTGGAGTGCGGGGTGGTAATATGGACGCAACGTTAACGCAAGCGCTTTGGCGCGACGAAAGCCGGAATTAAGGAAGATGGATACAGGTGATTTCAACTTGGCACTGAATTTAAATGCGGCGACGCGCGAAAGATCGCGCAAGTTGTTTGGTGAAGGAGGCGAAACCACTCAAATGTACGCTCGATTAGCCAACCTAAGTGCACATCTAAAGCCAGTCCGCCCCATTTATCCGCAAGTGGAACTGCCTGCCGCCGCAGAGCCAGAATCTGAGACTACTCAAGAATTTGTGCCGACGGCAGAGGCAAATAATATTGTGAATGGGCCATCTTTGTCTGTAGCTGCGCAGTCTTTATCGCGCCGTGCCACCGTGCCAACGTATAATGCGGAGCGGCATGGCGATGAATACTACCTATTTGGTAAGCCAAAAGCACCTGAAATTCGCAAGGCATGGGCTGAATACTGCCAGGTTATAATCGATGCGCGTCACAAAGCAGAGAACAATCGTATTCCTGACTCAGAGGGTGCGAAACAGGCAAAAGCAGTGGCAAATGCTGCGGCAGCAGAGGTAGATGCAAAACGCGCACAATTGCCCAACCCTACACAGCCATTAGGCGAGTCCATGGTTGGAAAATTTCCAAGCAGGAAAGATATTAAGGAAAAATTCTCAAAGCTAAACTATTTCGCTTCTGAAAATCCCGAACAACATCGTCGCCAAAATATTTATGAAATCTACCGTAAAATTTTTGATGCTTTGGAATGCGCGATTCAAATCAAGCGCGGTGGTATGTATGAAGTGCGCTTCCGCATTTATGAAGATAGAGATCCGCTGGATGTACCGAATGTTCAAGTCGCGGTTGAAATTTGGAAAAAGCCGCTTTGGGGCAAAGCGCATTGGGAAACGCTTTCCGCTAAATCTTCCGCGAATATATTACGCGAAGGATTCCGTAGCGCTATAGAAGCAGAAAATGAGGCATATGTTGCAGAAGGTGCCGCGATTGAAACCAAACGAATTGCCAATAAGCATAACCCTTTTTCTAAGTTTATAGGACCACTTAATCCTGAAGGTGTGATTGAAATGGAACGAGCTATCCATGGATATCAAACGTCATCTGAAGTCGCGCGCAACTTGTGCCTGCAATTCGATTACCAAGATAGAATTGTACCCAAAAATAACCCAAGAGCTTTAACGGATCCAACGCACCGACAAAAAGCTGCGCCGGCGGGGCGTGCGCATATTGATGGGCAATTGCTACTGGATTATATGAAGTCGCCGGATGTAGAACTCGAAAATCGCGGCCGTCTCTTCGCACAAGGTTTTTCTACGGCATTGAATGAAGCGCTTAAATCCAAGGGTGCAACGCGCTAAGCAGTGGTTTTTGCGCCCAGCACCGCGTCGATCTTCATAAAAGCTTCACACAACGGATTTGATTTCGTTGATGCATAAGGCGCATTATCAACAAAAGAGGTTGAAATGGTGACGCGTCCTGAAATGTTGCAAGATTATGAGGCAGACCGAAAAGCGGCAAAAGAAGCTGAAAAACAGCGGCCAGATGAAAGCAATGCTGCCTACCTTATGCGCCGCATTAATGAAGAGAGCATCAAACATAAATTAGGTGTCACGTTGGATATTCAAGCCTGCGAGCCCTTTACCTCTGCCCCAGAGGATGGCGGCGAGGGGGAGCATATGCCAGCAGGATTTATTATTAGAATTAAGCATGCGGGGATGCTCGCGACGACCAAAGAACTTCCCGCGCGGGATGTCATTTCAAAATTGCGCACGGCGATAAGTAAGTACAATGCGCGTCGCCAGTTTGAGCCGAATTGGGTAACTCCAGCAGCACTTCACACGCATGTTTTGCGTAAAGAAATCGCAGAGGCAGGAAGCAATGCCACGGCAGAACAGCGGCAACAGTTGGCAGAACTTGAAGCTTTGCCGGAAGGTGCTTGTTTGACGGCAAGAGACAAGGATCCAGAAAAAATCGTGCTCGATGATTCCGGTATTACATTCACCACGAAAGGCGCATGGGTAGGGGAGCGCACTTTGAAGCAACTCGTCAACGCACCGAAATTATGGGCACCAGGACGTGGCGGGGCACCGGAACCATTCGAGCAACTCGCATGGCTGCTGGCATCCGACAAAATTCAACGCACGGTTCGTAGCTTTTAATCTAAGCCGCTTTTTCCTGCACGAGCGCGGCATCAATCAGCTCAATCGTCCCGCTTGCCCCAAACAGCGCAATGAAGCTGCCCATCCGCGGGCCTTGGCTTGCGCCCAGCAGGGTTTCATACATGCCCTTGAACCATTCACGCATGGTTTCCTTGCTGTAATATTTCAGGCCGAAATCGTAGATTTTGGTTTGGATTTCATCGGCCGGAGTGCCCGCCGCCAGCATGCTGAGATACTCCCGCAACTCGCCCAGCGCGGCACGTTCCACCTCATTCGGCGCGCGGAATTTTTTGTTGGGCTTCACGAAATCATGGAAGTAACGCACGGCGTAGCCGCATAACTTATCGAGCATCGGCGAATTTGCGGGCGTCGCGTTCGGCAGCTCGCGGTTGAGGAAGCTCCACAGCACCGCCTTATCCTCAGCGTTACACGCCGAAACGAGGTTCAGCAGCATGCTGAAGCGGATGCTGCTCTCAGGTTGCGGCACCTTACCGCCATGAATGTGCCAGACGGGGTTTTCCAAGGAGGATTCAGGATTCGGGATTCGGGATTCAGGGGAAGAACCTTTCTTCGCTGAATCCTGAATGCTGGATGCCGACCCCTGCCAATACTTCTCCAAATGCGTCAAATAATCATCCACCTGCTGGGGAATCACGTCGAAATACAGCTTCTTCGCCGTGCGCGGTTTGGTGAACATATAGAGGGCGAGGGATTCCTCCGGCGCGTATTTCAGCCATTCGTCGATGGTGATGCCGTTGCCCTTCGATTTCGAGATTTTCTGGCCGTTCTCATCGAGGAACAATTCGAACATCATCTGCTGCGGCGGGGTGCCACCGGCGATTTTTGAGATCGCATCATACAGCGGCGCGCTCGCGAGGTGGTCCTTGCCATACATCTCGTAATCGACGCCGAGCGCCGCCCAGCGCATGCCCATATCCGGCTTCCATTGCAGCTTGCAGTGGCCACCCGTCACGGGCGTTTCGCGCTCCGAGCCGTCTTCCTCGAGATAGGTGATCGTGCCTTTTTCAACATCCGTGCGCACCACTTTCGCGAGCAGCACCTTGCCCGACACGGGTGAGACCGGCAGGAACGGCGAATAAGTCTCCGCGCGCTCTTCCCCAAGCGTCGGTAGCATCACTTTCATCACCTTGTCGTATTCCTTGAGCAGGCGCAGCAGCGCCGCATCGAACTCGCCGGATTTATAGGTTTCGGTGGAGGATTTGAACTCATACTCGAACCCGAACGTATCCAAAAACGCGCGCAGGCGGGCATTCATATGGTGGCCGAAACTCTCATGCGTGCCAAACGGATCGGGCACGCTGGTGAGGGGCTTGCCCAAATTCGCGGCGATCATCTCGGCATTCGGCAGATTATCCGGCACTTTGCGTAGGCCGTCCATATCGTCGCTAAAGCAAATCAGGCGGGTTTTGTATTTCCCCTCGGTGAGCACCTCGAACGCGTGGCGTACCATGCTCGTGCGCGCCACCTCGCCAAATGTGCCGATATGCGGCAGGCCGGACGGGCCATAGCCGGTTTCGAACAGCACGGTCTCCTTCGGCTCCTTCAACCGCTCGAGGCGGGTGAGCAGGGCGCGGGCTTCTTCAAACGGCCAGGCTTTAGCCTGGTGGGCGGGGTTGGTCATAGTGAAAACTCGAAAGGTTAGGATTGGCCTAGCATTTAGCGAACTCGCACCCGGATGAAAAGCTAAATCCTATGGACGGAGAACCGCGTGGCAAAAACCGCTTGCACGGCCCATGCGATTCCCTTAGACCCGTTAGACCAAAAACAGAACACATCCCGTTAAGCTGAGGATTTTGTGAAACATACCCGTCTCGCGCTCGCATGCATCATGGCTACTTTCACCACAACCCCAGCGCTTGCTGCGTCGCAGACGATGCTGCAATTCGGCTCGTTCGAAACGCGGGACGAGGCGGAAAAGCGCCTCAGCGAAGTGACCAGCAAACATAGCGCCGAAATCGGCAAACTCACCGCCAGCATCCGCGAAGTGAAGCTGCCGCCGGATAACCTCACGGTCTATCGCACGCAGGCGGGCCCAGTGGCGGATCGCGCGGCGGCGCAGACGATTTGCGCCCAGCTCGCGAATACGGGGGATGAGTGCTACATCGTGCAAACCGCAATGGCGGCGGGCGATAAGGTAGACGTGAAGCCGGTGGCAACGGCCGCCGTGAAGACCGATATGGCCGCGACCGAAACCACAAAGCCCGAAGCCCCGCGCGACCCCGTAAACCGCGATGCGCTGACCCGCGTAAGCACGCAAATGGCGGGGAATGATGTGGCGCCGGCCGCGCCGCAGAAAGATGCAACTGCTGCGAATATGGATGCGACGCTGGATAAAGCGGTGGCCGCGCAACCTGCAGCGGATGCTGAGATCAATGCCGCGACGGATAAACAAGTGAAATCCGCCAGCAAGCCGGGCTTCTGGTCGCGCATGAATCCGTTCAGCGAAAGCAAGGCGGAAGCGAAGCCGGTGGTGCCGGCAGCGCCTGCACCTGTCGCCGCGCCAGTGGAAGCGGTGGAGCAGCAAGCGCTCAGCCTGCCGCCTGCGACTGTTGCTGCGCCTTCGTTGCAAGTGGCTGCTACGGCGCCAGAAGTGAAAACCGCACCAGTCGCACTTGCGGCAACAGCACCTGCTGCTGCACCCATCGTACTGAACCCGCCGGTTGTTACCTCGGAAGAAGCATTGATGCTTCCGCCGCCGCCCGCGCCGCTGAAAGCGCAGGACCGTGCGCAACTTGCCGCACCGAAACTTGCTGTTGCTCAGCCGGAGCCGGTTGTCGCTGCGATTGCGACGGCACCGCTGCCCGCGCCCGTTCCTGCGGCGCCCAGCACGGGCATGGTGAAAGTGGAAGAGGCGAAGCGCGTGCCGCTAACGCAAACGGTTGCCGCCGCACCCGTTGCTGCACCGGTGATGATGCCCGCACCCGCCGCCATGCCGCAGCCAACCGCAGCGCAAAGCCCCAGCGCGACGGATGGCAGCAAAACCATCTGGGCGTCGTGACGGTAGGTCAGTTCGCTCGCCATGG
>JBEHYI010000025.1:0-17123 GCA_048498255.1 Pseudomonadota bacterium | reverse complement strand
ACACGATCCGCGTGCCGCGCGCTTACGAGCCGCTGGCGGTGACCTGCACGCTTATGGGCTATGCACCGCAGCGAACCATGTTTGTTTCCAAAACCCGAGGACGTTCGTATGGCAATATTCTGCTGCTGGGCGTGCCTGCACTGGTCGATGCCTCGACCGGCAAAGGGTATGAGTATGACCCGACGGAAGTGGTCCTCACTTTTGTACCGCAGCAAACGGCCGCGCAGTAGCCTAATCAGGACTTTTGTTTATTTCCATAAGCTGGTTCAGCACCGCGCGCGTCTCTTCCGGTGTTGGCTGGTTGCGGGCCATTTTATTGACTGCATCTTTAATCGTTTTCAGCGAATTTACCCATATCACCAACGGTATATCTTCGCCCTGGTTCGGTTCGCGAAAGGCATCTGTTGGCATTAGCGCGCTCAATTTTTTTAGGAACTCTGCTGCTGCCGGTTTATCACCCTCGCCGCCACCGCAATGCAATCGCAATATATGCTTAGATTCCGGTTCAATATGGATGGCATAACGGTACTTTCCAAAAGGCGCATCCTGAGCCCGCTCAAACACGGCGACATGGAATTTAGTATGTGCGGGGTTCTGCAAAGCCAATAATTGCAGTGCTTCACTGCATTTTGGCTCCGTCAGCCCCTTTGCCTGAAGTGGGCCGTAATGTTTTACCTCGGTAACGTTAGTGTTTTTTGCCATAGCTCTACTTATCTTTGTGCCTAGTATACTAATGTACGCCGCTTTTGGCGCGTGACGTTTTCATGACAATTCCACGCAGCGCCCTTCTGTTGATTACACTTGATCTTTCAGTGAATCCGGCTAGTTTCCTGAAAATTCAGGAGCCTTTATGACCGCCACATCCCCCAAATACCAACGCGTTTTGATCAAAGTTTCCGGCGAAGCGTTGATGGGCGATAAGGGCTACGGGCAGGATCTCAAAACCATCCAGCGCATTGCGACAGATATCAAGCAAGTGGCCGATATGGGCGTGCAGGTCTGCGTGGTGGTGGGCGGCGGCAACATCTTCCGCGGTATTTCCGGCGCGGCACAAGGCATGGAGCGCTCGAGCGCGGATTACATGGGCATGCTGGCGACGATTCTGAACGCCCTCGCCATTCAAAATATTCTCGACCAAACCGGCATTGAAACCCGCGTAATGAGCGCGATTGAGATGGACCAGATTTGCGAGCCGTACATCCGCCGCCGCGCCATTCGCCATTTAGAGCGTGGGCGTGTGGTGATTTTCGCGGGCGGCATCGGCAGCCCCTATTTCACGACGGATACGACGGCGGCCCTACGCGCCAGCGAAATGGGCTGCGACGCGCTGCTGAAGGGCACGCAGGTCGATGGCGTTTACAGCGCCGACCCGAAGAAAGACCCGAGCGCGACGCGCTACGACAACCTCACCTACCACGACGTCCTCGCCAAGGATTTGAAGGTGATGGATGCGGCGGCGATTTCGCTGGCGCGTGAAAATAACATCCCGATTCTTGTCTTCTCGATCCATGATTCCGGCGCGTTTGCGCGGGTGATCGCGGGCGAAGGGCTGTGCACCACCATTGTCGATAAAAAATAAGCGGAGAACATCATGATTCCTGATCTTACCAAACGTATGGATGGCGCAATTGCTACTCTGAACAAAGAATTCGGTTCGCTGCGCACCGGCCGCGCGAGCACCAACCTGCTCGACACCGTGCAAGTCGAGGCTTACGGCAGCATGTTGCCGATGAACCAGGTGGGCAATGTGACCGCGCCGGAAGCGCGCATGCTGCTGGTCAACGTGTGGGATAAATCCATGGTGAAAGCGGTCGAAAAAGCGATCCGCGAATCCGACATGGGCCTGAACCCCGCGACGGACGGCCAAACGATTCGCGTGCCGATTCCCGCCCCCTCCGAGGAGCGCCGCAAAGAGATGGCAAAGATCGCCCACAAATATGCGGAAGCCGCGAAAATCGCCGTGCGCAACGTGCGCCGCGACGGGATGGATGAGCTAAAAAAGCAGGAGAAAGAGAAGAAAATCTCCGAAGACGAACAGCGTGGCCAGTCGGAAAAAGTGCAGAAACTCACCGATGATTTCGTGAAAAAAATCGATGAGCTGCTCGTCGCCAAAGAAAAAGACATCATGAGCGTTTAGGCGCGAATGACCCTCGCCGCACAGCACCAGCCTTTCACTTCCGGCCCAGCACTGCCTGCGCATATCGCCATCATTATGGATGGCAATGGACGGTGGGCGCAGGAGCAAGGCATCAGCCGTGTGCGCGGCCATAGCCAGGGCGCGGAGGCGCTACGCGCGATTTTGGATTGCTGCAAAACCCGGCCATTTATCACGCATCTCACGCTCTATGCGTTTTCCATCGAGAATTGGAAACGCTCGCCCGATGAGGTGAATGATCTGATGAACCTCCTGCGCCATTACATGAAGCGTGAGGCGCCGATTCTGCACGAAAATAACATCCGCATGCGGTTTATCGGCGAGATGGAGAGCCTCGCGCCGGATATTCAAAAAGATCTTGAAGCCGTGCAAAACCTGATGGATTTGAACACCGGCCTCACCGTCACCATGGCGATTTCCTATGGCTCGCGGCAAGAAATTGCTACTGCCATGCGCCGCATTGCGCAGGAAGTAGCGGCGGGGAAACTTGACCCGGCCAGCATCAACGAAGCCACCATCACCGCCTTTTTGCATACCGGCAGCATGCCCGATCCGGACCTGCTCATCCGCACCGGCGGCGAGGAGCGCTTGAGCAACTTCCTCCTCTGGCAATCGGCTTATACAGAGCTTTATTTCACCGATAGGCTGTGGCCGGATTTCACGCCTGCGGATCTTGATGCCGCCATCGAAAATTACAGCCAGCGCGACCGCCGCTTCGGCGCGCGAAAAAAAGCGTAGCATGTCCCCCGAACTCAAAAAACGCACCGCAAGCGCCATGGTTCTTGGGGCGATCGTGCTCGCCCTCACCGCCTGGAGCCCGTGGAGCTTCCTCGCGTTATGCGGCCTCGGCGGCGTTATTTTGCTGAAGGAATGGCTGGCGTTGGTGGAAGGCCGCTCGCCGGTTTGGATTGCCGTTGGCTTTTGTTATATTTTCGCCACCACGCTCAGCCTCGTTTATTTGCGGTTCGAAAATCTCAACATTCTCTTTGCGCTGTTCGCCATTGTGTGGACGGGCGATATCGCCGCTTATGTCGTCGGCCGCCGGTTTGGGAAACATAAAATCGCACCCGCCATCAGCCCCGGCAAAAGTTGGGAGGGGCTGGGTGGATCGGTGGTTGCGAGCGCCTTCGTGGCCGCCGCGCTTGGCCATGTCGCGCCCATTCCGCACGCCATCCTCGGTGCGCTGTTCGCGGTGCTCGGCCTTAGCGGCGACCTATTTGAATCCTCGCTGAAACGCCGCGCAGGGGTGAAGGATAGCAGCAGGCTCATCCCTGGTCACGGGGGCTTGTTCGACCGCGTCGACGCCCTGCTCCCTTGCGCGATTTTTGCCGCCGCGGCGCTATACATTCGCCTCAACATGCACTAGCTTTTGCCCATGAAACCCGCCACACGCAGCATTGCCCAACCCGCCATCGGCCGCCGCCGCGTGGCGATTCTCGGCGCGACAGGCTCGATTGGTGAAAGCACGTTGCGCGTGTTGAAGCAGCATCCCAAACGGTTTGAAGTCAGCGTGCTCACCGCACAGGAAAATGCCGAGAAACTCATCCAGCTCGCGCGTGAATTCCAGCCCGATACGGTGGCGATTGGCAACGAAGCGCATTTTGTGCAAGTGCGTGACGCGCTGAAGCCACTCGGCATTAACGTGCTTGCGGGCGCGAAAGGTATCGAAGAAGCGGCCTCCATCCCCGCCGATATTACCGTCGCCGCCATTGTCGGCGCGGCGGGGTTGTTGCCCACCTTACGCGCCATCGAGCAAGGTGCATCCGTCGCCCTCGCCAATAAAGAAACGCTGATCTGCGCGGGCGAATTAGTGATGAAGCTCTGCGCCACGCATGGCACCACATTGCTGCCGATTGACTCCGAGCATAACGCGATTTTCCAAGTGCTCGCCTGCGATCACCGCGAACAGGTGGAGAAAATTACCCTCACCGCATCCGGCGGGCCGCTGCTGCGCCGCCCGGTTGCGACGCTGAAGGAGGTGACACCCGAAGAAGCCGTCAACCACCCGCGATGGAGCATGGGCGCAAAGATTTCGGTCGATTCCGCGACGATGATGAATAAGGGGCTCGAGCTAATCGAAGCGCATTATTTGTTCGATCTGTCGCCGAGCAAACTCGATGTCCTCATCCATCCGCAATCCATTGTCCATTCGCTGGTGCATTATGCGGATGGCTCGGTGCTCGCGCAACTCGGCATGCCGGATATGGCGATTCCGATTGCTTATGCGCTGAGCTGGCCGGAGCGGATTGCGGTTGCGACGCCGCGGCTCAATCTCGCCGAAATCGGCAAACTCGAATTCGAAACGCCGGATGAGGCGCGCTTCCCCGCCCTCACCCTCGCCCGCCAGGCTTTGTCTGCGGGCCCCGCCCACCTCATCGCGCTCAATGCCGCGAATGAAATGGCCGTCGCCGCCTTCCTCGCGCGCCAAGTGCCCTTCACCGCGATTGCGCAAACGGTGGCGCGCGTGGTAGAAAAAACGGAGTCCACCAGCATCGGCACGATTGACGATACTCTCGCCGCGGATGCCGATGCCCGCCAGCGCAGCCAAGGGATTCTCGCATGCATTTCGTGAGCCAAATTTTTCATTACGCCTGGTCGTTCGCACTCATCATCAGCGTCATCGTGTTCGTGCATGAATATGGGCATTTTATCGTCGCACGTTGGTGCAAGGTCGGCATCGAAATTTTCTCCATTGGCTTCGGGCGTGAGCTCATCGGCCGCACGGATAAACACGGCACGCGGTGGAAAATTTCGGCCTTTCCCCTCGGCGGGTATGTGAAAATGGCGGGGGATGCGACGGCCGCCAGCACGCCGGATCTCGAAGCGCTGAAGAACATGACGGAAGCGGAAAAAGCGCGCAGCCTGCACCATAAACCGCTGTGGAAAAAAGCAGCGATTGTGGCAGCGGGCCCGGCGGCGAATTTCTTGCTCACCATCGCGGTGTTTACCTATTTCATTTACACGGTCGGCATTGCTTCCACCGCACCGGTGGTGGGGGAAGTGATGTCTAACACCCCGGCGGCTGCGGCGAAGCTGAAGCCGGGCGACCGCATCCTGAAAATCGACGATAAGGTGATGCATGTTTTCAACGACATTCCCGAAGCGCTGATTACGAATCTTTATACGCCGGTGACGCTCACCGTTCAGCGCGGCGAGAAGACCATGCTGCTTACCCTCACCCCCATCGAATATGCGGATAAGGATATTGGCGGCAACCTCAGCAAACATCCGCTGATTGGTATTCGCAGCCAAAAAGTCACGCGCAAGGATGTTACGTTCGTGCAAGCCATCGGCCATGCGGCGGAGACGACGTATGATCTGTGCGTCACCAACCTTAAAGGCATTGGGCAAGTGATTACAGGCGAGCGCAGCGCGCGCGGTGTCACCGGCACGCTCGGCATTGCGAAACTCTCGGGCGATGTGACGCAGCAAGGCGAAACCACACGAGACACCTTGCTCACTATTTTGTGGTTTATCGCCATGCTTTCGGCGGGCATTGGCCTCGTCAATCTCTTCCCCCTACCGGTGCTGGATGGTGGGCATTTGATGTTCTTCGCCATCGAAGCGATCATCCGCCGCCCGGTGCCGGAACGGGTAATGGAATATAGTCACCGTCTCGGTTTCCTAGTGATTATCTTGCTTATGGTCTTCACCTTATTCAACGATGCGCGGCGGATTTTCTTCTCTTAGAAAAATCGTTGCAGCGCATGCGGGTAAGTTATGAAAATCACTTGCTAAGCGCACGCTTTTCCCGCACATCATACGTCATGCATCGCACCCTTCGATTATTCGCTGTTTCGCTTGCTGCCGCTGCCCTCTTTTTCGGGATGAATGCGGCGGCGGAAGCGCCGATTCGCGACATCCGCATCGAAGGCAATCAGCGCCTCGAGAGCGAGACGGTGAAGACCTATCTCGGGCTTAAACCCGGCGCGACACCGACGCAATACGATCTCGATGCGGGATTAAAAAAACTCTACGAAACCGGCTTTTTCTCGGATGTCGGCATCACGAATACGGACGGCGTTATCACCGTGCATGTGGTCGAGAATGCGAGCATCAACGAGGTGCTGTTCGAGGGGAATAGCAAAATCAGCAAGGATGATCTCGAAAAGGAAATCACACTGAAATCGCGCGCGCTGTATACGCGCACCAAGGTGCAGAAGGATTTGAAGCGCCTGCTCGATGTGTATCGCCGCCACGGCTATTACTCCGCGGAAATTACGCCGCAGCTGATTTCGCTCGAGCAAAACCGGGTCAATCTTGTTTATAACATCACCGAGGGGCCGAAGGCGTTCATCGAGAAAATTTCGTTTATTGGCAATGATAGCTACCGCAGCGCGGTGCTCGAAAAAATCGTCAGCTCCTCGCGCGAACGCTGGTATCAGTTCCTGTCGGACTCCGACAAATACGACCCCGATCGTTTGCAATATGACCAGGAACTCCTACGCAAATTCTATTTCGAGAACGGCTATGCCGATTTCAAAGTGAAATCCGCGATTGCCGAACTTTCGCCGCAGCGGGATGCGTTTTACCTCACCTTCACCATCGAGGAAGGCGAGCAATATAAGCTCAGCGGTGTGGATGTAACCACGAAATTGCCCAAAGGCCGCGTGCCGGATCTCACCCCCTCCATCGGCACCAAGGTTGGCGATATTTATAACGCGACGGAAGTGGAAGACAGCATTAACCGCATGACGGATGTGCTGGGCGATGCGGGCTTCGCGTTTGTCGAAATCAACCCTGATGTCAAACGCCACCCGGCGGAAAAAACCATCGACCTCACCTACACGATCAGCGAGGGGCCGAAGGTTTATATCGACCGCATCAATATTTTTGGCAATGCGCGCACGCTGGATGAGGTGATCCGCCGCGAGTTCAAGCTTTCTGAGGGGGATGCCTACTCCTCAAGCAAGCTGAAACGCACGGAGCAGCGTCTTAACAATCTCGGCTATTTTGGAAAAGTGGATATTCAGCGCAAGCCAGGCTCCGCACCGGATAAAGCGGCTCTTGATGTTGAGGTGCAGGAAAAATCCACCGGCGAAATCAGCCTAGGCGCGGGTTTCTCAACTGCGGATGGCCCGATTGCGGATTTTGGCATTAAAGAGAAAAACTTCCTCGGCCGTGGGCAGGAATTGCGCACCCGCGCGCAGGTCGGCGGCAAGCGCCAGCAATACGATATCGGCTTTACCGAGCCCTACTTTCTCGGCCGCGAGCTCGAGGCGGGGATCGACCTCTTCAAAACCGTGCAGAACCTGCAGGACAACTCTTCCTTCGACCGTGAAACCACCGGTGGCACGCTGAAACTCGGCTATGCGCTGAGTGAGCATTTGAAGCATCAGCTGCGCTACACCTATGAGAAAACCAATATCAGCAATGTGGATGATTTGGCGTCGATCTACATCAAGCAGCAAGAGGGCGAGGACGCGGTGTCGAGCGTCGGCCAGTCCTTCATTTTCGATGCGCGCGACAATAAATTCAACCCCACTTCCGGCTATTCCTGGAAGCTGAGCCAGGATGTTGCGGGCCTCGGCGGGGACGATAAATTCCTGCGGCATGAGATTCAGGCGGAATATTACTACCCTGTCGCGAAGAAATGGACGCTGGCGAGCTTCGGAGCAGCAGGCAATATCTTTGGCCTCGGGCAGGATGTGCGCATCAACCAGCGCTTCTTCACCGGCGGCCAGGAAGTGCGCGGCTTTGCGAATGCGGGTTTTGGCCCGCGTGATACCGGCACGAACGATGCGCTAGGCGCGAATAGTTACTATGCGGGCACGGCGGAACTGCGCTTCCCGCTTGGCTTGCCGGATGATTTGGGCGTCACCGGCGCACTGTTTACGGATGCGGGCAGCGCTTGGGGCCTGGATAGCAGCGGCCCTGGCATTAGCGACGAAAACAAGCTGCGCGCTTCGGTTGGCGCGGGTGTGGCCTGGGCCTCACCCTTCGGGCCAATCCGTATCGATTTCGCCCTGCCCTTCATGAAGCAAAAATACGACGAAACCGAGGCCATTCGCTTCAATTTCGGCACGCGCTTCTAATCACGCCTAAATCACGCATTATTTCAGGATATTTCTCCATCTGAAGGCTAGACAGGGCCTATCAAATGGTGCAAATTGCGCTCGTTTTTTGTGTCCCACTTAAATCCTAGAAAGTACCTCCCATGAAAAAGTTTCTGACTGTCGCTTTTGTTTCCGTATCGCTGCTTGCTGCTCCGGCTTTTGCGGATGCGACGACCGGCGTGGTGAATGTCGCGAAAATTCTGAAAGATTCGAAAGCGGCGACTTCCGTGCGCAACCAAATGCAGGCGAAGCAAAAATCGCTGCAGGCGGAAGTGAGCGAAAAAGCGAAGCAACTGCACAGCGAAGACCAGTCGCTAGTGAAACAGAAAGACTCGGCGGATAAGTCCGGCTTCGAGAAAAAAGTAAAAGATTTCCAGGAAAAAGCCGCGAAAGAAGAGCGCGCCGTGCAGGAGAAAAAAGTAGCGCTGGATAAATCGTTCGCTGCAGCGCTCGAGGACATTCAGAAAAACGTACTCGACATCACCAAGCAAGTGGCGGCTGAGAAGAAGCTGACCATGGTCGTCTCGAACGCGCAGGTGCTTTACGCGGACCCGTCGCTTGACATCACGGACGAAGTGCTGAAGCGTCTGGATGCGAAGCTGCCGAATGTTGCGGTGAAGTTCTAAGCCACGCGCTGCAGGGTTTCGCGCATGGTCGATCATCGTTTTTTCACCAATCACGGCCCGTTTACGGCGAATGAAATCGCCGTGATCGCGGGCATCGCCTTGCCGGATGCGGCGAATGGCGCGCGGGCGTTCACGGATGTTGCGCCGCTGGACCGTGCGGGTGAGAACGATGTCAGCTTTTTCGACAATGCAAAATACCTCGAGCAATTCGCCAATTCCAAAGCGGGCTTGTGTTTTCTGCGCGCGAAATATGCGAGCCAGGCGCCCAAAGGCATGCTGGTTTTTATCACCGAAGATCCGTATCGCTGCTACGCCCTCACCGCGCAGAAGTTTTACCCGGGTTCGAAACCAGCCTCCGGCATCGCGCCGAGTGCGATCATCGACCCAAGCGCTGTGCTCGGGGATAATGTCGCGATTGGCCCCGGTGCCGTCATCGGTGCGAACGTACATATCGGCCATGCTAGCTCCATCGGTGCGAATGCCGTGATCGGTCAGGGCGTGGTGATTGGCGAGAATACGGATATCGGACCGATTAGCACCATCACCAACAGCCTGATTGGCAGCCGCGTCATCATCCATCGTGGCGTGCATATCGGGCAGGATGGCTTTGGCTTCGCGCTTGGTCGCGGCGGCCATGTGAAAGTGCCGCAGCTCGGCCGCGTGGTGATTGGCGATGATGTCGAAATCGGCTCCGGTACGACGATTGACCGCGGCACCGGGCCGGATACCAGCATTGGCGATGGCGCGAAGATCGATAATCTCGTGCAGATCGGCCATAATGTCCAAATCGGCCGCCAGGCCGTCATCGTCGCGCAGGTTGGCATTTCTGGCTCCACCCGCATTGGGGATGGCGCGGTGCTCGCGGGCCAGGCAGGCATTGCGGGCCATCTCAAAATCGGTGCGGGTGCCAAAATCGCCGCCAAATCCGGCGTCATGAATGATGTGCCCAGCGGCGCTGCTTACGGCGGCTCACCTGCCGTTCCGGCGCTCGAATGGCACCGCCAAACCATCGCCCTTTCACGCTTAGCCAAAACAAAAAGAGGAACCAATGAGTGACCTTCTCACCATCGACCCCGCGCTGCAATCCTACGATGTCATCGGCATACAAAAGCTCATTCCGCACCGCTATCCGTTCTTGATGATCGATAAGGTCGTGAATTTGGTGCATGGGCAATCGGCCGTGGGCATCAAAAACGTCACCATCAACGAGCCGTATTTTCCCGGCCACTTTCCAGAACATCCCGTCATGCCCGGCGTGTTGATTGTCGAAGCCATGGCGCAAACCGCGGCGGTGATCGTGATGCATACGCTCGGTGCCACCGCGCATGGCAAAGTGGTCTATTTCATGTCGGTCGAGGGTTCGAAATTCCGCAAGCCTGTAACTCCCGGCGATGTGTTGGAGCTGCATTGCGAAGCGCAAAAAAGCCGCGGCAATATCTGGCGTTTCTCAGGCGTTGGCAAAGTCGGCGGCGTAAAAGTCGCGGAAGCGGTTTACACCGCGATGATCGTCGATGAGAAGGGCGCGTAATGGCTAGCCACATTCACCCCACCGCCGTGATTGCTGAAGGTGCGATACTCGGCAACGACGTATTCATCGGCCCCTATTGCGTCATCGGCGCGCAGGTAAAACTGGGCGATCGCGTGCGCCTGGTAAGCCATGTGGTGGTGGATGGCGATACCGAAATTGGCGAAGCGACGGAAGTGTTTCCCTTCGCGTCCCTCGGTCATCGCCCGCAAGATAAAAAATTCAAAGGCGAAGAATCGCGCCTCATTATCGGCGCGCGCAACGTCATCCGCGAACATGTCACCATGAACCCCGGCACCGAGGGCGGCGGCTCCGTCACCCGCGTCGGCGACGATTGCCTGTTCATGGCCTCCGCCCATGTCGCGCATGATTGCGTAGTCGGCAATCATGTCATTCTCGCCAATAACGCCACGCTCGCGGGCCATGTCACGGTCGGCAATGGCGTGATTCTCGGCGGGTTATCGGCCGTGCATCAATTTGTGCGCATTGGCAATTACGCCTTCGTCGGCGGTATGAGCGGCGTGACGAAAGACCTGATCCCCAACGGCATGATCACCGGCGCACGCGGCCATCTCGATGGGCTGAACCTGATCGGCATAAAACGCCGCAATGTGCCGCGCGAGGAAATTTCGCAGCTGCGCGAGACCTACAAACAGCTCTTCCATGGCGCGGGCTCCTTCTCGGAACGCGCGCAGACCTTGAGCAAAACCGACCTACTGCCGGAAGCCCGCGCGCTGATCGATTTCGTGCTCAGCGATTCGTCGCGCTCCTTCTGTACCCCAGCCCCCGAAGAATCCCGCGAGGCGGCGTGAATGCTGCCGCACAGGCTCAACCCGAAGCGACCGGCCTTGGCATTCTTGCGGGCGGCGGTGAACTTCCGCGATTGCTGATTGAAGCTTGCCTCGCTGCAAATCGCCCTTACCATATTTTCGCACTCGAAGATAATGCGGATGACGCAACGCTCGCCCTCGCCGGAGAGCACGCCACACGCATTCGTTTTGGCGCGATTGGCAAAACGTTTGACCTCGCGCGCAAGCATAACATCGATGAATTCGTGATGGCTGGCCCCGTCAAGCGCCCACGCCTCGCGACCTTGATGCCGGATATGAAAGGCGCAAAACTCCTCGCGCGCATCGGTGCATCGCAACTCATGGGCGGCGATAATGAGCTACTTTCGAGCATCATCGCCTTCGTTGAAGAAGAAGGATTCCGCGTCACCGGTGCGGAGCAAATTTTGAGCGATCTCATCACCCCCGAAGGCATGATCGGCAGCATTTACCCCGATAAACGTGCACAAGGCGATATCGAAACCGGCGCGCGCATCGCCCGCGCCATCGGCGCGCTCGATATCGGCCAATCCGTCATCGTGCAAAATGGCGTGGTGCTTGGGGTGGAGGCGATCGAAGGCACGGATGGCCTCATTAGCCGTTGCCCAGCCCTCAAGCTCGAGGAAAAAGGCGGCGTGCTGGTAAAGGTGAAAAAACCGCAGCAGGAGCGCCGCGTTGATCTACCCACCATCGGCGTTTCCACTGTCGAACATGTCGCGACCAATGGCTTTGCCGGCATCGCGGTGGAGGCTGGCGCATCGCTCATCCTCAATCGCCGCGAAGTGGCCCGCCGCGCCGATCAGCTCGGCATTTTCGTCATCGGCTTTTCGATTCTCGAATAATGGCCACCGCCCCCAAAATCGTGATGATTGCCGGTGAAGCCTCGGGCGATCAGCTCGGCGGTTGGCTGATGGCGGCGCTGAAGCAGAAGCGCTCAGACATCCAATTCCTCGGCCTCGGCGGGCCGATGATGGAAGCGCAGGGCCTCACCAGCATTTTCCCGATCAGCGACATCAACCTCATCGGCATTACGGAAGTGCTGCCGCATGTGCGCACCATCAAGCGCCGCATCCGCGAGATGGTGGAATTCATCGAGCGTGAGCAGCCGAACGTGGTGCTGAGCATCGACTCGCCGGGTTTTGTGCTGCGCGTGGTGAAGCAGTTGCGCGCGCGCGGGCAGGTAAAAAACACCAAATTCATCCATTATGTCGCGCCCACCGTGTGGGCCTACCGCCCCGAGCGCGCGAAAATTATGGCGGAGCGGTTCGATTTTCTCCTCTGCCTGCTGCCGTTTGAGCCACCGTATTTTGAAGCGGAGAAGCTGCCCGTCAAATATATCGGCCATGAAATCGCCTGGTGGTGGAAGTCACGCGGGCGTAGTGCGGCGTTCCGCGCGGCCCATAACATCCCCGAAAAAGCACCGCTGCTGGCGGTATTCCCCGGCAGTCGCCAAGGAGAAATCACGCGGCTTTGGCCCACCTTCAAATCCGCGATTGAGTTGCTTGATGCGCATATTCCCAATCTCAAAGTCGTCCTGCAAGTCACCCCGGCCATGCTCCCGCGCATGCAGGCGGAAGTTGCGGATTGGAAGATTCATCCGCTGCTGATTACCAACCGCGAGAACAAAAAAGATTTCTTCGCCGCGGCGACAGCGGCCATTGCGAAGTCCGGCACCATCGGCTTGGAATGCGCGCTGGCTGGCCTGCCGAGCGTGGTGGCGTATAAAGCGAATCGCCTAAGCGCCTATCTCCTGCGCCGCATGATTCAGGTGAAATATGTGAATCTCGCGAACTTACTCGCAAACAAATTGATTATCCCCGAATTGCTGCAGGAAGAGTGCAACGCGAATAAAATTTGCGATGCGGTGGCGCCCCTCCTCCTTGATGAGTCCGCGCGCGATGCGCAAAAGGCGGAGCTCGCTACCATCGCGGATATGCTCGGTGTGCATGATGCCGAGTCGCCGAGTGAGAAGGCCGCGGCGATTGTGTTGTCGTTCTTAAACTGACTTCAACTGCGCGATCGCCGCATCATATTCAAACAGCGCGAGCAGCAGCCGCAGCGCTTTCCCGCGTTCCGCCAGCAAATCCTGGTCGCGGTGGAGGATCAATTTCGCATCATCATGCGCGATTTTGAGGAGTGGCAGGTGATGCGCGAGATCCGCCAACACAAAATCCGGCATGCCGGTTTGCTTGGTGCCGAGCATATCCCCCGCACCGCGCAGGCGTAAATCCTCCTCGGCGATCACGAACCCATCATTCGTCTCGCGTAAAATATTCAGGCGTGATTTCGCGAGTTCCGACAGCGGCTCATGATACAGCAAAATGCAGCGCGAGGCCCGGCTGCTGCGCCCTACGCGGCCACGCAGTTGGTGCAGTTGCGCCAGGCCAAACCGCTCCGCATGTTCCACCACCATCACGGTTGCTTCCGGCACATTCACGCCGACTTCAATCACGGTCGTCGCCACCAATAGCTGCAACTCGCCATGCGCGTAAGCCTGCATCACCTTCTCGCGCTCCGGCAGTTTCATGCGGCCATGGATGAGGCCGACCTTGCCCGGAAAGCGCGCACTTAGTTGGGCAAAACGTTCCTCCGCCGCGGCCAAATCCACATTCAGCGCCGCCTTCTCTTCTTCTGTCTGCGCCTCAATCAGCGGGCACACCCAATAGGCTTTTTCGCCTGCCGCGAGCACGCGCGCGAGGCCATCCACCACCTCAGCGGCGCGGCCAAATGGCACGGCGCGCGTATCGATTTCTTTGCGTCCCGGCGGACGTTCGGTCAGGCTCGAAATTTCCATATCGCCATAGAGCGTCATGCCGAGGGATCGCGGAATCGGCGTCGCCGTCATCTGCAGCAAATGCGGCTGTTTGCCTTTGCTCGCGAGCTTCATGCGCTGGCTGACACCAAAGCGGTGCTGCTCATCAATCACCATCAGCGCCAGCTCGCGAAACGCCACCTGATCCTGAAACAGCGCATGCGTGCCGACGAGAATATCGATCTCGCCTTCCGCCGCAAGCCCGCGGATTCTCTCCTGCTCCGCCTTTTTCATTTTGCCGGAAAGCAGGTCGATGCGGATGCCGGATTGCTCGGCCAGCGGCCCCAACGTCTCCATATGTTGCCGCGCCAGCAAATCGGTCGGTGCCATCAAACAGCCCTGGTGCCCCTCAGCCACCACCTGCGCCAGCGCGCCGAAGGCGAGGATGGTTTTGCCGCTGCCCACATCGCCCTGCAGCAGCCGCACCATGCGGTGGCCGGATTGCATATCCGCCGAAATTTCGCCGAGCACCTGCTGCTGACCCGCGGTGAGCGTGAACGGCAGCGCGGCTTTCCAGCGCCCCTCCACCTTCGCATCATGATGGATGGTGTAGGATTTTTGCCGCTGCACCATGCGCCGTGCGAGGGCCAAAGCGAGCTGGCTGGCCAGCAATTCATCATAGGCGAGGCGCGAGCGCGCGGGGCTTACCGGCAAAATATCCGTTGCATCGTTCGGTGCGTGCAGGCCGCGCAAAGCATCCGTAAAGCTTGGGAATTGGCGCTCGCGCATCAGCGCCGCATCCTGCCATTCGGGCAATTTCTTCATGCCCGCCACCGCCTGCTCCAGCGTTTTTTGCAGCATGCGTTGCGACAGCCCCGCCGTCAGCGGATAGATGGGCGCGAGCTTCAGCACCTGCGCCGCACGCTCCACCGGCGCCACAATATCCGGGTGCGAGATCGTCGGCTGGCCGTCATACATCTCGATGCCGCCGCAGATAATGCGCCGGCTGCCAATCGGCATCATGCGCAGCGGGTAATTATCCTTCACGTGGAAAAAGGTGACGATCATCACATCCCCCGCCGCATCCTGCGTCACCACGCGGTAGGGGATTTTGCGCTTCACGCGCGGCGGCGGCACATGCTCGATAATTTCGACATCCACACTCGCGTAATCCCCGGCTTTGAGCTTGCCGACGGGTGTTACAATGCGGCGATCCAGCGTCGATACCGGCAGATGAAACAGCAAATCACGCAGCACCGGCGGACGAGTGAGCGCGGCTTCGACGTCCCGCGTGATGCGCAGCAACCGGGCGAAATGTTCGGTGAGTGCCGGGCCGACAAATTTCAGCGAGCTAACGCCAACAAACCAGGGCTCAAGCTCGCGCGGGCGCATGTTACGCGTCGGCGATTTCAATCAGCGCGTTACGCTCATTGGCATCGAGGTTGTTCATCACCGCCTCGCAACGCTCGAACGCGGCGGAGACATCCTCGAGATCCAGCAAATCAAACCCGATGCAAGTGCTGATCGAGAAATCCGCCTTACCGCCGAACGCGATGCGGTGGTTGCGGATTTTCCAACGCAGGCGATTAAACACCACCCGCGCCGATTCGTGGCTGATATCGAACAGCACAATGCCGAGTGTGCTATCGGAAAGCGCAAAAATCAAATCTTCCGAGCGAAAGGTGCTGCGGCAAATTTGGCAGACATGCATGAGCAATTGCGTGCACGCCTCGCGGCCATAACGCGCGACGGATTTTTCGTGGCGATCCATGCGCACCATGGCGAACACGATGCTCGTATCCGTCTCCGCGAAATAATTTTTCAACAGCGGCAGAAATTCCTTCGCCGTTTTGTGGTTCGGCAGGCCCGTCGCGGGGTCGATCTCCTTGCGGCCTTCGAGGTTCAGCGTAATGAATTCGCTGAGCTTGCTCGAGGTCACGCGCTCATGTTCATTCGGAATCACGATTTGGAAACACGCATTCGCGCCCTGCGCCATCAGCCGGGTGATGGTGCAATTCACGCGGATTTCATCGCCCATGCGGCGGCGAAAGCGCACTTCGCGAATGCGCGAAAACACATCGCCGAAATCCGGCGCGTTCTCGTCATATTCCACATCATCGGCCACCGCTTGCGCTTCGCGGCTGCCCAAAATCGTCTCCACCCGGCGGTTTAACACCTCGCCCGCATCGTAGCCCAGCATGGTCTCGAGCACCTCGTTCATGCTGCTGATGGTTAAGGTTTTTTCCGCATTGTTCTGCACCACCAGCAGCACGCCCTCGCCTTTGCGGGCGGAAAGCGGGTTCAAACTGGGCGCGTTTTCGTTGGACATGTGACAGCTCCGCACTTGCGAATTATGTTGAGAATACTATGTTGCCCGCTCAACCCGCGAGTCAAGCAGATGCTGAACCAAACCGACCTGAACCGCCCATTACCGCGCGAGCTGTGGCTCAAGCGCCTGACTTACCGCAGCTGGCATCGTGGCTGCAAGGAGACGGATTTGGTGCTCGGCACCTATTGCCAGCAGAAGATTGAGCAATTGGGCGACGAAAAATTACAGCTTTTTGAGGCATTTTTGGACGAAGATGACGCCGAAATCTGGGCGTGGCTGACCGAAAAAACCGCCTGTCCGAAGCCGGAATACGAACCATTACTCGCCGATCTACGCGCGCAAAAGATCAACTAATCGTTTCATATTTATGTCCAAGAATGTTGTCATTCCCGAGCTAGCTTCGTCCAAATTTTCCTTCAAAATTTGGCAACGAAGCTCCATCGGGAATCCAGTATTTCTCTGGATCCCCGCTTTCGCGGGGATGACAAGTGGGGCCTAACATGCCCCTTCCCAGCACCCTTATCCGCGGCTTGCAGCAAGGCGCTGGCGGCCTTGTCGTCGAAGCGCCAACGCCTACGCACGGCTATGTGCTGGTGGAAACCGCGCGCGCGACCAATCAGCCGATCCTCCATGTGCTGCCGCAGGATAAGGATATGGAAGCGACGGCAACGCTCTGCCGTTTTCTCGCGCCCGAGCTGGATGTGCTGGAGCTGCCTGCCTGGGATACGCTGCCTTACGACCGCGTGAGCCCGAGTGCGGCGATCACGGCGCAGCGCTTGGCGACGTTGAGTTACCTCGCGAATCGGCACACAAGCCGTGCGGCTGGGGCCGCCTCTCCCCTTGTGCGCCGCCG
>JBEHYI010000024.1:0-17717 GCA_048498255.1 Pseudomonadota bacterium | reverse complement strand
GGTTGGATCCCAGCTCGAACCTACTAAGCTTGCGTAGATCGTGAACGGTGTGCCACTTGCTGCCGCACCGAAATCAGTGCTGGTTGCACAGATATCCACCGTGGGCGTAACGGCGGCCGGGTTGGTGTCGCCCGTGCCGCTAGCGGAAGCGGAAAGGGTTTTGCCGCAGGTGGTACAAGCCGTGCCGGTATCCTTAACGCAGCTAACCGCGCTGCCGCCCCAGAGGCCATCGCAATTCCAATGCGCGATGGTGTGTGTGGTGGCCATATCGCAGGTGAGGTTGCCGGTGCTCGATGGGGTGCCGACGGTGCATTGATCTGCGGTTGTTGTGCTACATTGGCCATCCACCGGCGTGATTTCGGGCTTTACCTTGAAGGTAATCAAATCATCGAAGGTTTTATCGGCAGAATTTTTGCCGTCGTTCAGCGTGGCGGCAATCACGATGTTGCTCGCCGCGTCGCAGTTTTTATGCTCGAGAATGGTATTGCTGAGGCACCAACCCTTGGCCGTGCCACCATAGTTCAGCTTCACCGCGCCGACACCGTTTGCGCCATGGCTGATGACGGCATAAGCCGCCGCGTCAGGCATATTGGCGCTGCCGTTATTGATGATAACACCGCCCAAATATTTGGGGCTCATGGAAATAAACTTGGCGTTTTCCATAAGGTCTTTGGTGACGACATAGGTGAATTTATTGCCCCAACAATCGCCCGCGAAGCTTGGTGCGAGGCCCAATGCCTGGAAGGGAAGCGCGCCATAAATGACAGCGGTGGGGACGGTTGTTGGTGGGGTTGCTGCGGCTGGGGTAAATGCATCCAGCTGACCAAGGGAGGCGACGGGGATCTCGCGGCCGAAATTGATATTTTCAACGCCGATATTACGCGGCGAGGGGCGGGGGTAGCGGTTATTGGCGATAACGTAACGGTCCATCGCGGCGCTGATTGTATCGAGCTGCTGGCGGGTGGATTGGTAGCAATCTGTGCTGAGTGCGGCGCTGTTAGTGGTTTGGTTCACTTGCAGCATCAAGCCCGAGAGCAGGCCTGCAATAACTAGCACAACCGCCAATTCCATGAGGGTAAAGCCGCGGCGCAAGCCCGCGCTGGGCTTGACGTTGCGCTTGGATTTCAGGTGTGTAGGGCCAAATGGCAGAATATTCCCCCCGGAAAATATTAACCAATATATCAAATAATTTCTTAAATTATGGTTAATAAATAAAATTTCGCGCGAGACCGCAATAAAAATGGCGGAAAACTGCTTGTTTTTAATGATTTTAAGTAGCCGTTGCGCTTTCCCAGCAACGTTGTGGGTAACTTAGACACCTACCGGCAACGCAATTGCTGACCCATGCCATGTGGGCAGGAAGTTAAGAAACAGCGATCGTCATAGGTCGCGCAGGAACCGCCAACCACCGCGCCGATGCTTGAACATTTTGGGATAGCGCCGCAGATGATGACATTATTTGCTGTGTGCCAGGTGAAGGCGGCGGGCGGTGTGCAAGTTGGGTAATCGGAGGCGCCATTGGCACAGGTGCCGCAGGTCATGGTTACGCTGTTGAGACTGATGGCGTAGGCTTTTTGTGCACTGGGGTTGCCACCTTTTTTCGCCGAGCCATAGACGCCGCAATTGCCGTCGTAATAGATCGCACCGTAGGTGTATTTTGTGCCGGGGCTTTGGTAGTCGAACTGCTTCGCCGTGCCCTTGGTGAAGAAGCCTGTGGGTGCCCAGGGTGGGCCCCAGCTCGAGCCGGTGAGGTCCGCTGTAATCGCGAAGCCTGCGCCCGCTGGGGCGTCATTGAAGTTGGGCGAGGCGGTGCAGATATTCGCCCAAGGCGTATAGGCTACCGCGCCGTGATCGCCCCAGTTCGAGGCATTGACCCAGAAGGCTTTCGGTGTCGCGTCGCACACATAAGGCGTTGGGCCGCTTGGGCCTGGGCAGCCCGCGCTGGGGCTGGAGCAGGACGCATCCGCGCCGCCGCTTAAGCCGCGGCAGGTCCAGGTATCGGTTGTTGCACATAGGCCGGCGACGAAGCTTGAGGGGTCGGCAATGCCGGTGGCGCAGCTATTGGCCGTTGGGCCGCAGCTGGCCGCAGTTGGGCGCTTGGCTTTGTAGCTGATGATATCATCGAAAAATAGATCGCCCGCATCCTTACCGTTGTTGAATTGCGCGGCCATGAGCGCGTTGCTTGCGGCGTCGCAGTTTTGGTGCTCGAGCTGCGTGGTGCTGCTTGTGCACCATTTCGCAGCGGCGGCGCTGGTGGGTGCGCTGTAGTTGTTCTGCACTGCGCCTACCGCATCTGCCCCGTGGCTGATGATGGCGTAAGCAGCGTTGAGTGGTAGATCATGCGTCGCATCCGTGCGGATGGTAATGGCGCCGTCGTAAATCGGGTCGGTGGAATTGTATTTCTCCGCATCGATCAAATCGGTGGTCACCGCATAGGTGAATTTATTGCCCCAGCAATCGCTCGCGTAGCTTGGCGCGAGGCCGAGTGTTTGGAACGGCAGCGCGCCATAGGTGACATTGGGCGCCGTGGCGGTTGTGGTTAGGTCGGCAAGGGCGGCTTCGCGGCCATAGGCGATATTTTCTACCCCGGCGTTGCGCAGTGCGGGTAATGGGTATTTGTCGTTGGCGGTGACGTAGCGCTCGATGGCGCTGTCGATCATGCTCACTTGCAGTTTGGTGGTGGTGTAGCAATCCGCGTTGCTGACGCCCGATTGCACCGCTTTCAGGGTAATGGCGGCGAGCAAACCTGCGATTGCCAATGCCACTGCCAGTTCCACAAGTGTGAAGCCGCGCCGGGTGCGGAAGCGTTGGTGCGGGGTCGCGCGGTGTGGATCCTGGTGCAAAAGGGCGTTCCTTGGCCGGTTCTTTAACAAACTATGCTGAAATTCGATTAATTAATCGTTAATAAATAAAATTTTAGACGCCAGAATATAGCGCAAATAAGCCGCAAATTTCGCCATTTTAGGTGCATTTTGCGGTTTTGAAGCAACGTTACTGGTGTTTGTGGATAGGTTCGTTTATAAGCCGCGGCCATGACACAGACCCTCCCTTCGCCGCGCTGCGGCCATATCGCCCTCATCGGTGCGCCGAACGCCGGTAAATCCACCCTGCTGAACCGCCTGGTCGGCGCGAAGATTTCGATCGTGACGCCCAAAGCGCAGACGACGCGCATCCGCGTGACGGGGGTAACGATGGAAGCGGGCGCGCAGTTGGTGTTTGTGGATGTGCCCGGCGTGTTCGATGCCAAGGAGGGCTTCGAGAAAGCCATGGTCAGCGCCGCGTGGAATGCCGCGAAATCGGCGGATGTGATTTTGTTCATTCATGATGCGCGCAAGAAGCCGAACGAGGAAACCGAAGCGGTCATCACCCGCCTGCGCGATATGGGCAAGCCCGCGATCATCGCGCTCAATAAAATCGATGCGGTGGCGGATAAGAAAGTGCTGCTCGAACGCACGCTCTGGTTCAATGAGCGGCTGGTGTGGCAGCATATTTTCATGATCTCCGCGCGTAAGGGCGATGGGGTGGATGATCTACGCGGGGCGCTCGCGGAGCTCATGCCTACGGGGCCGTATCTTTACGACGAAGATGCGCTGACCGATATGCCGATGCGGTTGGTTGCCAGCGAGCTGACGCGCGAACAGTGTTTCCTGAAATTGCAGGAGGAGCTGCCCTATACGCTCACCGTCGAGAATGAAAAATACGAGACGCGGCCAGATGGTTCGGTCGAGATTCACCAGAATATCATCGTGCAAAATGAGCGGCAGAAAACCATCCTGATTGGTTCGGGCGGGCAGATGCTCAAGGCAATTGGCGAACGCGCGCGCCACGAAATCGGCCGGTTGGTGGGTGCGAAATGCCATCTCTATCTGTTCGTGAAAGTCCGTGCGGATTGGAAGGATAAGCCCGAGGCGTATAGCTATTTGGGGCTGGAGTTTGGGAAGAAATAGCCACGAGGTTATAGGTTACAGGTTGCAGCTTTTTTAGTATGGTGTGATACCTGTAACGCGCTCGAAACAGCTATAACCTTGAACCTGTAACCTCATCCCATGCTCTCTTTCACCGATGAAGCGCTCATCCTCACCGTCGATAAATTCGGCGATCATGACGCGATCGTACAATTGTTCACGCCCGAGCATGGGCTTTGCCGCGGGGTGGTGAAGCGTGGGTTGACGGGCAAAAACCGGGCAGATCTGCAGCCCGCGACGCTGGTTGAGGCGACCTGGAAAGCGCGGATGCCGGAGCATTTGGGCACGCTGACGGTGGAGGCAAAACACAGTTTTGCCGCGCGGGTGATGCATGATCCGCTGAAGCTTTCCGCCGTCGGCAGCGTGATGGGGATGGTGGCGGCAAGTTTGGCCGAGCGCGATGCGCATGCAGAGCTTTACACCCAGCTGGTCAATTTTTTGCAACATGTAGCGGCGGGGGTGGAGCCGCTGATTTGGCTCGCGGAATATGTGCGGCTTGAGCTGGCGTTGCTGGAGCTTGCCGGGTTCGGGCTCGACCTTACCAGTTGCGCGGCGACGGGCACGACCGAGGCGCTGACCTATGTTTCGCCCAAATCCGGCCGGGCGGTGACCCAAGCTGCCGGTGCGCCCTACCATGAGCGTATGCTGATGCTGCCGGAGTTCGTGAAGGACGCCGAGCATTTGCCCGAAACAGTGGGCGAAGTGCGGGACGGCGTAACGCTCACTGGCCATTTTTTGGAGACCCGGATGCTGCCGGCACTGCACCGCAAAACCCCTGCCTTACGCGCGCATTTCCTCACATTATTGGAGCGTCAGGTTACCGCCGGTTAGGCGCAATCTTCATCGAACTGTCATATTTCTCCCGCCGCGTTATGCTACTATAGCGGTATGAGTGAAAAGCCTAAAACAGATAAAAAGCCCGACGCGCCGCTGCTGAATTCGGATATTCCGGGCTTTGTCGATCCAGCTGCCAACAAGAAGGGCCAGCAGGACGCGGCGGATTTTGGCACCACGCTGCATAACGGCCTAACCCAGTTGGGCAATGGCGTGAAAAAAATGGCCGATACCGTGAAAGAGGGTGTGGGCGCTGCTCCTGAAGCTGCGTCGGACGAGGAAGACGATAAGAAAAAGAAGAATGGGGTATTCGCGCTGATAGGTGGCGCTATCGGCGCTGCTATTGCCTGGTTTGCAGGCAGTTTCTTCGGCGGCAATGATGTGCTGAAATGGGTGCTCCGGATTGGTCTTGGATTTCCGCTCATCATCTGGGGCATGAAGAAAATCGGCGACATGCTCGACGATAAATTTAACCACGGTAAGCACGAGAAATCCGAGGGCGAGGCGCGTGGCGCTGAGAGAAGCACGACCCCTACCGTTGCCGTGGGCCAAACCGCGCCGCTGGTCGATATTTTTGCAGGCGCCGTTGTGCCGCGCACGAATGATGCTGGGACGGATGTTTTTGCTGGTGCACAAGCGGGGGCGGGTGCGACGCCGCCACCACCGCCAGCGCCGACGACGACCAATACGACAAATACACCGGTTATGCTGGTGACGGACCCAAGCACACTTACTTCGGCTACCACGATCGAGCATGCGCTTGACGATATGACGCTGACGCGCCAGGAACTCGAGATGATCCTCGGCGAGAAATGGGAAACACTGCGCAGGCAGCACCACTGGGACAATACGAAAGTCATGAAATTCTTTCACGATGCGCAGGGGCATACACAGGTGCGCCTCGCAACGGCTGAGGAAATAACGACGGATCGTAGTGAAGTTGCCAAAGGCGCAGCCAGCAAGCTGACCTATGGCAGCAGCCTGATTCAAACCGCGGAGCAGAAGGTTACCGCTATTACCAATACTGAAGTCGCGGTGATCGGCATTCATTTCACGTCCGCTGGCGATGTGGTGCCGGTGATTACGCCGCGCGTGACGGCTCCTGCTGCCCCCGCAGCACCCAGCAAATAGGCCGAATAATCCCTTGCAATCCTCAGTGTTTCCGCTAGTTTCGCGCCCCTATGGCTGCGAGTAATCCCACCAATATCGAGACCGTTTCGTTCAAGGATGCGCTTGGCGAGCGCTATTTGGCGTATGCACTGAGCACGATGACCGCGCGCTCGCTGCCGGATGTGCGCGATGGGTTGAAGCCCGTCCACCGCCGCTTGCTTTACGCGATGATGCAGCTCAGGCTCGACCCCGCTTCAGGCTATAAAAAATGCGCGCGCGTCGTTGGCGATGTGATCGGTAAATACCACCCGCATGGCGACACGGCGGTGTATGACACGATGGTGCGTTTGGCGCAGACCTTTAGCGTGCGCTACCCGCTGGTGGATGGTCAGGGGAATTTCGGCTCGATCGATGGCGATAACGCCGCCGCGATGCGTTACACCGAAGCGAAATTGACGGATGCGGCGATCCTCCTGATGGAGGATATGGACAGCAATACGGTTGATTTCAAACCAACCTATGACGGCACCGAGCAAGAGCCGGTCGTCATGCCCGCGGGCTACCCCAACCTGCTCGCGAACGGCGCGGAAGGCATTGCGGTGGGCATGGCCTGCGCGATTCCGCCGCATAATATTCTCGAACTGTGCGATGCGCTAACGTATCTCATCAAAACGCCGAATGCGTCGATCGAGAAGCTTGTGAGCTTTGTGCAAGGGCCGGATTTCCCGACCGGCGGGTTGATCGCCGAAAGCCAGCAGACGCTGGTGGATACCTACACGAATGGCCGCGGCAGCTTGCGCGTGCGCGCGAAGTGGGAGAAGGAACAGCTGACCCACGGGCTTTATCAGGTGGTGATTACGGAGATTCCGTATCAGGTGCAGAAATCGAAACTCATCGAGAAAATCGCCGAATTGTTCCGCGAGAAGAAGCTCCCGCTGCTGGGTAATATCTCGGATGAATCGACGGATAAAGTGCGCGTCGTGCTCGAGCCGAAATCGAAGAATGTCGACCCAGCGATTTTGATGGAATCGCTATACCGCGTGACGGATCTCGAGATTCGCTACGGCGTGAATATGAACGTGCTGGGTGCGGATGGCATTCCGCGCGTGATGAATTTGCGCGAGATGCTGCAGGCGTTCCTCGACCATCGCCATGAAGTGCTGGTGCGCAAATCGGAAAATCGCCTGGCGCAAATCGCGCGGCGTTTGGAGATCGTGTCGGGCTTCATCACCTGCTTCCTCAATCTCGATGAGGTGATCCGCATCATCCGCGAGGAGGACGAGCCGAAGCCGGAATTAATGAAGGCGTTCGACCTCACCGAAATTCAGGCCGAGGCGATCCTCAACATGCGCCTGCGGCAACTTCGCAAGCTCGAGGAAATGGAGCTGAAGCGCGAGCATAAGGAGCTCAAGGCCGAGCAAAAAGCGCTGCAAGGGCTGCTGAAGAATGAGGATGAGCGCTGGAGCGCGATTGGCGAAGAGGTGAAGGCAACCAAGGCGCGCTTCAAAGCGCAAAAGGGCTTGGCGGCGCGCCGTACGGAGTTGACCTCGGCGCCGACCATGGCGAATATTTCGGTCGAAGCGTTTATCGAGAAAGAGCCGATTACGGTGGTGTGCAGCAAGCTCGGCTGGATCCGCGCGTTCAAAGGCCATCACGATGAATTGCCGAATCTCAGCTTCAAAGAGGGCGACGAGGCGGGCTTCCAGATTAAAGCGAAAACGACGGATAAATTGCTGCTGTTTTCGAGCGACGGAAAATTCTTCACGCTGCCATGCGACAAGCTACCCTCCGCCAAGGGCCAGGGTGAGCCGGTGCGGCTGATGTGCGACCTCGATAACACCCAAGAAATCGTCGATATGTTTGTCCACGAGCCTGCGCGCAAGCTGCTGCTCGCGGCGGATAACGGCAAGGGCTTCATTGTGGAAGAGGCGGATGTGCTGGCGCAAACGCGCGGCGGTAAGCAGGTGCTCAACACCACGGAAGGCAGCCGCGCGAATGTGTGTGTGGAGGCGGCGGGGGATCATGTCGCCGTCATTGGCACCAACCGTAAAATGCTGGTGTTCCCGCTCGACCAAATTCCGGTAATGAAGCGTGGGCAGGGCGTCGCGCTGCAAAAATACAAAGGTGCGCATCTCGCGGATGCGACCGTGTTCACACTAAAGGAAGGCCTCAGCTGGCAAATCGGTGACCGCGTGCGCACGGAGGGCGATGTGAAGCCATGGCTCGGCCAGCGTGCGGGGCAGGGCGGTTTGCCGCCGGTGGGCTTCCCGCGCTCGAACAAATTCAGCGGTTAGTTAAGCGTTGTGGCAGCAGTCGCTGTCGGAATTTTCTTCAGCCGTTTTTTCAAGCCGTCCCGTGCCAGTTCCATATCGTAATGGGCTTGCAGGTTGATCCATAAACTATCCGAGGTGCCGAAATAACGGGCGAGCAGCAGGCCGGTCTCCGCCGAAATCGCGCGCTCCTCATTCATAATGGCGGTAATGCGGTTGATGGGCACGGTAATATCCTTCGCCAAACGGTAGGCCGAGATGCCCATGGGCGTGAGGAAATCCTCGCGCAAGATTGCGCCGGGGTGGGTAGGTTTTAAAGCTGCCATATCTTCTCCTAATGGTAGTCCACAATTTCCACGTGATGGGCATTGCCATCCTCGAACACAAAGCAAATGCGCCAGCGTTGGTTAATCCGGATGCTGTATTGTTCGCGTCGGTCGCCCTTTAACTTTTCCAGCCGATTGCCGGGTGGGATGCGTAAGTCTTCCACCCGTGTTGCGGCATTAAGGTAAGAAAGCTTACGTAAGGCCACTTCCGCCACGTCCCGCCAAGGAGCGGCAATGGCCTCCCGCCGAAACAAGGCCTCAGTCCTTTTGCAGCGGAATCCAATAATCATGAATAGTAATGTAGCGCGTAACTATGGTTATGTCAAGCGTAACTAAAGCACCCGCATCGCCGGGAATTTCACGGTGATGATGCTGACGCGATCGCTTGTCGTTTTCATCTCGAGCGTGCCTTGGTGGAGCGCGACAAGGAGGCGGGCGAGGGCGAGGTCGAGCCCTTGTTTGCTACGCCCGGCACTGAGTGCGCTGGTGCCGCCACCGCTGTAGGAGAAGCTGAGCGATAATTCCTGCGCCTTTAGGCTTGAGGTGATGCGGATGGCCTCGCCTTGCGGCAATTGCTGCTGAATTGCGTTCAGGATGTTGAGCATCAGCTGTTTGATGCGCAGTTCATCCCCGCGAATATGCGGCAGGCTGTGGTTGATATCGAGCTGCACTTCGGGGTTCGGACTATTCTTATCGCGGAAAATGCGGATGGTTTTTTGCAGGACGAACGTGAGGTCGATGTCGCTTTCGCTCAGCGCCAGCAGGCCGGTTTCGGCTTTCGAGATGGCTTTGATATCTTCAAGCATCGCAATCAGTTGGCGTGCCTGATCGTGAATATCGGCGGCATGGCCCACATATTTGGGGTTACCGATGGGGCCGAAATGCTGGTCCTTCAGCGTTTCGATCTGCTGTAGGATCGCTTCTGTCGGCTCGGTCAGTTCCTGGCCGACATAGGCGAAGAAATCCGCCTTTACCTGGTTGGTCACTTGCGCCGCTTCCTTGATGCGGGTGAGCTCGGCGTTTTTGGTGCGCAGCTCCGCCTCCACGCGGCGGCGCTCCTCGATGTAATCGTAGAGGCGTTTGATTTCATAGGCCAGCTGCTCGATCTCGAGCGGCCCGCGGGTTTCGTCCGCGTCGTAATGCTCGCCGCGCACGATGGCGGCGGTTTGATCGGTGAGTGCCATGACGGGATGGATGATGCGTTTGCGCACGGTCCACAGCACGAAGAGCAGGAAGGCCGCGATCACCATCAGTTGGAAGAGGCGGGGCATGAGAAGGCGGCGCAGCTCATGCATGCTTTGCTTGGAATCAAGCCCGAGGAAAATAATGTAGGGATATTGGCTGGAGCGCTCGTAATAGGAATAAATCTGCGTGTGGTCGAAAATGGAAGCGCTGGAATATTTACCCGCCGGTTTTTTGTCGAAATCGAGTTTCGCGAGGCGCGTGATATCAAAATTCTCGTTGAAGAATTTCGCCGCTGAGGGCGATTGCGTGAGCAGCGTGAGCGAAAGGTTGGTGATGGCAAACCGGATGCCGGAATCTTTCATCGAACGGCTGATATCGTTGCCGAGTGCTTCGGTATCGAGCGCGACGATGACGGAGCCCAGATACGTGCCGTTATGGTCGGTGAGGCCAAGGCTCAGCGGCAAAATCCAGGTATGCGACAAGCGGCCTTCGATCGGGCGGCCGATATGGACCTTCCACGGCTCGGCGATGGATTTCTTCACGTAATCGCGGTCCGAAACATCGATCGGTTTATCGAGCACGCCGAGATTGTTCGATACCGTAATTAGCTGTTCCTTATTCACCCAGGAGAAAATACTGCGCTTGGGCTCGCCGGATTTGGCGAAGGAGAAAAACAGCTGTGCAATGTTGTTCGGGTCGTTGCTGGTGGCTTGAATTTGGCGGCCAACGGATTCGAGGATATAGGAGGCGTTCTCGATCTCGACGATCAGCCCGCGGTCGAGGCGCAGCGCCTCGCTCTCCATTTGTTTGACGACATCCTTCGCATAGTTGCTCGAGGTTTCGAACGCCACCCAAGTGGAGACCAGCACCAGAATAAAAATGATGAAAAGCGACAGCAACGCGAAGTCGCGGCTAAGGGAGGGCTGGGTGCGCATGTTCATCATACGCTAGTTAAAGCAGAAATTTTGCGTGGCTGCAATCAGGCGGTGAGTTCGTGCGTATGGGCCGCATGCACGCGGTCATGGTGGGTGAACTCCGCGGCTTCGGTCGTGGGTTGCTCGTGCTTGGCGGCGGATGTGGTATGGTGATGCTCAGCCGTCGTTGTGTGGTGTGTAGGCGTCGGCGTATGATGTGTAGCGGGCTGTGGCGTTGGTTCGGAAGATTCCTGCCCGAATAGGCCGCCCAAAATCCGCGTCGAGACGAACAGTGAAATACTGGTGACCACGGTGTAGAGCGCATCTAGCCCAATATAGCTCCATACGCGCGATGCCACACGGTCGCCATCCACTTTATCGCGGATGACTTCCGGCCCGAGCACGGAATCGTTGCCGTATTTGGCAGTGTTCATTTTGTCGATGTTTTTGGCAATTGCGCGGTCGATCTCGGCACCGACATGCGCTTCGCCGTGGGTGATGCGGTCCATGCGGCGGCCAAACTGGATCGACCATTTATCGAGTGATTGGCCGGTGAGCTTGGCCACCGGGCTCTTATTCTGTCCGATGAGCATATAAACACCGAGGGTGGCGGCAAACGCAACGATGCGCGAGCCGAAGACCGAGAGCCAAGTTTGTTTTGGCAGCTCGTCGAGCTCCTTATGCGCCTGCTGGATTTTCGGGTCGTTATACTCTGCTTCGGTGTAGAGCAAATGGTCGAGCTTGCGCACGAGGAAGGGCTTGTGATCCTCGAGCGCTTTCACGGGCAGAACAGACGCAAGCGTGCCGCCGAAAAACAACGTGCCGATATTGAGGATGGAAGAGTTGATGCCAATTTTGCGGACATTCTCGGCAACGGTTTTTTCGAACCAGCCTGCGAAAGGTTTGAAGTCGCGCATCATCCACGTCATCAGCACGGAGGTCGCGGTCACGCCGATATAGCCCACGCCGAAATAGGAGATGGCGTTGAACAAGGCTTCGCCCTTGGTCTTGTTCGTAAAGTTGAGCGCGATCACTTCCTTCTTCAGGCGCTTATGGTCGGGCGTCTGAGTGTCGTTCGCGGGTTGCTGTGTTTGTTCTGTCGTCACGAAAATCCTGATACTAATCCAATTTTGACTCTAACATTGAATGGGGTCGAGAAATGTGAAGGTTTTGTGAAGGTTGATAGCAGGTTTTATTAAATTATGTTAATTAATTATCAGCACAAAAATAAAATGTGTTATTGCGGCGGCCGGATGCAAGCTTCACAGAACTGTCACACACGGGATGGGTGGAGTTGGTTATGATGCAGGGTGAATTCATCTATCTGGAGGAACTATGTCCGCACCTGAGACGGCAACCCACGCAGAGGCTGCGCCCGCAGTCGCCCCCCAACCCGTAGCTGCGGCTGAGGCGGAACGCCCGGTGATTGCCGCGCCGGAGCATCACGCAGTTGAATCTGCTCCGCCTATGCCGCATCCCGAGCATGCGGTACATCCACATCCAGAGCACGCACATCCTGCTGCCGCACCAGAAGTGGCGCATGTGCCAGCACAGGCACCGACCATGCATGCGCCAACGCATCCGGAGCATAAGGAACATCCGCAAGCGCCAGAAGGTACGCATAAGCCGGTGGAGCATGCGCCCGCGCATACACCGACGCCGTTGACAGCGAATGTGGTGGTTCATCCGGAGGTGCTGCTGAAGGCGGAGGAAAATCTCGCGAAATTTGCAGCGGTGCATTTGCCGGAGGAACTGCGTCCGGCGAATATGCCGCTCAGTCTCGATCTGCGCGCAGCGCTGGGCAATGGCGCGGGCGTGACGGATCTTGTCGTTGCCTTTAACGGCGAAATGGTGAAGGCGAACCCCGACCTGTTTGGTCAGCACGCGATTGAGATGCTTGAGAAAATCCCTACCATTAAAGCGCTGGATGAGCACAACAAACCGTTTTTTGTACATAATGGCAGCGCGCTTGAGGTGCATATTCGCCATTTAACCGATGCGCAATATGCGCATTTGGTTCAATCCTTGGCGCAGGGCGTTGCGCTCGAAGCGCCGGTGGAAGCGAAGAAGGAAATGCCGGCGGAAGTTGCGGCGATAGCTACCCCCGCAACGCCGGCCTCGCTCGATGCGGCGCTTGCGGCGGCAGCGCAGCCGGACCACCAATGCACTGGCGGCGCGAATTGTGCGCATTGCGCAGCGGCACATGTGGCGGCGAATGATGAGCAGGTGGCGGCAGCGCATTCGGTGCCAGCGGCTACCAACGCAGCAACGATCGGCCACGCACCGCTCACCTCTGTCGCAGCATCGACGGTGGCGAACGATAACACGCTGCAGGCTGCAGCTGGAGTGGGGACAGCTCGCGCATAATGGGATTTGACGCCGACAGTTTCTCGCTGATCGATCGCGCGGAAGATGTGCTGGAGTCGCTGTCTTCTGATGCGCAAACAATGGTTGGTGCGCCGCACCTCGCGCCGGATGAAATATTGGCGCGCACGCCGAATATCGATCCGCATTTCATTCCCCGCGCGCCGATGAGCAATACCAATCTCGACGTACATACGCTGAATAAGCTGGGTGCGCGCGGCTATAAGCGCGGCAAGGAAATTACGGCGCAAACCCATCCCGAGCTTTATAAGGCGTGGGTGGAAATGAGCGCGCGTGCGGGCATTGTGCCTGCGCCGCAGCTCATCGTGGCGGAGTGCGATATTCCGAATGCGGCGGCCTTTTCAAAGAATGAAGTGGTGATGACGACCGCGCTGTTAAAGCTCCTCGATTTTCGTGAGGCATGCGCGGTGTTGGGGCATGAGCTGGCCCATATCCGTAACCACGATAGCACGCCGGATATGCGGCCGCTGGCAATTTTGGGTGGTCCATTGGCGGTGGCTGGCGGTATTTTTGCCCATAGTGGCGGGTTTGCGGCACTTGCTAAAAAAACGACTCATACCGATGCCAAATCCTGGTGGGTGCCCGGCCAGCGCAACCCGTTGGTGGCCGCGATTGGCTGCGTGTTTTATGCCGCGCTCGGGTTAGTCTCGGGTTTGGCGATTGCGCGCGCCGCCGATGTAGCGGTGCGACAAGCTGTCGTGGGGCCGCATGAATTCGCCGTGGATCGCGATGGTTCTGCATTCTCCGGCGATCCACAAGCGCTGATTTCGGCCTTGAACAAGCTGGAAGCGTGCAGTGCGCAGGACCCGGCGGCCGCTGCCTGGCGGCGGTTTCAGCGGGGCTATCCTTCCAACCCGCAACGCGCGAATAGGCTCGGGCAACTGGCGCAGACCATGCCCCTCATGGTGCGCGCGGCGGATAATACGGCGGAGATTATGCCGGAAGGGCCGCCTACAAACGTGCCGAAGCCGCCCATGCAGGCCGTTCCGGCGCTGCAAATTTCGGATGTGGTGCCCGCTGCCGAGCGGGTGAGCGCGCAGCCCGAGGCAGAACTCGCGACGATCTAGACAGACCGCCCGTTTTTCGCTATTACGCGCGCATGAACGAAGCCGTCACCATTTCCACCTTCTATAGTTTTGTTTCCGTTGCGGAGCCGAAGCTTCTGCGCGCGCCGATACTCGAGCGCATGGTGGCGCTCGGTGTTCGTGGCACGATCACGCTCGCGGTGGAAGGGGTGAACGCGACGATTTCAGGGGATGCGGGCGCAATCGAGGCGCTGCTTACCCATCTCGAGGTGCTGATTCCGGGCTTCACCACGCCTACTTACCGCGAAAGTTATTTCGGCGCGCAGCCCTTCAAACGCAGCAAGGTGAAGGTGAAGCGCGAACTGATTTCACTCGGTGTGCCGACCTTCCCGGCGCAATGCGTGGGTGAATATGTGCGGCCCCAGCAGTGGAACGCGCTGATTACGCGCAGCGATGTCATCACCATCGACACGCGCAATGACTATGAATACGAAATGGGCCATTTCGAAGGCGCGGTGAACCCGGCGACGCGCAATTTCAAGGAAATGGTGCGCTGGACGGAGGCGAACCTTAACCCGCGCGTCAACCAGGCAGTGGCCATGTATTGCACCGGCGGCATTCGCTGCGAGAAATATTCGTCCTACCTCGTCGCGCTGGGCTTTAGCCATGTCTACCATCTGCATGGCGGCATTCTGGCGTATCTCGAGCAAATTCCGGCCGCGCAATCGCTGTGGCAAGGGAGTTGCTTTGTGTTTGATGAGCGGGTGGCTGTGGGGGCGGGGCTGGTGGTGATCTAGCGTCCGCCGATTTCCTGCTCACCGTCTTTCTCTTGCGATTGGGCCTTTAGCAGCAACTTGATCGTATGCCGGGCATTGCGTAATTCGTGAAAGGATTCCTCCGCAACGCGAATTTTAGGCGCATCGCGTTTGTCGCGAAATACCCGTACATACAAAGGCTGACCGGCAACATCGGGCAATTGTTTAAATGTGCCCGGATCGCCGGGAGCGCTATCGTACGCCGCGACGATTCTCTTGCGCAGTTCGTTAGGAGCCTCGCCTGTATTGAGGCCTGATCCGAGCATATCGCTCATGGAGCGGGAGGCAATCTGCTTGTGCGATGGTTGATCGTTCGACGTGGGCTTCATGGCTGCAACCGTAATCTTTAATAGCGACTGCAAATGTGGCACTAAAATTTTTCTGCAACTTTCACCCTCGAAATAGAGAAAATTTTTGTTGTGCGTTACATAGCCTTCACCGCGTACATCCATGCCGGAACTGTAGACTCCGCCTATAATTTCTAGGCCATCCACGGTTGCTGATACCCAAGCGCCCAGATTATTCTTCGTGGCTTGTAGTAGGGCTCGTTCAACTTTTTTCAGAAACTCTCTTTGCGTATGCGATCTGTAAGTTTCATTGAGTTGTTTGACGGGGATTGAACCAGCCGGGCATGCGAATAGTGCAACGCCGTTTGCGATACCTTGATGGGCGCGTTTGGTTTGTGGGATTCCCGTCCGTGCGAAGATGCCCTTGGCACTATTGGCTGAAGGGGTGAATGAGCTTAACCCGGCGTTGCCTGTCTGTAAGGACAAGAGCGGGGGGCTTAATTGGGCGACGTAAGCTTCCATCTGCGCGAGCGCTGATGCAAGTCCACGGGCAGTCACTGTGTTTTTGCCAATTTCGTTGCCCTGGCGTTCGTAAATATCGTCGATGCGCGCGCGCAGCGCATCGGCCGTGAATTCTTTGCCGGCAAGGGGCGCAATGGCGTTCAGCGCTATCGCGCGCTCGGGCCCGTGGGTTTCGCCTTCCACTGCTTGCAGTAGGGTTTGATAAGTTAGGGGCATGCGCGCTCAGCCAAATTTTTTCCCGGTCACTGGGCGTGTTAATTCCGGATGACACTCTACCCACACCACGCTAATTTCGTGTGAAAGTTTCATGACAATTGCCCTGGTTCCGAGCGTTTATGCCCCCATGCCCCATCTGCCAAAAACCATCGACTTCTGCTGCGAAACCCTTTTGTTCCGCCCGTTGCCGTGAGGTGGACCTCAATAAATGGTTCACCGGCAGCTACGCCGTGCCTGCGGTGGAGCTTGATGATGTGGATGACGAAAGCTTAGAAGCAGCGGCCAGCCTAATGGGCGGCGAGGGGCAGGAGCATTAGGAAATCCCGAATTCCTGCCCATTTTCACGCGATTTCGCACAAGGTAAAGTCTGCCCTTGCCAGGGCGGTTCGCTTTGGCTATAGCATCGCTTCCTTTTTAGGAAGTGGCCGGATAGCTCAGCTGGTAGAGCAGGGGATTGAAAATCCCCGTGTCGGCGGTTCGATCCCGTCTCCGGCCACCATTTTCATTCCTTATTGCCCTTTTCGCTGCCCCATCTGCCGGTGGGTGAGTGGTTGATCGCGCTTGCCACGGCGAACCTGCGGTTGCATAGTGGCGGCATTCGCGTTCTCGGCCCACTGCTTTTTCAAGGAGTTTTGTCATGAAACGTTTTTCTGCGTCGCTGGTGGTTGCAACCTCGCTGTTGGCTTATGCGTCGTTCGCTTCGGCGGCGGCACCGGTGGTGGAATTCGAGCTGGATGAGCAATACGCGGCGATGAGCCCGGCGGCGGGTGAGCCGCCACTTTCCTCGGATGAGGTTGATCATAATATCGATACGCTGACCCCGGCGGAGCGCGCGGAAGCGGCGGCCTCGACTGCGACGGATGCACCGGAGGAACCGGCCGTGCCAATGGCTGCGAAACCTGCGCAGAAAATCATCCCCGTCACGCCGGTGGCGGAGAAAGAGCCCGCGCCTGTGCCGGAAAAGCCTGCTGTTTTTGTACCCGGCAAGGCGGATAAGGTGCCCGCGGATGCGAAGCTGAAAACCCCGAAAGCGCAGGAAATCCCGCTGATCGAGACGCATAATGACAGCATCATCGGCCCGGATGTGACCTATGTAACAGGCGGCATCGGCCAGGATGAAAAAGAGGCGATCGAGGCGGCGAAGGGCGATTATAACCTCTACATCATGAGCGCGAGCACGGAAGGCGCGTTTGTGGGCGATGCGCATGTGACGATTACGCACAAGGCGGGCGCGGAGACGGAAACGGTGCTGAGCGTGGTGGCGGGGCCGCTGCTTTATGTGAAGCTGCCGGCGGGGACTTACATGCTTGAGGCGAAGTTGGGTGAACAGACGAAGAAACAGACGCTGAATATCGGCAAAAAACCATCGACGGCGAATGTGCATTTGGGCTGGAAGGTGCCGACCCACACTTCGAAATAACTTATAGTCATTTGCCTTAAGGATTCCCCATGGCTGCAAATGGGAAGTTTCTGCGCTTCAGCTGCGCACGTACTCAAATGTACGCTTGCGCTGCAGTTCTCAAAACTCCCTCATTTTCGCCGATGGGTAATGCTTAATTCAAATGACTATTTCAACATTAAAATAATGTGTTGTTATTTTAATTGCGTTTTTATTTTGTAGTATATAATGGAGCAGCCAGTAATTGGCCCCATAGGATTAGTACGTGACTGCAAAAAATATTCTTGAGCTCATCGGCAACACCCCCATGGTGCGGGTGAACCATCTCGATACGGGCCCGTGCGAGCTGTACCTCAAGCTGGAAAGCCATAACCCTGGCGGGTCGATCAAGGACCGTATTGCGCTGTCGATGATTTCGGCGGCGGAGGCAACGTGCCGCCAGGCTTCAGCTCGCCCGTTGCCTC
>JBEHYI010000023.1:0-17769 GCA_048498255.1 Pseudomonadota bacterium | reverse complement strand
CTCGACCGTGATCGACATCGGCCAAGCCATTCCGGGCTTCCTTTTCGCGGTCCTCCTGCTCATTCTCTTCGCCGGCGGCAGCTATTTGCAATGGTTTCCACTACGCGGCATCACCTCCGATAATTGGCATGACTTAAGTTTCTTCGCCCGCATCGGCGATTATCTTTGGCACATGGTGCTCCCTGTCACCGCCATGGTCGTTGGCGGTTTCGCCAGCCTCACACTCCTCACCAAAAACAGCTTCATCGAAGAAATTTCGAAGCATTATGTCCTCACCGCCCGCGCCAAAGGCTTGAGCGAACGCCGCGTGCTGTACGGCCACGTCTTCCGCAACGCCATGCTGATCGTCATCGCCCGCCTCCCCGCCGCCATCCTCGGCATTCTCTTCACCGAGGCGCTGCTCATCGAGGTCATCTTCTCGCTCGACGGCCTTGGCCAACTCGGCTTCGACGCCGCCTTGGGGCGCGATTATCCGGTCATGTTCGCGACCCTCTATATCTTCACCCTCATCGGCCTCGTGCTCAAACTCATCGGCGATGTCACCTACATGCTGGTCGATCCGCGGATTGATTTCGAGGGGCGTGCATGAGCCCGATCACACGCCGCCGCATCGCGACCTTCAAAGCCAACCGCCGCGGGTATATCTCGGCGATTATTCTCGTTATCCTTTTCACCCTCAGCGTGTTTGCCGAACTCATCGCCAACGACAAACCGCTGCTCATTTCTTACAAGGGCCACCTCCTCTCCCCCGTGCTGCACACCTACATCGAAAAAGACATTTTCGGCGGTGCACTCGAATCCGAAGCCGACTACCGCGACCCGTGGGTCATCAAGGAAATCACCGACCATGGCTGGATACTCAGCGCCCCCCTCGCCTACGATTACCGCACCATCAATTTCCACATCCCGCGCGCGCCCTCCGCCCCCTCCGCGCATAATCTGCTGGGCACCGATGACCAGGCGCGCGACGTGCTCGCCCGCATCATTTACGGCTTCCGGCTGAGCATGTGTTTCGCCATGCTGCTCGTCTTTTTCTCTTCCATCATCGGCATCACCGTTGGCGCGCTCAGCGGCTATTTCGGCGGCCTGCTCGATCTCCTCCTGCAGCGCTTCATCGAAATTTGGGATGGCATTCCGGTGCTCTTCCTCCTCATCATTCTCTCCTCCATGGTCGTGCCGAATTTCTGGTGGATTTTGGGCCTCATGCTCCTCTTCCGTTGGATGTCGCTGGTCGATGTTGTGCGCGCCGAATTCCTCCGCACCCGTAATTTTGATTACGTGCGCGCCGCCCGTGCGTTGGGCCTCTCCGAACTCACCATCCTGCGTCGCCATGTGCTACCCAATGCCCTCGTCTCCGTTTTTACCTATTTGCCCTTCCTCATCACCGGCGCCATTACCACCCTCACCTCGCTCGACTTTTTGGGCTTCGGGTTGCCCCTCGGCTCTCCGTCGCTCGGCGAGCTTTTGGCCCAAGGCAAAAACAACCCGCAATCGCCCTGGCTCGGCCTGATTGGTTTCTTCAGCCTCGCCTTCATGCTCTCGCTCTGGCTCTTTGTCGGCGAGGCCGTGCGCGACGCTTTCAACCCCCGCAAAATCTTCACGGGGCGCGCATGACCCTACTCTCCGTGCAACATCTCAGCATCCAATTCGGCGCACAAAAAACCGTCGATGATGTCAGCTTCGCCCTCGAAAAAGGCGAAGTCCTCGCCATCGTCGGCGAATCCGGTTCCGGCAAATCCCTCACCGCACTTTCGATCCTGAAACTACTCCCCGCCAATGCAAAAACCAGCGGCACCATCACCCTCAACGAGCGCAAGCTCACCGCCCTCACCGAGCCCGAAATCGCCAAGCTCCGCGGCCGCAACATGGGCATGATTTTTCAGGAGCCGATGACGGCGCTGAACCCCCTCCACGATGTCGGCCGCCAGGTCATCGAATCCTACTGTTTGCATCATAAAATCAAGCGTCAAAGCGCCGCCGCAAAAACCAAACTCGCCGAGCTTTTCGCCGCTGTCGGCCTCGAACATTTGGCGGATCGCGGCATACTCTATCCCCACCAGCTCAGCGGCGGTGAGCGCCAGCGCGCGATGATCGCCATGGCCATCGCCAACGACCCGGAATTGCTGATTGCGGATGAGCCAACGACCGCGCTCGATGTCACCCTGCAAGGCCAGATTTTGGAGCTCCTCAAAAAGCTCCAGCGCGAGCGCAACATGGGCATGATCTTCATCACCCACGACCTGCTCACGGTGCAGCAAATTGCTGACCGCGTGCTCGTCATGCATCAGGGCAAAATCGTCGAAACCGGCAAGGTGAAAGAGGTGTTCACCAATCCGCAGCACACCTACACCAAAATGCTGCTCGCCGCCGCCCCGCACGGCACGCCCGCGCCCATTAAATCTACTGCGCGCGAGATTCTCGCCTGCGAAAATCTCTCGGTCACATTCGCCATCAAAAGCCCCATTTTGCGCCGTGTTTTGCGTACCATCCCCGCGGTCGAAAACGCGAATCTTTCTATCCGCGCAGGCGAAACACTCGGCATTGTCGGTGAATCCGGCTCGGGTAAATCCTCGCTTGGGTTTGCGCTCCTGCGCCTCATCAAAAGCGACGGGCCGATCTTGTTTCTAGGCCAACGCCTCGACCAATTTGCTGCGCAGCAATTACGCGCCGCCCGCAGCGATTTGCAGATCGTTTTCCAAGACCCCTACTCCAGTTTGAATCCGCGCATGATGGTCGGTGAAATCATCGCCGAGGGTCTAAAACTCCACGAACCCAAAGCCCGGGATTACGATGCGCGCGTCGATGAAATTTTACAGCAAGTCGGCCTCACGCCTGAGATGAAATACCGCTACCCGCATGAGTTCTCGGGCGGCCAACGCCAACGCATCGCCATCGCCCGCGTGATGATTCTCAAACCCAAATTGGTAGTGCTTGACGAGCCGACGAGCGCCCTCGATATGTCCGTGCAAAAGCAAGTGCTGGAGCTACTCAAATCACTGCAGCAATCGCATGACGTGGCGTATCTTTTCATCAGCCATGATTTACGCACCATCAAGGCCATGGCCCATAAAATCCTGGTGCTGAAGCGCGGCGTAATCGTAGAATCCGGCGACAGCGCGAGCGTTTTTGCTGCACCCAAACACGACTATACGAAGAAGCTTTTTGCTGCAGCATTTGGTGCAGCAAAAATGGCCTAAATTCTATTGAGAAAATCGCTAGGACGTAGACAAAAAGCGACGTTGATGAGAACCGTCGCGCAGCGTACATTTTGTACGTGAGCAGCGGAAGCGCGATCAACTAGCGTTTGTCCGTCCTAGTAGATTTTATCGGTAGAATTTTACATTCCACCACCCAAACGGCGCAGAATCTCATCCAACTGCGACAGCGAATCGTAGGAAATAATCACATCCCCCGTCTGCCCGCCGCGCTGATCGATGCTGACGCGCAGGCCCAGTGAATCCGCCAGCATATTCTCCAGTTGAATCACATCCTCGCTCTTCTCACGGCGCGCACCAGCGCTTGGTTGCGGCCGCGCTTTCGGCTTCGGCGGCGCGGAAATCGCATCCGCAATCGGGCTCAGTTCGATGCCTTTCGCGCGCTCTTCTGCCTGACGCACGCTGAGGCCCGTCGCGATAATTTCGCGCGCCAATTCTTCCGGATTTTGCGCCATCAAAATCGCCCGCGCATGGCCCATGGTGAGGTCACCCGAATCGATCCGCGATTTCACGCTTTCCGGCAGCTTTAGCAAGCGCAGCAAATTCGCGATATGCGAACGGCTTTTACCAACGATCGGCGAGAGCTTTTCCTGTGTATACCCGAACTCATCCATCAACCGCTGATAGCCCGCCGCCTCCTCAAGCGGATTGAGGTCCGCGCGCTGAATATTTTCAATCAGCGCGAGCTCGAGCGCCTGCTCATCCGATACCTCGCGAATGATCACCGGCACCTGTTTCAGCTTCGCCATTTTTGCGGCGCGGAACCGGCGCTCACCGGCGATAATCTCGTAAGACCCATCTGCCAGGGTGCGCACCACAATCGGCTGCATCAGCCCATGTTTTTCGATCGAATCCGACAGCTCCGTCAACGCCGCTTCATCGAAATGCCGACGCGGCTGATACTTGCCCGCCTTGAGCTCCGAAACTGGCAAATAATTCGCCTCATTTGCTGCACCGTTTGCTGCAGCATTTTCACGCGCTGCGGGTGTCACTTCCACGAGCGCCGCTTCCCCCATCAGCGAGGATAATCCACGCCCCAAACCTTTGCTCGTTTTTGCCGTTGTCGTTGCCATTTTTGTCTCCATTTTTTTGATTTCTAGTTTCTTTATTCCAAATTCACTTACGCTGCCGCCTTCGCCGCGAACTGTTTTTCCCGCTGAATCAGCTCCCGCGCCAACTGCAAATAGGCCTGACTGCCCGGGCATTTCAGATCATAGACGAGGGCGGGTTTTCCGTGGCTCGGCGCCTCGCTCATGCGCACATTCCGTGGAATCACCGTACGGTACACATCATCCCCCAGGAAGCCGCGCACATCTTCTTCGATCTCAACGGTGAGCTTGTTGCGGCGGTCATACATCGTCAGCACCACGCCATGGATGGAGAGCTCGGGGTTCAAATTCGCCTTCACCAATTTCACCGTTTTCAGCAAATGCGCCAAACCCTCGAGCGCGTAGAATTCGCATTGCAGCGGAATCAACACGGCGTTGGAAGCGGTGAGGGCGTTCAAGGTGAGGAGGCCGAGAGAAGGGGGGCAATCGATGATCGCATAGTCCCAATGCGCGGACATCGAGGCCAGCGCTTGCTTTAATTGAAATTCCCGTCTTTCCATGGTTACAAGCTCGATTTCAGCCCCGGTGAGGTCGATGGTCGCCGGAGCTACCGAAAGCCGTGGAATGGCCGTTTTAACCGCCGCCTCGGCCAAGGTCGCTTTTCCGATCAACACATCATACGAGGTAATAGGGCGATGCGCCTGGTCGATGCCCAACCCGGTCGAGGCATTGCCCTGCGGGTCGAGATCGATCACCAGCACCTGTTTACCAATGGCGGCAAGGGCAGTGGCCATGTTCACGGCAGTCGTGGTTTTGCCGACGCCACCTTTTTGATTCACGACAGAGAGAATACGGGTCATAAAAGCCTACCTTTTTACTGGGCGAGGGGTTGTAGTTGCGAAATCGTAATGACTGCCGATTCGCTATTGGTTTTACTGGGAAAAATCTGGTATTTGAACTGCCAATTATGCTCTGCCTCGGTGATTTCCGCGGCGTGATGCGCGCCTTTCGGGAAAATCATGAGAGCATCCTTAGTAGTGAGCAGCGGTTCTGCATAGCTAAACAATTGAGATAACGAGGCGAGGGCACGCGCAGTCACGACATCGAATTGGCGGTCGATTTGGTTGATATGCAGTGCCTCAACGGTCACATTTGTGAGACCAAGTATGCGTTTGGCTTCCTTCAAAAACGCCGCTTTGCGTTGGTCATGCTCAATCAAAGTCACGGCCAATTCCGGTTTTACGATGGCGATGACGATGCCGGGGAGGCCGCCGCCGCTTCCTAAGTCGGCTAAGGAAGTTGCCGATTCGGGAATGCGCTCGACCAGCTGAAGACTATCTTCGATATGGCGCGACCCAATATCTTGCTCCGTCGCTGGCCCGATCAAATTGATCTTCGCATTCCATTTAAGGAGCAAATTCACATACTCAGCGAGCAAAGAAAATGTTTCACGTGAAACATTTTGCGATTCTGGAGTGTTTTGCGATGCCATAATCATGCATCGAGCCATATCGCAATCGAAGTTACTTGTCATGGGTAAAGTCAAAATGTTTCACGTGAAACATTCTGAATGAGGATAGCTTTCTAATTGTTTCACGTGAAACAATTTTGTTGGATTACGCCGCCAAAGATTTACGTTTCATATAGGTCATGATGGCCGTAATCGCCGCTGGCGTAACGCCCGGAATGCGGCTCGCAGCGCCGAGTGTGACAGGCTTTGCCTGTTTTAGCTTCAAGCGGATTTCATTCGAGAGCGAACCGACCACATCATAATCAATCGAATCCGGAATCGCGAGCTGCTCATCCATTTTGAACAGCTCAATATCGGCTTGCTGACGAGCAAGATAGGAACGATAGACCGAATCGATTTCGACCTGCTCGCGAATATCGGAACGAAAAAGTTTTATCGCCGGCCAGATTTCGGAAAGCTGTTCGAAACTAATATTCGGATAGGCGAGGAGGTCGAGGATCGAACGCTTCACGCCGTCCTGATTAATCTGTAATCCGACCTCGGAAGCTTTGTTCGGTGAAATTGTTTCACGTGAAACAATTTCCATCGCGTCCTTTAACAGAGAATGTTTCACGTGAAACATTTCCATCCGCTCCGAACGCGCCGCACCGATCGAAATCGCTCGGGGGGTGAGTCGCAAATCGGCATTGTCGGGGCGAAGGGAGAGTCGATACTCCGAACGCGACGTAAACATCCGATACGGCTCTTGCGTCCCCAGCGTCGTTAGGTCATCGATCATTACCCCGATATACGCTTCCGATCGGTCGATGATAAATGGCTCGGAACCCGAAGCGGCGAGGGCGGCATTGAGCCCCGCGACCAAACCTTGACCGCCAGCTTCTTCATAGCCGGTGGTGCCGTTGATTTGCCCGGCAAGGTATAAGCCTTTGACTTTCTTGGTCTCTAACGTCGGCTTCAGCTCGCGCGGGTCAACATAATCATACTCAATCGCATAGCCGGGGCGGAGGATTTTGACGTTCTCCAAACCCGGAATCGAGTGGATCAACGCGTCCTGAACTTCCTCCGGCAGGGAGGTCGAAATGCCATTAGGATAGACCGTATCATCGTCCAAACCTTCCGGTTCGAGGAACACCTGGTGGCGTTCGCGGTCGGCAAAGCGGGTGATTTTATCCTCAATCGACGGGCAATAACGCGGGCCCGAAGATTTGATTTGGCCCGAATACATCGGCGAACGATGGATATTTTCACGGATGATCTCGTGGGTTTTCGCCGCCGTATGGGTGATGTAGCAGGTGATTTGCGGCACCTTCACCATGTCGGTTAAATAGGAGAAGGGGACGGGCGGATTGTCACCCGGCTGAGGGGTACAAAGATGCCAGTCGATGGTTCTGCCATCGAGCCGCGCCGGGGTGCCGGTCTTTAAACGGCCAATGGTGAGGCCCAATTTGCGGATCGATTCGGCCAATGCGATGGAAGGTTTTTCACCCACACGACCGGCCGGGGTCTGCTTTTCGCCACAATGGATAAGGCCATTCAGGAAGGTACCGGTGGTGAGAACGACACGACCTGTTTCATACCGTGTACCGGATGCGCCGATGACGGCTTTTACTTCACTCGCTTCCATTACAATATCATCAGCCGCGTCTTCGATGGTGGTCAAATTAGCGTATTCGGCGAGGAGGGATTGGACGGCTTCGCGGTACAGTTTGCGATCGGCTTGCGCCCTAGGACCACGCACCGCCGGGCCTTTGCTGGCATTGAGCATTTTGTAATGGATCCCCGCGCGATCGATGGCTTGGCCCATCACACCATCGAGGGCGTCGATCTCGCGGACGAGGGTTCCCTTGGCAATCCCACCAATCGCGGGGTTGCAGGACATTTCACCAACGGTGGCTGTTTTGTGGGTGAGCAGGCAAGTTTTAGCACCGAGGCGCGCCGCGGCAGCCGCAGCCTCCGTTCCGGCATGGCCACCACCGATTACGATCACATCAAATTTCATGTCATTCATATGCTTACTGCCGGTTTCACATCAAAATGTTTCACGTGAAACATTTTGGCCTTGTTCTTCTTATAATAGGGAGAATCATCGCTGGATCCCCGCCTTCGCGGGGATGACAGTTTTCTAAGCTGCAAGCAGCTAAGTAAACATGTCATTTTCCAATACAGAATCTCGAAAAAACGAGGTCCAATACATCATCCACCCAGATTTTGCCAGTGATTTTGGCAATCGCCTGGGCGGCGAGGCGCAGCTCCTCACAGCTCAGCTCGAGAGGGCCGTGAATATCGAAGCGATTCAAGGTGGTGAGAGCTTCGTTGAGAGAGGCACGGTGCCGCGCGCGGGTGATGAGGGGCGAGGCGACGGACTCCATTTGAGTCGCGATGCGGGTGGTGAGGGCGGCGATGAGTTCGGCGATTCCGTCACCCATTTTCGTCGAAATCGGCGTTACCCGGAAGGGCAAATGGGGTAGGGGCGCGAGGTCCGCTTTGGTGGCAACGACAAGGGTCTTATCATCCATTTCAGCTTGGATGGTACTGGAGGATTCCGCAAGCGTAGTGATATCGGCCAAACGGAGGATCAGGTCGGCATGTTGGGCGCGTTCGCGGGCGCGGCGGATGCCCTCAGCCTCGATTACACCGGTGGTTTCACGAATCCCCGCCGTATCGACCAAGGTAACGGCATAACCTGCGATTTCCATATGAATTTCAATGAGATCGCGCGTGGTGCCGGCCTCCGCCGAAACAATCGCCGCGTCGCGCTTGGCCAGCGTATTGAGGAGGCTCGACTTACCGGCGTTCGGGGGGCCTAGGATGACAATCTCGAGACCATCACGGATCTTTTCGCCGATGCCGCCATCGTTGAGCAGGGCGGCAATTTCGGATTTCACCTGGGTGATTTTCGCGGTCGCTTCGGTGAGGACTGCTTCGGGAATCTCCTCATCGGGAAAGTCGATATAGGCTTCCATCAGGGCCAGTGGTTCGAGAATGGCGGCGCGCAGGGTGTTGAGACGCTGGCTAGTGTCGCCACCCATTTGGCGGAGAGCTTGGGCATGCTGAGAGGTGGTTTCGGCATCGATGAGGTCGGCAAGGCCTTCGACCTGAGCCAAATCCAGCTTGTTGTGAAAGAAGGCGCGGCGGGCGAATTCGCCGGGCTCGGCCATGCGCAGGCCGGGGATGGTGGCGAGCGTGTCGAGCAGCAGTTTGGTGACGGCGCGGCTGCCGTGGGTGTGAAGTTCGATCACGTCCTCGCCGGTGAAGGAATGCGGGGCGGGGAAGAAGAGGGCGAGGGCGGAGTCAATGATGCGTGGCTCGTGGCTCGTGGCTCGTGGCTCGTGAAGGGCAACGAGTGTCGCAACTCTTGGCACCAACGGTTTCTCCACACCCAAAAACCTGAGGCTGGCTGCGGCTTCCGGCCCGCTGATACGAAACACCGCGACGCCGGACTTGCCAGGCGCCGAGGCGAGTGCATAGATGGTGGAGACGTGAGCCATAGCGCGCTCACTAGGAGGAAATCATGGTTCTGGCAATGCAATTTCGCGAGGTGGGTGGCCCGGAAAAACTCCAAACCGCCACCGTGAGTGTGCCCCAACCTGGCCCGGGGGAAGTGCGTCTGCGCCATACTGCAATTGGGGTGAATTACCTCGACATTTACCACCGCACCGGGCTTTACCCGACCAGCCTGCCGATGACGCCGGGTATGGAGGCGGCGGGCATGGTGGAGGCGGTCGGCGAGGGTGTCGGCATTCCCGTCGGCACCCGCGTGGCTTATGCGCGCGGGCCTTTGGGGGCCTATGCCAGCGAGCGGCTGATCGAGGCGAAGCATTTAGTGGTGCTACCCCAGGGCGTGAGCGATTTGATCGCTGCTTCGGCGATGCTGAAGGGCCTCACCGCTTGGTATTTGCTGCATGAGACGTTTCCGGTGAGGAAGGGCGATACGATCCTCGTCCATGCCGCGGCGGGTGGTGTTGGCCAGCTGCTGTGCCAATGGGGCAAAAAGCTGGGCGCGAAGGTGATCGGCACGGTGGGCAGCGAGGCAAAAGCGGTGACCGCAGGCCAGGCCGGGGCGGACCATGTGATTTTCTACCGCACCGAAGATGTCGCCAAACGGGTGAAGGAAATCACCAAAGGGCAGGGTGTGCCGGTAGTGTATGACGCGGTGGGGAAAACGACGTTTACAGCCTCGCTCGACTCCTTAAAACCGCTGGGCATGATGGTGAGCTACGGCCAGGCATCCGGCCCCATTCCACCGTTCGATTTGAGCGAATTGGCCAAGCGCGGCTCGCTGTTTCTCACTCGGCCGAGCTTGAAGGATTACACGGCCTCAGACACCACCTACCAACGCGCGGCGAAGGAGCTGCTGACCCTCATCGCCAACGGCGAACTGCGCCTGCAGGTGCAGCACCGCTACCCGCTCAGCAAAGCCGGTGACGCCCACCGGGCGCTTGAGGCGCGGGAGACAAGTGGGAGTACGGTGCTGATTCCTTAAAATGAATCCCGTCCCACGCATCTGCGTGGGACGGGACGGGTCAGTGTTGAAAAAGCGGGTAGATGTAGAGATAACCCAATACCGCCAGATAGGCCGTATAAGTTAACCCCAAGCCGGCGATGATCTGATCCCCCGTGTTTGCTGGTTTAAACCAGTGGGGAACCAAAAGTAACAGCAGTATCACCGCAAAACTCGCGCTTGCCCAAGCCGGAACTCGCAGCAAAGCCACGTCGACCGGATAGGCCAGCAAGACGGTGATCACCAACGCCTGCACGAGCCAACTCCAGGCCAGCACGAACTTTTGCCAAAAGTAGTTCGGCTGTTTTGCGTCGGCTCTGGTCGAGGTTTCGGGCCAAAAACCATGGTGTGGAATGAGTTGCATCGCAATCATCGTGACCACGACATTCCCCACCATTACCGACACGGTCGCTTGGTCGACCTGTAACGCCCAAGCCTCATAGTATAGGGCCAAGGTAACAGCCGGGACGAGAAACGCCGGATACGGCAGTTTCTTTAGGAAACGCCATAACATCATCATTGAAATTACCCTTCATTCAGAAACCGGACCGTTAAACGGCTGCCCGGCGAAGCTTCAGTAAATCCACCCCTCGCATTTGACGAAAGGTGGGACGGACTCAAAGTACTCAAGACCCACACTCATTATGAGGTAGGCAAGATAACTAGTAGAACCAGGGGTTCTAGTCGCCCACGCGTCGTTTGTGTGTGAAGATTGGATGACGATTTACGCCGCTTTGCGAGCTTGGGTAGCCAGCATCGCCACTTCCATCAGCCCATGGGCCATGCGGGTGAGGGATTCATTGCCGTAGCGCTTGGCGTCAAGCTCGAGCAGTTGGAGCTTGGCGAGGGCCGTTGCACACGCATCGGCCGACCAGCGCTGGGCCTGGGCTTTAAGCTGCGGTTTGGCTTTGAAAAACACCGGCGGGCGCAGGGATTCGATGGCCATGTCGAGATTCATGCCCTCGGCACGTTTGAGGGCGATGCTTTCAAGCCGGACGATGGTACGCATGACGGAGCGCACGAGTAGCAGCCCGTGATTCCCCTCCATCAGCAAGCGGTCGGAGAGGCGGCACAGCGCCACCATATCCCCGCTGGCGACAGCGTTGTTGAGCTCATCGAAGCTTTTATCGTTGTTTTCGCCGACGCTGATGAGCACATCCTCGAGGCTAATTTCCTCGGCCTCATCCCCCACATAAAGCGAGAGTTTTTCAAGCTCGTTGAGGATGATTTGGCGGTCGCCGGAAAGCTGCGTGGCGAGGAATTTCACCACCTCGTTGCTGGCGCGCAGGCCGTAGCCTTTCAGCGAATCACGGATGAATTGCTCGAGCCCGGTGCCTTCATCCTTGTAACACGCGATAGCGCCGACATGGGGCGATTTTTCGGCCCAAAGCCTTAGTTTATCGGTCGCACCGAGGGATTCTGTGACGTAGAGAATCAGGAAATTCTCCGGCGCGCGGTGGGCCAAAGCCCCCTCAATCGCCGGTAAAATCGCCGCTTCCGCCTCACGCACCATGACGACGCGCTTCGGGCACATCAGCGACATGGCGGCGAGCTCATCACTCAGCCGTGCCCCGTCTTCCTTCAGCTGCTCAACGGAAAATTCCACCCGCGCCATCTGGTCGGCATTTTTGCCCAGCCAGCTCTCAGCGAGTGCCGCCGCACGCTGGCGCACCTGGCCCGCATCCGTGCCGTAAAACAGCGCCGCACCCGCTTTGCCGGGCGCGCGGATAAATCCATCACTATCGCGCGCGGAGAGTTTCATTGCTGTGATCCGGCTGGAGGGTTGTATCCGGTGTTTCCGCCGCGGGCATAATAGCGCTGGCATTGGGGTTATTCAAGGTCGGCAGCAATGCTGCTAGGCGAAAACGATAATCCTGTGCCAATTCGATAATACCGCGTTTGCGCGCGTCCTCCCGCGACACAAAAGATGCATAATCCGCCGTGGGCGAAGTATTGTAACTGCTGGTGCGTGACAAACCACCGGACGCCACTATTTTGTGATCCGCCCGACGGGTGATGGTATAGGAACTACTGCAAATTAAATCCCCACGGCTCGCCGTTCCATCCGGGTTTACAAAGAGCGACACATCGGTTTCGATAAAATTCACTTCGAGCAGAAACAACTTTTCGGCACGCTGGCCCTCAGGGTTCACCCCATCCTCGATCTCCGCTTTCAACAGCTCGCTATAGCGCGCCGGCAAAGGAATCGTATTGGTGGTGGAGCCATTGGAGCCCTTCACCGTCACCGCAATCGCCGCCAAATCGACATTGAGCGATTGCTGGTAGGATTGCCCGTGCAGCGGCTGAAACCCGCAGGCGCTGAGGGTGACAAGGCAGGCGAAAAGGGTGAGAAAATGCTTCATGGCTTGGGTGTAGCAGAATTCGGGGCCTACGCAAATGTCATCATTTCTTCATGAAATCCCAAAACATTCTCGCTATATTTACCAGCATGAGTGAAACCATGTCGGAAGAATACCACGCAGCATTGCGGCAATATGCCAGCGAGGGCGCATTGCGCGAAATGACCGTAGACGAAAAAGATCATTATATAAATCAGCGAATTAAAGAGTTTGAGGGCCAGCTGGCTGAAGCGCTGGACACGCAGAGCATCATCGATGCAAAAAAATCGATTAAGAAGCTGCAAGCACCGGGCTACCAACCCGACCAGGGCTGGCCCTTGCTGATTCTACCCGCTTGTCAGCCATTGTTCGATATCATGCAGATCCCCGCCTATCAGTCAGAAGATAATCCACACTGGCAGGAAATCGACCGCCCATATTTACAGGAAGCCATGAATGCACGGCAATGGCATGATGTGGGCGAGGCGATGGAAGATTATGCAGTTGCCAAAGACCAGCCCCTTCATGAGGAAGTTGATCTTGCCCCCATGGAGAAGGCAAAGCATGACGAGCTGCTCAAGCTGACCCAACCCCCATTCATGCTGCTCTACCACAAAAAAGACGTGCAAAGAAATGCACATATTTATGCTGCGGGGCAAGCCCGCACGATTTTGAAAAGCCTCGATATTTGTCCAGATGGGGACGCAGAAATAGGGGTCGACACGGCGCTTCTCAAAAATGCGATGAACACGCGGCAATGGGAGAAGCTGGACATGGCGATGATCCGCGCTTCCTTGCATTTGAAATCGTTGGAGCAAAAAAGACAGGCTGAGCGCGAACCCGAATTGCAGGAACCGGAAAATGCCGACCTACTGCTTATTCAGTTGAATGGGGCACTCAAACGGGGAGATCTTCAAAATATCGCCTTGCCAAATGAACCTGTATTCGTTGCCAAAGGCAGTGCGTTGCACAGCCTCAAAACCGCCGGCGTCAAGCTGACGCCCCTACCAACGCAAGGCAATGGCTTTCACCTAGTGGAAATGCCTTATTTAAAAGCGATCCTCAAAGACCAATGGCAAATGCTGCTCGAGAATAGTCTGAAAATGCAAGATTACCACTATCACCAGATAGAAATCGCGCCGCTGCAATTCAGCCCTTAAGCCACCACCAAATTCACAATCCGGTTCGGCACCACAATCGCTTTTTTGAGCGATTTGCCCTCCATCGCGGATATGACGCTGGGATGGGCTAGGGCCGCCGCCTTTGCCTCTTCCTCGGGCAAATTTTTGGCCAGTGTGAGGGTCGCGCGCAGTTTGCCATTCACTTGCACAGCAACCGTGACGGTTTCATCTTCTAGCAAGGCCGCATCCGCCTTCGGCCAGGGGCGCGTGGCGATGAGGTCGGTGTGGCCGAGCATGGCCCAGAGTTCCTCGGCGAGATGGGGCAGGAGCGGGGCGACGAGATGGATGGCGGCAACGATTGCTTCACCGTTTTTGCCAGGCGGCTCCTTCTCAATCGCGTTGGTCAGCTCGCGAATACGCGCCACCGCTTTGTTGAAATGGAAGCCTTCGAAATCCTTGCGCACCGCATCGATGGTTTTGTGGGTGAGCTTGCGCAGCTCGGCGCTGTCGTCGTTTGTGCCGCCTTGGGCCTGGTGTTCGGCAACGAGGCGGTAGAGGCGCTGGATGTAACGCCACGCGCCGTCAATCCCTGCATCCGTCCATTCGAGTCCACGATCTGGCGGTGAATCGCTCATCATGAACAGGCGTGCGGTATCAGCGCCATAGGCATCGATGATGTTGCGCGGATCGACGGTGTTTTTCTTCGATTTGCTCATTTTCTCGGAGCGGCCCATGGTGACGGCATCACCATTTTCCAACTTCCAATTTCCAGCTTCATCCTTCACCACATCGGCCGGATAGACCCAGTCACCCTTGCTGTCCTTGAACGTCGCGTGGCCAACCATGCCTTGGGTCATGAGGCCAGTGAAGGGCTCCTCAATATCCAAAATGCCGCAGGTTTTGAGGGCGCGGGTGAAGAAGCGTGAATAGAGGAGGTGCAACACCGCATGCTCGATGCCGCCGATATATTGGTTTACGGGCAGCCAGCGTTTTGCATCCGCTGTGATGCCGTTTGCCCCGCCACCCGAGGCGTAGCAGGCCGGGTACCAGCTCGATTCGAAGAACGTGTCGAACGTGTCGGTTTCGCGGGTCGCTTTCTTGCCGCAGGTGGGGCAATTCACATGCTTCCAGGTCGGGTGATGGTCGAGCGGATTGCCGGGTTTGTCGAAGGTGACATCCTCGGGCAACGTAACGGGAAGTTGATTGTCGGGAACCGGCACCACGCCGCACGCATCGCAATAAATGATCGGAATCGGGCAACCCCAATAACGTTGACGGCTGATGCCCCAATCGCGCAGGCGGTAATTGATTTTGCGCGAGCCCACGCCGCGCTTCTCGAGCTCCTCGATGGCGCGTTCCTTGGCTTTTTCGACCGTGAGGCCGTTGAAGAGGGGCGAGTTGATGAGCAAGCCATCGCCGGTATAGGCTTCGTTGCTGGGGGGCAAAGCGGTACCCTCAGGGCCGATCACTGGCACAATCGGCAGCCCATATTTGCTCGCGAAATCATGGTCGCGCTGGTCATGCGCCGGGCAGCCAAACACCGCGCCCGTGCCATAATCCATCAGCACGAAATTGGCGATATAGAGCGGGAATTCGAGACCAGTAAGGGGGTGCAGCACTTTCAGGCCGGTATCGAAACCCTTCTTCTCCGCCTTCTCAATCGCCTCTTCGCTGGTGCCGAGTTGGCTGCATTCCTGGATAAAGGCGGCGGCTTCCGGGTTGAACGGCACCATGCTTTGCGCGAGCGGATGATCGGGCGCAATGGCGCAGAAACTCATGCCATAGAGCGTATCGGGGCGGGTAGTGTAAATCTCGAGATCGCTCAAAATCGGCTCTTTGCCTTCCTTGCGGCAGACGATTTTAACGGTGAAAAGTGCGCCAGAGGATTTGCCGATCCAACGCTCTTGCATGATGCGGACTTTGTCGGGCCAGCGGTCGAGGGTTTCTAAACCTTTGAGGAGGTCTTCGGCATAATCCGTAATCTTCAAAAACCACTGGTTCAGCGTGCGGCGTTCGACAGGTGCGCCACTGCGCCAGCCCTTACCGTCGATCACCTGTTCGTTGGCGAGCACGGTATTATCGACCGGGTCCCAGTTGACCACTGCTTGTTTGCGATAGGCGATGCCGCGCTTGAGGAATTCGAGGAAAAAGCGCTGTTCGTGCTGGTAATATTCCGGGGTGCAGGTGGTGACTTCGCGGCTCCAATCGTAGCTCAGGCCAATCGATTTCAGCTGCTCGCGCATGGTGGCAATGTTGCTCATCGTCCAGGCCGCAGGGTGCACGCCACGTTGGATGGCGGCGTTCTCGGCGGGCAGGCCGAACGCGTCCCACCCCATCGGGTACAGCACGTTGTAACCCAGTGCTCGGCGGAAACGCGCCGTCACATCACCCAGCGTGTAATTGCGCACATGGCCCATATGGATATTGCCGGAGGGATAAGGGAACATCTCGAGCACGAAATAGTCGGGCTTTGCGTTCTTTTCAGGCGTGAGAAAGGCCCCGGCTTTTTCCCAGGCAGCTTGCCATTTCGCCTCGGATTCCCGGGCGTTGTAGCGTTCGGATTCGATCGCCATGTTAGTAGCCCAGCTGCTTCACGCGCAGTTCGCGGGCGCGGGTGAGGACGGTATCCTCAAGCTTGCGGCCGAGCTTGCTGTCGGTGGGCGCATCGACCCAGTTGCCCTTGACATCTTTTTTCTGGCGGAAGGTGGTGATTTTAAGGCTATCCGCACGCAATTGGCGATCCAGGATCAGTACATTGACTTTGTAGCGCTCGCCCGGCGCATCCACATCCTCGTACCAATCGGTCAGCACCGTGCCGCCAAACGGGTCCGCGGCGGTGATGGGCAGGAAGGACAGCGTATCGAGCGTGGCGCGCCAGAGGAAGCTATTCACGCCAAGGGGGTTTTTGCCCGCCTCTTTCTCCTTATCACTGACCCCACCCATAACAAGGCCTTCGTCGCCAGTGATTTTGCCATAACGCTCGCGGCGACGGTCTTCTTCACTTTTGGGGTAGGAAGTATCGGCATCGCTTTTGGGAAGCAGGCTGCAGGACGTGGAGAGAAGCACCGTAGCGGTCAGCAATAGGTAGTAAGAAAGAAGGCGGCGGGTGGTCATAGCAATACCTGCAAAATGTTCTTGGGAGCCGCACAGTAGCGAGCGCGGTAAATTTTGCAAGGGGGAGTAATGCCCGCCAAAAACATGCGGCAATAAAAAAGGGCGGCTCTTGCGAACCGCCCTCTCTTATTGGTTTTAAGCGCTAAGCTTAGAACGCAACCTGGGTACCGAGAATGAAGGTGGTACCTTCGTTGTCGTAGGTCGTACCGGTGCTGTCGAAGTCGTAGAACGACACTTCAGCGTACGGGGTCAGACCAGCAGCGAGTTTGTATTCAGCACCAAGAACGATGTTGCTGAAATCGTTGTCGCCCAGCTCAGAATCGAGGTAGGTAGCCGAAACGCCGATTGGGCCAGCCGAGTAGCCAAGACCTGCGGTCCAGTAGTCACCGTCAACGCCGGTGATACCCGAATCCGACCAGTCGCCGTACGAACCAGCGAGGCTGAACCCTTGGAAGCCAGCGAGAGCGCCGATGTTCCAAGCGTTGATATCGTCGGTACCGTAGCCAACCGATGCGGTGGTTTCGTTGCTAGCGGTTTCGTAGGTACCAGCTGCAGCGAGTTTCACGCCGCTGAAGGTGCCTTCGTAGCCGAGACCCAGATCGATCACATCGCTAACACCAGCGGTGTCGCTGCGGCCGAGAAGTTGGCCACGATCTTGCAGTTTCGGGGTGTAGCTTACGCCAGCTTGGAAGCCCGAGAATTTCGGGGTGTAGTACGAAACTTTGGTAGCGTTGTAGGTCGTCTCGTCACCAAATGCGGTGGTCGAGCCATGCTCGCTCGGAAGTTTCGAGGTGCTGATGAAGTTAGCGGTGTTGGTGCCGAATGGCGAGTAGGTCCAAGCACCGTTGATGCCGCCGGTAGCAGCAGCAAGGGTCGAAGCGTCAACGCGCATGGTCGAAGCAACCGACTTGTTGCTAGGTGAAAGATATTGTACCTGAGTTTTTAATGTTATTACACGG
>JBEHYI010000022.1:0-18210 GCA_048498255.1 Pseudomonadota bacterium | reverse complement strand
TGCCCGCAGGGGCGGCGCAAGCTGGATGATAACCTCGACCGCCGCATCGACCCGCAAGGGCGGCCCTATATCTGGATCGGCGGCCCGCGCACGGAACCGTTTAAAAAACACCCGGAATCCGATTTCGAGCAGATTCAGGAGGGCTACATCACCGTCACACCGCTGAGCCTCGACATGACGGATTATAAGCTGATGGTCTCGCTGGGTGAGGCGGTGGGGAGTATCTAAACGCTATTGTGGCCTTTGAGTACTGTGGCCGTAACAACAGCATTGCTTACGGAATCTGTCTAAATCACACCGCGTTTTCCACAATCGCGCTTGCGGGCGAGGGGCGGCTTATGGCCCAATCGCCCCATGATCCGCAAAGCCGTTCGCCAAAAGCCCAAATCCATGCCGTTGATTGCGGGCGTTCACCCCGTGCTGCACCAAACGCAGGAAGATTGGCTGGAATCCGAGAAAATCCGCCTATTGATGAGCCTGCGACGCGCGGGCATTACGGATACGCGCACGCTTTCTGCCATCGAGCAGGTGCCGCGCGAGCAATTCGTGGAGGACGCCTTCCGCGACCGCGCGTATGAGGATAACGCGCTGCCGATCGCGTGCGAACAGACGATTTCCATGCCCTCCATCGTTGCGATGATGACGCAGGCGCTGGATGTAAAGCCCACCCAATGCGTGCTCGAAATCGGCACCGGCTCGGGTTATCAGGCGGCGGTGCTGTCGAAATTGGCGCGGCGCGTGCACACGATCGAGCGGCACAAACCGCTGGCAGAAATCGCCCGCGCGCGGTTCGCGGAAATGAAACTGCGCAATATTGATTCGCATATTGGCGATGGTAGCAAGGGCTGGCCGCACGCAGCGCCGTATGAGCGCATTCTCGTCACCGCTGCAGCGCCGGAAATTCCGCAGACCTTGCTCGCCCAGCTCACCATCGGCGGTAAAATGGTCATCCCCGTCGGCCCGCATGTGGCCGATCAGCAGCTCCTGCGCCTGACCCGCACCGCGGAAGATACGGTGACGAAAGAAGTGCTCTGCCCCGTGCGGTTTGTGCCGTTGGTGGGGGAGTGAGAGATTCCATCGGTCACTACAGCTATACTTAATTAAGGTTCAATTTAGCTGTTGCATTTATGCCTGCAATCTCGGGTATTTACGAAAAAATCGCAACGCAGCATTTTATTGTCGTTGCGTTCAATTATGCTGTGTGTTACCTCTCATAGAACCCGAGGGATGCAGTTCAAAAATCCCCGGTAAGTTTAAGAAAAAAGGGCCTTTATTACCATCAAGCCCTAAGTCGCACTGGCAAGTGAAACATTGAAATACACGCTCACTGAATCTTTCAGAGGTTGCCATGCGTCTATCCGCTGTTTCCTTTTTGATGATCCTCACCACCATCTTCCTCTCCGGCTGCGGGCGGGACGATATGGCGACGCTGGATGACCACGGCACGAGCTTCTACGGCCATAACGGTGTGAGCATGCTGGCGAGTGCAGGTGGGGTGACCGGCACCTTCCAGGCAGTTCCCGCAATTGGCGTCAGCAGCAATGATCTTAGCGCGCCGGGGAAATCGAACAATGCGGGCGTAGCGCAGCAAAACGGCACACCGTTTGCGCGCGGCGCATCGCCCTATGCACAAACTGCGGGCAATAGCAGCTGGCAATGGCCGGTGAATGGCCAGGTGACGGAGAAGTTTGGCCCGAAAGCGAACGGTATTTCAAGCGAAGGCATCGTGATTGCGGCGCCCCCGGGCTCGCTGATTAAAGCGGCGCAAGCGGGTGAAGTCGCGTTTGTGGGCAATGACGCGAAAAACTACGGCAATATCGTGATTCTGCGCCACGCCAATGGCGAGATGACCTCTTACTCCCACGCCAGCAGCATCATCGTGAAAAAAGGTGAACAAGTCGCAGCGGGAAAAGTGCTCGGCTATGTCGGCCAAACCGGCAACGCGAAGGAGCCGCAGCTGCATTTCGCCGTGCGCGAGGGTAGCCAAAGCATCGACCCGCTGACGAAATTGCCGCAGCAAGTGGCGTCGAAATAAAAAAGGCGGGCACCTTTCGATACCCACCTTTTCCAGGCTGACGCCTTAGTAGACCGTGTACCAGGGCCTACGACGATTGCGCTCTAATCTTTCCGGAGGAATCTCCAGAGAGCAGATAGCCACGACGCAAGGGACGATGACTGTCAGCGCACCAAATATGAACCCCATGAGAATATCTCCTAAGGTTTGGCCATGTGTAATGTATGAGAACACACATCGGAGAGAATCTCCTAACGACAACTTTAACTTCCGACTGAAATTAAAACCCGAAAACACGCGGTTAATGTAATCGGATAGGGAGCGATTTTCTAGCAAACATAAAAAACTTCACATAATCGTCATAATCCTCTGTCGCGCTTATATTACCTCGGCTAAGCAGGCTCGATGGTATCCCTCCTCTGGCTCCGCCGCGATTTGCGGCTGCATGATCACGCGGCGCTTGCCACCGCGCTGAGCGATGCCGCGCCGGTGCAGCCGGTCTTCGTGTTCGATACCGAGATTCTCACGCGGTTTAGTCGCAAGGAGGATCGTCGGCTGGTGTTCATCGCCGAAACGCTGTGCCACCTTGATCGCCAACTGCAAAAGCGCGGCGGCGGGCTGCTGGTGCTGCACGGCAAAGCGGTGGAGATGGTGCCAAAACTCGCGGCAGCACTTCGCGCCAGCGCCATCTACTCCGCCGAGGATTTCGAACCCGCCACCCGCGTGCGCGATGCGGCAGTGCGCAAGGCGGTGACGCCCAACACGCGCTTCGTGCAGGTGGTCGATCATCTGCTGCGCAGCCCGCAGAGCATGCTGAAGGCGGATAAAACGCCCTACAAAGTCTTCACGCCGTTTTACAAACTCTGGCGCGCGGGCCTTGGGCCGGAGGATTTCGCAGAATATGCGGTGAAGGATAAGGGGCGCTATGCGGATGTGGCCGCGAATGCAAAAGCCGCGGAAGAAGCGGGCTTGCGCGTGCTATCCCTCGCCAATGGCCCCGCCGAAACCCTCGCCCAAATAGGCTATGAATATAGTAAGGATAAACTTTGGACCGTGACGGACGCGAAGTCGCGCCTCGAACAATTTATCGACGCGCGCTTACGCAATTACCCAACCGCGCGCGACCAGCTGCCCATCACCGGCACCAGCCAGCTCTCGCCCTATCTGCGTTTCGGTCTGCTCAGCGTGCGCGAATCTGTGGCTGCGGCGCTTGCGCATGGGCAGGGCGAAAAATGGATCAGCGAACTGGGCTGGCGCGAGTTTTATGCGAGCATTCTCTTCCATTTCCCCGAGGTTGAACGTCACGAATTCATGCCGCACTACCGCGATGGCGCGATCCCCTGGAGTTATGACAAACACCACATCGCTGCGTTTCAGGAGGGTCGCACCGGCTACCCCGTGGTCGATGCCGCGGTGCGCGAATTACTGACCACCGGCTACATGCATAACCGCGCGCGCATGATTGTGGCGAGTTTCGTGACCAAAGATTTGCTGCTCGATTGGCGCATCGGCGAGGAATTTTTCGCCCAGCACCTCATGGATTACGAGCTCGCGAGCAATAATGGCGGCTGGCAATGGGCGGCGAGCACGGGGACGGATGCTGCGCCCTATTTCCGCGTGTTTAACCCTGTTTTACAAAGCAAAAAGTTCGACCCCGAGGGCGAATATATCCGCCGCTATGTGCCCGAGCTTAAGAACATGAGTAATAAGGATATTCACGCGCCGTGGCTGGTGCCGCTGGCCAAACCTGCGGGCTACCCGCTGCCCATTGTCGACCACGCGACGGTGAAAGACCGCGTGGTGGCGCTGTTCAAGCGGGCGGGGCGGGCTAAAGATAAGGATCATGGCTGCTTGCGCCCCTGCGGCCATTAATCCTTAGAAACCTGCTTGACAGGGGGGGCAAAATGCGCGAAAAGGCGCCCCTCAAACATCCGAGGCAATCATGGCTAAAAAAGCAACTATTCTCGTTAAACTCGAATCGACCGCGAACACCGGTTTCTTCTACGTGAAGAAGCGTAACCCGCGCAAACAGACGGAAAAGCTCGCGTTCAAAAAATACGATCCCGTCGCGCGCAAGCATGTTGAGTTCAAAGAAACCAAGCTGAAATAACGGATGGAGTTAGGCGCTTTGCGCCTTACGAATCCGTTGTCCCCGCGTAGGCGGGGATCCAGATCATGAAAGTTCATTTATGATGCGCGCTGTATTCTATTCGCTGTTGGCCTTCGCCCCAAGCACCGTTCTTGCGGAAGATGCCGTGGTAGATACCACCGCTGCCGCCCCCGTCGGCTCGCCCATGATGAACATGTTGCCGCTGCTGCTGATTTTTGCGGTGTTTTATTTCCTGCTCATCAAGCCGCAGCAAAAGCGCATGAAGGATTTGCAAGCCACCGTTTCTGGCCTGAAAAAGGGCGATAAAATCGTTACCGCGGGTGGCATTATCGGCAAAGTGACGAAGCTGAACGACGACAAAACCATCACGGTTGAAATTGCGAACGGTGTGGAAGTTGCGGTCGTGAAATCCACCATCAGCGGCCTGGTGGATGCGCCGGTGGCAGTTGTTGCTGAGAAGAAAAAACCGAACGGCAAAGCCAATAAAAACGACAATGCCGTGGTTGATCGCGAGAGCGTTGCGAACGATAACTAGGCCGTTTAAACCTCATTCTTCATAAAATTGTCATATTGCTGCCTCATGAATGACATATATTCATGGGATTATTCATGATGACCAAAGCGCCACTCAGTGTTTCTTATTGTATCACCTGCAAGGGGCGAAAGCACCATCTTGAGCAGACGTTGCGCGCCAATTTGCAGGCAGAGGCGGGCAACCCGAACGTTGAATTTGTGCTCCTGGATTACGATAGCCCCGATGGTTTGGGTGAATGGGTGCACGAACATTTCCACGATGAAATTGAGGCAGGGCGTCTGCGTTATGCACGGCTTGAAAATGCACCACATTTTAAAATGGCCCATGCTAAAAATATGGCGCATCGTCTAGCAACCGGCGATATTTTGGTGAATCTCGACGCGGATAACTCGTTGGCACCAAACACATCGCAATGGCTATCGCGCCAATTCCAGAAACATCCGCATGCAATTGCAACGATCATTACACGCAATGTGAACGATGAAGTGCTATCGCTCCTAAGGGATTATAAAAAACGTATAATGCAAAAGTTTTTTCATAAGAAGCCTAATAATATTTCTGGTTGCTTTAGTGGTAGAATCGCAATGCGGCGTGAGGATTTCGAACGGCTTCGTGGCTATGATGAATCGTTTAGTGCTTGGGGTTTTGACGATAATAACATGGCATTACGTGCCCGCGATGCTGGATTGCCAAAACTGCAATGGTCCCGTGAGCAACTGGGGCAAGTGATTGAACATGGCAATGACGAACGCGTCAGTCATTTATCGGCGCAAGATCAAGAAATTGCCGAAAAACGCTTGAATGCAAATCGTTGGGCACGGCGTGCGACGAATTTGCTAACCGTAGGCCAACGTTATGATCCTGTTGCCAATCAGGACGGGGAAGTTGGGTGCGGAACGGTGCGTTTGAATTTCTCGGACCATGCTTTGGAACTTCAACCCTTGCCCCCGGTTTATGCGACGAAAGGGCGGCATTCCTGGGTCGGTAGTGAAGTGCTGGCAAATATGGGGGCTTACACAGCAGCATCTGCAAAGCAATGGACATTGGGGATGCAGCAGTCACCGACCACCGCCAATGAGGGTATTACACGCTAAACCCTTGCCAGCGCGCGCATCTGCGCTTATGCATACCCAGCGAATTTTTATAAAGGTTGGTTATGCTGCAATTCCCGCGTTGGAAAGTTGTGATGGTGATGGCGATCACCACGTTCTTCATGGTTACGGCGCTGCCGAATGCACTGCCGGAACGCGCGCGCGCCAAGCTACCAAGCTTTATGCCAAGCGCCACCGTGCCCCTCGGTCTCGATCTGCGCGGCGGTTCGCATCTGTTGCTCGAGCTCGATTTCAACGCCTATAAGCGCGAGCATTTCGCCAATGTGCGCGACGCACTGCGCGAATCCCTGCGCGCGGCGAAAGTCGGCTACACGGATTTACGCGCCAGCGCGAACGAAGTCTCCGTGCGCATCCGCCCGGAAACGGTGGGCGAGGGGGTGAAGCTCGCCGACATTTTCCGCAAAGTCGATCCGGATTTGAGCAACGAAGATAAAGACGGCCTGACGCGCTTTTACTACGAGGACGCGAATCTGAAATCCCTGCAGCTGCGCTTGCTGGATCAATCCATCGAAATCGTCGAGCGCCGCGTGAACGAGGCGGGCACGAAGGAGCCGATCATCCAGCGCCAGGGTGCGGACCGCATCGTGGTGCAAGTCCCCGGATTGTCGGACCCCGCGGAGCTGAAGCGCCTGCTCGGCAAAACCGCGAAAATGACCTTCCATTTGGTGAATGAAGACGTGAGCCAGGATGCGGTGGCGCGCAATATCGTGCCCTCCGACACGATGATTCTGCCTTCGGATAAAAACGATGTGGATGCGGGCCAGCCGCAAGCGCGCCAGCGTGATTACGCGGTCTATAGCCAGGTCGCGCTCGGTGGGGAAAACCTCACCAACGCGAACGCGACCTTCGCGGATGGGTTGCCGGTGGTGGAGTTCCAATTCAACACGCTCGGCGCGCAAAAATTCGGCGATATCACGCAGGCCAATATCGGCAAGCGCTTCGCCGTGGTGCTCGATAATAAGGTCATCACCGCGCCGGTGATTCGCTCCGCCATTCTCGGTGGCCGCGGCATTATCGAGGGCAATTTCAGCACCGAATCCGCGAACGAACTGGCCGTGCTGCTGCGCGCCGGCGCACTGCCCGCACCGCTGACGATCATCGAAGAACGCTCTGTCGGCCCAAGCCTCGGGCAGGATTCGATCAACGCGGGCACGCTCGCGTCGCTCGTTGGCATCGCGCTCGTCGTCGTGTTCATGTTCCTGTCCTACGGCCTGTTCGGCATGATCGCGAATGTCGGCCTTGCGGTCCACCTCATCACCGTGCTTGGCGCCATGTCGCTGATGCAGGCGACGCTGACGCTGCCGGGCATTGCGGGCATCGTGCTCACCATGGGCATGGGCGTCGATGCAAACGTGCTGATCTTCGAGCGCATCCGCGACGAATTGCGCTTCGGCAAGAGCCCGGTCGCAGCAATTGAATCCGGCTTCAAGCTGGCGTTCGGCACGATTTTCGATTCCAACATCACCACGCTGATCGCGGCCGGGCTGCTCTACACGCTCGGCGCTGGCGCGGTGAAGGGCTTCGCCGTTACGCTCACCATCGGTATCTTAAGCTCGATGTTCGCCTCCGTCATGTTCTGCCGCATGCTGATCGTGTTCTGGGCGAGAAAGACCAAGCCGAAGCGTATTCCGATTTAGCGATGCAAGACATCACCCCCGCACTCGCTGCCAACGCGCAGCTGATTCAGTCCTACGGGCCGAGCGGCTTTCGCATCGGGCAGGAGATGTATGAGACGCACGCGCTGGTGCTGCCGACATCGACGGTGGTGTGGAGCGGCGAGCTGACCCTCGAGGCGCTGGAGCCGCTCTTCGCCGAACCCATCGATATTCTCCTCATCGGCACGGGAGCCCGCCACGAAATGATCCCGCCGGAGCTGCGCCGCGCGCTTCGCGAGCGCGTCATGGGCCTCGACACCATGGATACGGGCGCGGCTTGCCGCACTTTCAACGTGCTGCTGGGCGAAGGCCGCCGCGCCGGGGCCGCGCTGCTGCTACCGCGCTGATTGTCACAAAACTGTAACATTCAATAACCCTAATTTTTGGTAGATTAGGAGTGGGTAATAACGCCCATTCTAACAACAAAAAACGATTAGGGAGCAAACTACAATGTCATCTAAACCAACGAAAGAAACGAAGAGTCAGCAGCAAGTTGATGCCTTTCAAACCCAACCAATTTCGGTGGCAATGCTGCAGGAAAAAATACCAGCAATCATCCATTCGGCTTTATCGCGTGAGGACGCCAAAGATGGCCATCGCGATCGCGTGATTCTTAGGGATACGGTAAGAGCCGAAGTGAGGCATGCTTTTGCTGCTATTAACAGCCAACCAATTAAGTCATTTGACGATGTGAAGCATCGCGTAGAGGACATGGTAATACAGAGAATAATGGACCATCAGTTAGGCACAGAGCTGCCTTATGCGATGCATATTGATGAGGCGACGGCGCAAAAATATGCGCGCGATAAAATCAATGCATTGGATGTAAACCATGATGGAAGCATCACTTTGCAAGAAGCAAGCTCCAGCAAGGCAATTCCAAAATCAGATGGAAAGACGCTGATTCCTGGGGAAATCCGTAACTTGATTCAAACAGCGCATTGCGAGCCACAGCAGTTGTTTGGATTGGTTCCATTGCCGATCGAGCTAACGGGTCCTAAGAAATGTACGGTGGCTAAGCAATAACGCTGACATTCACCAAAAAAACACCCTCCGTCGTTCACACAACGGAGGGTGTTTCATTTCTAGCGTAAACTAAGCCGCGACCTTAAACGTTTCCCCCGCGAAATTCGCATTGGCAAATTCCCAGTTAATGAGCTTATCCAGCACCGTCTGCACGAAATCCGGGCGGCGGTTCTGGAAGTCGAGGTAATAGGCATGCTCCCACACATCCACGGTGAGCAGCGCCGTTTCGCCATGCGCCAGCGGCAAATCCGCATTTGGTGTTTTGGTGATTTTCAGTTTGCCCGAAGCATCTTTCACGAGCCACGCCCAGCCGGAGCCGAATTGCGCGATGGCCGCAGCTTTAAAATCCGCCGCGAATTTGTCGTATCCACCCAGGTCGCTCTCGATTTTTTTCGCGAGCTCGCCGCTCGGCTTGCCACCACCGTTTGGCGTTAGGCAATGCCAGAAGAAGCTGTGGTTCCAATGCTGTGCAGCGTTGTTGAACAGCGGCGCTTTGCTCGCATCCTTCGCGCTCGCGAGTATGATTTCTTCAAGCGATGCTTTCTCGAACTCCGTGCCCGCCACCAGCTCGTTCAGCTTCGTGACATAAGCATTATGGTGCTTGCCATGGTGGAAATCGAAGGTTTTCGCCGAGATATGCGGCTCAAGCGCGTCTTTGGCGTAAGGCAGTGGGGGCAGGGTGAAGCTCATGGCGGTCTCTTTCGTAAAGGTTGATGCGGTGGCGTTACCGGCGAAATGCGGCACAGTGGCAAAAGCAGCAGTTCCGAGCGTGAGCTTGAGAAAACTGCGGCGTGTCAGTGGCATTATTTCTCCAATAATTGCGCGTGAATGTAAGCCACGTTGCCCGCCGCTTCAAGTAAAGAAGTGGTAAGCGATTGATTGCGAATGATTCTCAGGCTGCGTCGCCGCCGCTTGCCATCGCGCGCGATCTCGCTTACGCCAGGCGCATGATCGAACCTTCTCTTATCGATGACGTGCGCGGCGGCGATTACGAGCGCTTCCTCGCCATCCAACTTGCACCGCGCGACAGACGCTGGGCGCTCTATGCGGTGACGGCGTTTGCCATCGAGCTTGCACGCGTTGCCGAAATCGTCAGCGAACCGCTGATCGGCCATATTCGTTTGGCTTGGTGGCGCGAGGCGTTGGAGGAAATCATCGCGGGGAAGAAACCGCGCAGCCACCCCGTGGTGCTCGCACTCGCGGAGATATATGCGCAAACGCCCGCGATCGTTCCCCATCTGCTGGCGATGGTCGAAGCGCGCGCGGCGGACCTTGATCCCGAACTCATCGCGGAGGAATCTGCTTGGCAAAACTACCTCGACCACACCGCGGGTAGTTTGCATTTCGCATGGGCGCTACTGCTGGATGAAACCGCGGCGCAGGCGAATAGTGTAGCGATTCTGCGTGAGGCGAGGGGCTATGCCACCATCGGTTTGCTACGCGCGATTCCCTTCCACGCAGCGCAGGGCTGGGTACGTTTTCCGGCGACATGGCTCAAGCAATATGCGCTCGATTCTTTTGCGCCGTCGGATGGTCTAAATCGCTTCGTGGCTGCAACATGCGAGGCCCTATTGCAAGATGGATTTGAAGCTTCCCACTCACGCGTACTATTACCGCTCACCGGAATCGCTAAAATCACGAAAAAACACGCGCAATGGTTGCGAAATTCCGGATATAATCCCTACGCACTAAAACCAAAAAAACTGCAGATATGCTTGGAATATGTGAAATTAAATATAATGCAACACCGATGTTTTTGACGCTTCGTGACTTTTCTGTTACACGCCTACTACGAATTCAGTTGGTTTCAAAAAAACAGACCTACAAAAAATAAAAAAGAAGTGATGTTTTCTCGCTATCTTTCACTACGGGGGCAAGTATGAAAACCGATCGTATTATTCGTTATTTCCATGAATTTGGTCGCAGCGACTCCGGTGCCGCACATCTCGCGGTGGGGGCCATGCTGCTGGTGACGATTCTCTACGCCACCACGATCATCTAATCGCGGCCAAACCACCGGAAGTTTTTACTTCCCAAGCCCTACGCGCTCAGCTAGATGGCGCGCCATGCCCGAGATTGCACCCATCCAAAACCTGCTCACCCCATTTATGCTGCAAGGCGGCCATGTCCGCGGCCGCATCGTGCGGCTGGGGGATGTGGCGAACACCATCCTCTCGCGCTACGACTACCCGCATGCGGTGGTCAAACTTCTCGGTGAGCTCATAACCGTCGCCAGCATGCTCTCGGCGAATCTCAAGCAAGAGGGCATTTTCACCATCCAAATCCGCGGCAAGGGGTTGATTCCACTCATTGTGGTCGATGCGGTCTATGGCGGCGCGCTGCGCGGCTATGCGGAAGTATCGCCCGAAGCCGGAGCACAAATCGCTAAGCTCAAAAACCCGAGCCCGACCGACCTTGTCGGGGCGGATGCCTATCTCGCCATCACCCTCGACCCTGGCGTGAACATGCAACGTTACCAGGGCATCGTCGCGCTCGAGGGCAATTCCGTGGCCGAAGCGTTGCAGCATTATTTCACCAATTCCGAACAGCTCGATGTTGAGATGAAACTCGCGGTTAGCGACGCCGCGCCCTGGGCCGCCACTGGCATGATGGTGGAGCGCATGCCGGAAGGCACGCCGCTTGCCGCCGAGGAAAATCAGGAGGCCTGGCGCTACGCGCTTGCCATGCTCGGCACCGTGAAGGCGGACGAATTGCTCGACCCGCTGCTCGACGCGCAAACTTTGCTCTACCGCCTGTTCCACGAAGCGGGGGTGATTGTGTATGACGCGCAGCCGCTCACCGTCGGTTGCCGCTGCTCGCGCGAGCGCATCGAGAAAATACTGCTCGGCATGCCCATCACCGACCGCGCGGATATGATTGTGGGTGGCAAAGCCAGCGTGCATTGCCAGTTTTGCAACAAGAGCGAGATTTTCACGCCGGTGGAGTTGGGGCTTAGTGTGAATTGATGCAAACGCTCTTTTGCGCGGCTTCGGTTTTTCAAAAGGTTGTAATGTTGTGCTGTTACATTGGTTGCATGCCGTTGCTGTGTGCGGGCTTTAACTGTGCAATCCTAATGGTAGAGGGTGGGCCCGGGAAGTAGCGACATCCCCAAGGTAAACGGGGCCACTCACCTCTCCACTGGCGTCATTCCCCGAATTTGCTCTCCTGTCTGCCGAAGCTTTAGCGTAGGCAGATGAGGCAAATTATAGGGGAATCCAACTTCCTAATTAGATGAAGATGGATTCCCCTATAATTTCCATTTTTGCTTTCAGTAAAAGATGGAAATTCGGGGAATGACGCCAGTGGAGAGGTGAGTGACTAATCACCCAGCCGTCACCCACCAATTATACTTGCGTTTAATGCCCTGCGGCGCTATCGCTGGTTGAACATATTGCCAATGAAATCCACCAAGCTATGGAGTTTTCTGATGTCACGGGCAAACGTCAAGGATAAGCGCAAAGCACAACTCATCGCCGCTGCACTCGAATCCATCGCCAAGCGCGGGCTGATGGAAACAACCATTACCCATATCTCAAAGGGCGCGGGCATGAGCCGCGGCATCATCAATTTCTACTTCACCAGCAAGGAAATGATGCTGCGCGAAACCCTCAAAACCCTCATCGACGAATACGAGGCGGAGTGGGGCGAGGTGCTGACCAAAACGGCGGATGACGGCCGCGCGCGGCTCGATGCGCTCATCAACGCCCATTTCGGCAAAAAACTCTGCTCGGCGCGCCGCCTGAATGTCATGTCCGCCTTCTGGGGCCATGCGGCGACGCAAACGGCCTACCGCAACCAGCTGGATGCGGCGGATCTGAAAATCGAAAACACGCTGACCGCCGCGCTCGCCCACACGCTCGGCGGCTCGCTCGAGGAGGCGCGCAACGCGGCGACGCAGCTGCATGCGCTCATCCGCGGCCTATGGCTGAATTTCATGCTGAACCCGAAAGACACCGCGCGCGAAATGCTCGCCGCGCAAGCCATGAGCTTCATCGACCGCCTGACGGGCGCGCCCGTGCGCATCGTGCGCGATCACCTCATCGCGCGGCCCGCACACGCCGAAGCGCCGGCCGTGGCACTCGTGGCCAAGCCCAAGCCCCAACGCAAAGCGAAAGAAGCGCCCAAGCAAATGGATATCGAGGATTTGTTCGGTAACCGCGCTTAGCGGCTCTGCTCCTGCTCCGCGAGCATGCCGTGGATTTCGTCCAGCTTATCGCGCGTGTGGAAACTGTTCAGCGCCATTTTCGTGCCCGCAACCCCAATAAAGGTCGCAATTGCGCCCCGGAAAGCAACTTGCGGCTGCGCCAGTACTTTGGAGAGGGTTTCGAAACGCTGAATGTTGCCAAGCGTGATCCCTTTGAGGCCGTTGCTGTAAATGCCGTAGCCTTTTTCCAGCATCAGCTCGTTGACATGGGTAAAGGCGTTTTTGTTATCGGCCCATCCCTTGATAAAGGGCGCCGCAACCGGTGTCGGTAATTTCTTGAGCCCTTCAATCAGCACTTCCGTATTTTGAGTGCCCAATAATTCTTTGACGCCCGGTGCCAGCGAATCACCAACGAGCTTCGTCATTTCCGCATCATGCCTGGCGAAGAGGGGGGCAAAAACCTCAGTTTTTTTGATGTTGTCGTGGAAGCGGCCGCGAATATCCGTAATCACGCCGGCCGCGCCGCTGATCAGGCCAGCCACGCTCGCAATTGCCCATTCCAAGGGAGGGGTCAGGAAATTCTGTTTCTGTTCCTTTTTCGCGGTCATCCTCAAACATTACTTGAATTTCATGACAGTTTGATGACAACCGCGCATATTTCTTTATATTTATTGATCTATAAGTATCAGCAGCTTATTGGGAAATCTGCGGGTAAAGCCGGTGGCAGATGCGGCGGATCATGGGCCCGAGGATAATTGCCACCGGGTTCGCCACCAGTAAATCAATGCCAAGCACCGTCGGCCAATGCTGCCAGAAAAGGGCCGTGGGCGTGAGAATGCTGACCGTAATCGCCGACATGATGACGCAAGTGGTGCTTGCCATCAGCATGGCATAGGTGATGCGGGCGCGCTTAAGTTGGGTTTGAAACTGCATGCTTGGGGCAAGCATAAAGTGTCAGCGGCGATTACTCCAACGCATTCGACGTGGAATGGCCCGCATGGCGCTCAACACGCTCGCGGTGTGAGCCATGTGCAACGTCGCGCTCGTGGTGGCGCGGCGGCTCGTTATCGTTCGCGCGGCTGTGATTGTCGTTCGCCGCGTCCGTCACCGATTCTTTCAGGCGATCAACCCGGCTGCTGATATGATCCGACTGCTTGCCCAAACGGTCGAGCTTGTCGCGCATATGGTGGTTGTTGAGGAACATATAAGTTCCGCCAATCGCCACCGCCGCCGTGATCGCCGCGTTGATCGCGATGCTGCGCTGCGAGCTCTCATCCATCGAGCTCGCGCGGTCGATAATGCCTTGCACGATATTTTCCCATCCGACTGACGCGTAATGGTGATCGTGCAGTAGTTGCGCCATCTCGCCGTCGTGGCGTTTTTTGATGGCGTCGAGCTCGCTGTGGAAAATATTGCGTGATTTATCTTTCGCGCTCGCCCAATGCTTGTGAAGCTCTTCTCCTTGGGTGGTGAGCAGGGCTTTTACCTCTGGCACATCCTTGATGTCTTCCCAGAATTGCGCGCGGATGGTGGCCGCCGTCGCCACAGCCGACGCAGTGATCCCCGCGATACCGGAAAGGATCCAGTTGCGCGTGTGTTCTTGCTCTTCCTGCTGCACGTAATCGGGCGTCATGCGGGCTGCTTAGCTGAAAAGCATGACAGTTTGATGACAAAACTGAATTTTTCCCAAAAGCCCCGCTAAATAACGGTTTGCACCGATATTCATCAAATCTTCACATAACTTTGCGATTGGCAGGCTATGGTGGGTGAAAATATCAAGGAGCATACAGATGAGACAGGATGATTTGGCGCCACGCGATGCAGTGACCCATAGCCAGGCGAATTGGGTGTTAAAAACCCTTGTCGCTGCCTACGGGATAAGGCCGTATTCTGATCCGGATCGCAGCATCATCATGCCGGTGCTGGAAAAGTTAAAAGAGCAAAAAACACCCATCACGCCCGCTTCGCTTGGCGCCACGCTGCAGGAAGTAATCGGCGGTATTCGCTTTACGCCGCGAAAAATGAAAGATCCTGCGCCTGATAGCTTGGACCGCAAACCTGTACCCACCGGTTACGAATCAGCTGAGTTTTATTATAACGTGCTTTTCAAGCCGCTATTCAACCGCGATCCGCGTGCTAGTGAGCAGCCGCAACTGAGCTTCATGACCACCACCGTGTTGGGGGGCGCACAGCCAGATTACTTCCGCAAAGCAAGCCCCGCAGCTCCTGTCGCCGCCAAACTGAAAGGGCCGAAGCAGGATCGTCCTAAATTAACGGGCATTCTGATTGAAAAGCTCAAAACGGAATTTTTGAGCAAGAGGCTCAATTATGATCAGAGAGAATTTGTCAGCAATTTTATCAAGGAATTGGGCGCACGCATCGATAAGAGCAATCCCTTGGATATAAACGAGTTGAATGCCATTGCTAAAAATATCCTACAGATTCCAAGCTTTGTTCCTGAGCATTTCTACCATGTGCTGCATACAACGTTTGAGGAAAATGTCGGCACCTGCAAGCTGCATGCGGAAAATGTTGCCCCGGAAATCGTTGCCGCCAAATCCATTAGCCGCGCAGAATTCAGCCAGTTGCTTAGCGCGGCAATCCGGGAGAAATTCCCGGAATCCGATCATATCATGGGCTATGAGTGGCAAAAAAATGAAAGGGTTGGCGATATTATTTTTGGCTTGAAAGAGAATATTAACAAGCCGGGCCTGCCCGATGCGGCAGAATGGGAAGCGCTGAAAAAAGAGGCAACCTCGATCACGGCTCTCGATGGTGAAAGCATCGACCCTGCGCTCGATGAAATTTTTGAAACACTGCACGCGCAGTATATGGGGGCTGCACCGAGCTTTGTTGCGCGTGTAGGTATACCCGAGGCGATTGAACCCAATCCCGGCGCAGTCAGCCGTGCGGACTTGACCGCAGCATTTATCCACGCTTTTGAAAAAGCGGCACTGGATAAACCGCTAAGCCCACAAGAGGAAGTAGTTACGCGAGAAATCATGGCCGATCTGAGGGCGCGCGCAATTCTTTTAGATACACCTCTCACGAGAGCGGAAATTCTGCGAATTCGCCATGGCGACATCACCTCGCACAAATTCTATGAGCAGGAAGGCACAGCTTACGATGCGCGCCTTGACGCAGCCTATGATGATGCACGTGAAGTGACGGTGGGTCGAATTAGCGGGATTTGCTAAGCCGCCGCTCTTTGCCCGCTCCAACCCGCCAAATCCCTCAGCGCCCGGCCCGTGTAAGCCTGCGGGCGGCCATCTTTTTTCACCTTTTCGGTGAGGGGCGGGAAGAGGCCGAAATTGACATTCATCGGCTGGAAGGTGGCGGCGTTTGCCCCGCCCGTCACATGGTTCAGCAGCGCGCCAAGGGCCGTGGTAGCGGGTGGCGGGGTGATTGCTTGGCCTAGCAATTCCGCCGCAGCGAAACGCCCAGCCATGAGGCCTGAAGCTGCCGATTCCACATACCCCTCAACCCCGGTAATTTGCCCGGCAAAGCGCAAATGCGGCGCGTTTTTTAAACGCAATGAACCATCGAGCAGCAGCGGCGAATTGATGAACGTGTTGCGGTGAATGCCGCCCAGGCGCACGAATTCCGCTTTCTCGAGCCCAGGAATCATGCGGAAAACTTGGCTCTGCGCGCCGTATTTCAGCTTGGTTTGGAAGCCCACCATGTTGAACAACGTGCCGAGCTTATTATCCTGCCGCAGCTGCACAATCGCATGCGGTTTCACGGTTGGGTTATGCGGATTCGTCAGCCCCACCGGCTTCATCGGCCCAAAACATAACGTCTCGCGCCCGCGTTCCGCCATCACCTCGATCGGCAGGCAGCCCTCAAAATAGGGCGTGTTCTTTTCCCATTCCTTGAATTCCGTTTTCTCACCCGCAATCAACGCGTCGATGAAGGCGTAATATTCGTCCTTACTCATCGGGCAGTTGATGTAATCCTTCCCCGTGCCGCCGGGGCCCACCTTGTCGTAGCGCGATTGGAACCAGGCCTTGCTCATATCCACCGAATCGAACGCCACAATCGGCGCAATCGCATCGAAAAACGCGAGATATTCCTGGCCCGTTTGCTGAAGGATGGACGCCGCCAAATCGCCCGAGGTGAGGGGGCCGGAGGCGACGATCCAAAGCCCTTCATGTGCGCCCGGCAGCGCCGAAACTTCCTCCCGCGCGAAGGTGATGTTCGGATGCGCCTCGAGCGCTTCCGTCACCGCTTTCGCGTATAAATCGCGGTCCATCGCCAGCGCACCACCGGCGGGCACCTTATTCGCATCCGCACATCGCATGATAATGCTGCCGCAGCGGCGCATTTCCTCATGCAGCAGGCCCACCGCGTTCTTCTCATGATCGTCCGAACGGAAGGAATTGCTACAAACCAGCTCCGCCGAATAGCCGGTATGGTGGGCCTCCGTGGGCTTCACCGGCCGCATTTCATGCAGCACCACGCTGACGCCCAGCTCTGCCGCTTGCCACGCCGCTTCGCTGCCCGCGAGGCCGGAACCGATGATATGGAGGGTTTTTGTCATAAAATTGTCATCCAATAATAGGAAAACGCTCAGTATAATGGCGCCTTTAGGAAAGCAACTGAATATGGATCCTGCACAAATCGGAACTTATATTAAAGCTGGCGCGCAAGCAGCGATACCAACGCTGCTGCAAGGGAATTTATTTGCCATCTACAGTAAAGCATCGAAATGCAGGGAAGCAGCTGGCGTTTCGGTAGAGGCACTGGAAGAATTAATTATGAGCGCCAATCCCAGCCCCACCATGCTTGATTTGGATGCAGAGTTTGCAATGGCACCGCAGGTGCAGGAAAAATTGGGATGTGATTTCGACACCGCACAAGGCTATGCCGCCTATTTTATCATCAACCAAATTGCTGTCGCTTATATAGCCTCGCGGCTTGAGCGTGTCGGAAAAGAGAATGACTTCTCATTGCTACGTGATGAACGTGACAAACGAAAGATGCTCTCTGATTTATTTCAGGAATGGAGCGGGCTGGGAGATGGGCAAACGACGGGTGTGTTAACCCAGTTTGATACAGATTGTAACGATGCGCTTGCCAAACATGGCATTCAGGTGGGCGGGCAATCGCGCGCTTAGTTGCCCGTGAGTGCTGCTTGAAGAGCGGAGCGAAGTTTTACATCCCCCACCGCCACCACATCGCGATAGTTCGTTAGTGTCACCGCCGCGCCATCCCAGCCGGTGATCTTCCCGCCCGCACCTTCGATGATGGGGACGAGGGCGAGGATATCGTAGGGTTTCAGGCCCGCATCCACCACGATATCGCGCAGGCCGCGCGCGAGGAGGCCGTAAGCATAGCAATCGCCATCCTTCACCGTCGTGCGGCAGCTTTGCGCGAGAGCGACGATGTGTTTTGCCTGCACTGGCGTGAAGTAATTTGCCGAGGTGGTGGAGAATTCCGCTTCCGCAAGGGAGGCGCAGGCGCGGGTGCGCAGAATCACGGCGTCATTCCAGCGTAAGTTGGAATTCACCTGCGGTAAAGAAGATGGATTCCAACTTTCGTTGGAATGACGTGTCACATAGTGTGTAGCTGCACCCTTCACTCCCACCCAGCGCTCACCGGTGATGGGCTGGTC
>JBEHYI010000021.1:0-18423 GCA_048498255.1 Pseudomonadota bacterium | reverse complement strand
GAGCGCGTTGGTGCACCGCACGTGCTGCTGCTCACCGCGCGTGGCGAGGCAGATGACCGCATTGCTGGGCTCGAGGCCGGGGCGGCAGATTACCTCGCCAAACCTTTCGCGCCGAAGGAGCTGCTGCTGCGGCTTGAAAATATCGTCGCTCGCGCGCGCGAAAAAGTAAATGCGAAACGCGCAGTGCAGTTCGGGCCTTACCGGTTTGACTTGGCGCAAGGCCGTTTGCTGCAGGACCAAACGCCGATTTATCTGACCAGCAGCGAAGCCGATTGCCTGCGCATTCTGGCGGAATCGGCGGGCGTGCCGGTGAGCCGTGAAACCATTGCAACCACGCTCGGTGAAGTGAGCAACGAGCGCTCGGTCGATGTGCAAATCAACCGCCTGCGCAAAAAAATCGAGCCGCAGCCGGGCAAGCCGATTTACCTGCAAACCATCCGCCATGCGGGGTATGTGCTTTATGCCGAACCCGCCTAAGCCCACCGCGCTTTACCGCCGCCGTCGCCGCTTCAGCCTGAAGCAGTTTGTGCCGAGCAATCTGTTCGGCCGTGCATTCCTCATTCTCGTGCTGCCGATGGTGATCTCGCAACTATTCATCGCACATATTTTCTATGACCGGCATTGGGCCAGCGTTTCGCGCAACATGGCGAATTCCGTGGTGGGGGATGTAGCCTGGATCTACCAAATTTACACCACTACCAGCGAGGAGCAGAATGCACAGGTTGCACTCAAAGCCGCGCAACAAATTGGGATGCAGCTCGGGGTTGTGATCAGTGTCGATACTACCAGCACCGAAGTGGATAATGGTCGCGGCCGTCGCCAATTCCCGGAGCTTTACAAGGGCCTCAGCGAGCGGGTCAAAGAGCCAATTGCCTTACGCCTGGTGGATGATGCAAACACCGTGCGCATTAGCATTCCAGCACCCGGCGGTGTGCTCAATTTCGATGTTGGTTATAAGGCGCTGGCAAGTTCCACCACCCTCATTTTCATGCTCTGGATGGGTGGTACTTCCTTCCTGCTCATCTTCATCGCGACGTTGTTTTTGCGCAACCAGGTGAAGCCGATTGTGCAGCTTGCCCGTGTCGCCGAACAGCTGGGGTTGGGGCAGGATGTAACCGGGTTTAAGCCGCGTGGAGCGAGCGAAGTGCGCCGTGCCGGGCGTGCGTTCATGGTGATGAGTGAGCGCATCCACCGCCATGTGCAAAATCGCACGGAAATGCTCGCGGGCATCAGCCATGATCTGCGCACACCCCTCACGCGTATGAAGCTCGAGCTTGAGCTCGCGACCATGGATGCGGTGACGCGTGCGGCCCTTGCCGCCGATATCGACGAAATGGGTGGCATGATCGACGAATATCTCGATTTCGCACGCGGGGATGCCGGGGAGCTCGCCGAGCCGATGGATTTGAACCTGCTGCTCTCGGATATCGCCGCCGATTACCGCCGCAGCAAACGCGCGGTGCATTACACGCCGGGTGCTGCGGCCTCGCTCATGCTGCGCCCGCAAGCCATCCGCCGCGCGCTGATGAATTTGATCGACAATGCACTGCGCTATGGTGGTGGGGTCGCCAACCTCTCCATCGAACAAAGCGCGACCTTTATGCGCATCAAAGTGACGGATCAGGGTCCGGGCATTCCCGACGGCGAGCATGAGGCGGTGTTCAAACCCTTCGCGCGCCTCGAGCCCTCGCGCAATAATGAAACGGGCGGGGTGGGCCTTGGCCTCTCCATCGCCCGCGCGGTGGCGCAAAGCCATGGCGGGGATATTACATTTGAAAATCAGAAGGATGATGGGGGTCGCATCATTGGCCTCGAAGTGACCTTGCGCTTGCCCCGGGCGGTGCAGCCTTTAATCGAATATTAAGAGCTTTTCGATAAAATCTGGGGATGGGATTATTTACCAGAAATGACGTCAAAGCTGCCGAGCGCGCTGCCGAAAAAGAAGAAGGCAATCTCGCGCCGAAGAATCTTTTACCTTGGCATATTGGGAGCAAAACCAAGCGCGAAATGCGTAGCGATTACGATGCGAATGGTGACGGGGTTGCCCAGGCCAAAGAAACCGGTGCCTATCTGGGAGACGCTGTAGATATGCTGCGCGGCGCGGCGGATGAAACGCCGGAAGATGAGCGTGGCCAAACAACCCGCAAACGTGCCGCAACAGGGATTCGCAATGCGACGCAGCCCGATACGGTTGAACAAACCCATAAACGCATGGGCAATACTTTCAAAGGTCGCCGTAGCGAGGAAATGACGCGCGAAGAGGCAGAAGGCATTAGCTGTGTGGGTGAGCATTACGCGAAGCGGGTGGAAGAGCAGGAAGTAACATCGGCTGGGGCGCAGCAAAGGTTGGATCGTACGGTAACGGAATATGATCTCGGCCAGCGTGGGGACACTAACCGCGATGGCGTAGTCGATGTGAGCGAGCGGCTGAAACTCGGCAGAGAGCTCAAAGAAACCGCGAAAAACGGCACCGGTGTTGATAAGGAAAAAGCGCAGCTGGAGCTGAATACCTGGAATGATCGCGATGCCGGTATTGATCTCGACCGGGGCGCAAGACGGGCACAAAATGCGCAAGGCGATTACCGCAATGATCGTAAGCTAAATGATGCAATGGATGCGCAAGTGAAAGCGCAATCCGATAAAGGCGCAGCATCCGAGGACATGGCGACGTTACTTCGCAAAGGCCGTGTCGATTGGAACGATGGCACGAGCTGTGCGGTGGTGCATGTTGAGGATGGTGCAGATGTTTCAAGCTCGAGCCGCATGGCTCCGCGCTCCGGCATGCGCAGCCGCAACGATCGAGGCGGTAGCAGAGGTGGCGGCGACTGGTAAGCTGAACCCGCCCGCAGCCAACAAAAAGCCGGAAGGATCGCTCCCTCCGGCTTTCGTATTTTAAGCGAGCTAACTTAAGCCGCTTTTTTCTTCGTCGTGGTGGTCGCCGTTGCAGCACCGGTCATTTCCTCGATCGATTGCGAGGCGCGGCGGTTCAGCACGTCGAACGCTTCGAAGCAGGATTTGGTCACCAGTTCGCCCACTTCGCGCAGATTGTTCAGCGACGATTCAAACATCGTTTTCGCGAACTCAACCTGCTTGGTGGTATTGATTTCCGGCGAGCCGTTCACCAGCTGATCCTTCGCCGTCTTCAGCGTTTTTTCAACTTGTGCACGCGCGAGTTCCGCCTGACGACGGGTGATCGCCTGCGCGCTTTCTGCCAGCGCTTGCGCAGCAGCCGAGCACGCTTCCGCGTTCTTGCGGCCGATGCTCATGATTTGGTTCGCATCGATCGATTGCAAGGATGCAAAGCTCGGCGCTTTATAATCGCTAAATTGCTTCATCATGTCAGCGAATGGATTTTGGTAGGCCATGGTAATTCTCCTTATATTTTGTTCACCGATACCGTCCTGCAGATATCGTGTTGCGGTGCAATATAGGCCTACAACCTAGGGATGTCAAGCGCCATATTGCAGTGCAGCATAATCCTCGAAATTTTCACGCGATTTTGCTGCAGCCTATCCATGATTTCGCCGCAGCCATCCTAAGTTAGCGGCATCGCGCAATCGAACGTAATCACGCTCCAATCAGGCGCATTATGCTGTGGAGAAAATAAAGAAGTGATTATTTTTTGGAAAGCTCGCGCGAGCGCCTCGCCGCCGCCTCGACCGCGTGCGTCACGGCGCGGTTAAACCCGTCATGCGAGAAGCTCTTGAGCGCTGCTTCCGTAGTGCCGCCCTTGCTCGTCACCTGCTCGCGCAAGGTGGCAAAATCCTCCACCGATTGGGCCGCAAGCGCTGCCGAACCGCGCAAGGTTTGGGTGACCAGTTGGCGCGCCAATTCCGGCGCCAATCCGCAATGGTTGGCGGCATGCTGCAGCGCCTCCATGAAGGCGAAAACATAGCCGGGACCGGAGCCGGAAATCGCCGTCACCGCATGGAGCTGCTCCTCATCCTCAACCCACGCCACCGCGCCGATATGCGAGAAAAGATGGGTCACTTCCTGGCGCGTGCTGGCATCAAGCTGCGGCGCGCAGAGCACGCTCATGCTCTCGCCCACCATGGCGGGTAGGTTGGGCATCACCCGCACGGCGTTGGGCGAAATTTTCTGCAAATCCGCGAGCGCCACACCCGCCATGATGGAAATGACGAGGCTCTCGCGGTCGCCAATCGTGTGGATGAGCGACGCTGTATTCTCGGCAAATTGCTGCGGCTTGATGGCAAGCAAATAGACGCCGCCCAGCGGTGCATCTTCGAGATGTTCATGCACGGCAATGCCGCAGGCGGCGAGCTCGCTGCGGCGCGCGCGGTCGGGCTCAACCAGGTGGATATCCCACACGCTGTGCTCTTCCCAGCGCCGCGCAATCGCGCCGCCCATATTGCCGCCGCCGATGATGATGAGGGGGTTGGGGTTCATGGCCTAATCGAACAAACTCGAAACGGAGCTTTCTTCCGAAATGCGGCGGATACCCTCGGCGAGCAGCGGCGCGATGGAAATATAGCGCAGATTTTTGCAGTTCTTCGCGGCATCCGTACCCTTGATCGAATCGGTGACAACGAGCGAGGTGAGGCTCGAATTTTGCACGCGCTCAATGGCGGGGCCCGAGAGCACGCCATGGGTGACGTAAGCGGAAACCGACTTCGCGCCCTTCTCGAGCAGTGCGGTCGCGGCATTGCAGAGCGTGCCGGCGGAATCGACGATATCGTCGAACAGGATGCAGTCGCGTCCCGTGACATCGCCGATGATGTTCATGACTTCCGACGCATTGGCGCGCTCGCGGCGCTTATCGACAATGGCGAGATCCGCACCGAGCTTACCGGCGAGCGAACGCGCGCGCACCACGCCGCCAACATCGGGAGAAACCACCATGACATTGGCGAGGTCTTTGTAATGCGTTTTAATGTCATTCACGATGACGGGGCGGGCATAAAGATGGTCGAGCGGGATGTCGAAAAACCCTTGGATTTGCCCGGCATGCAGGTCCACCGTCAGCACGCGGTCGGCACCGGCGGAGGTGATGAGGTTCGCGACAAGCTTCGCGGTAATCGGCGTGCGGGGGCCGGGTTTACGGTCTTGCCGTGCATAGCCAAAATACGGGATCACCACAGTGACGCGGCGGGCCGAAGCACGCTTCAACGCGTCGAGCGTAATCAAGAGTTCCATGATATGATCGTTCGCGGGCGCGCTCGTCGATTGGATGAGAAACACATCCTCCCCGCGCACATTTTCCTGCACCTCGACGAAGATTTCCTGATCCGAAAAACGCCGGATCGTCGCCTCCGTAAGTTTCACGTTGAGGTAATCCGCCATGGCTTTGGCGAGGGGGGCGTTGCTATTTCCGGCGATCAGTTTCATGGCTGACCTTTTAGCAGGTTGGATCGCCAAGTCTAGCGGGGAGTGGTGCCTACATCCCATGCATGTCATGCATCGAATGGTCCGCCGCTGCCTTGCCTTTCGGCTGCACCTTCACCCCAAACGGCGCGAAAATATCCCGGCCATCGATGCGGATTTGGGCATAGAGCTTGATGAAACCGGCCTGCTTGGTCTCGAGGTGAAAGGCAAGTTCCGGCCCGCCGCGTGCCGCCTCGGTTTTAGGTTCCGCGCCCAGCGGGTGCACATGCAGTACCGTGCGGTAATCCTCACTGAAAGCCACGATATGGCCGAACGCACCCATGACCGGCTCGAGCTTGGCGAAGGGCACCTTATCCTTGGTGACAAGGATTTTGCCCATCGCAGCACTCCCGGCGGCCGGGGCTTCCTCGAAAGTGAGTTTAAAATGGTAACCCTCAACATCCGCCTCCGCGGTTTCGGTTTTGTCAATGGCGGCGTGGTGGGGCGCGCTGCCCACATCCGCCATCACGAATTGCTGCGTGCCGTCGACTGGTGTCACATCCGCCCAGAAGCGGTAATTACCGGATTTGGTGGGGGTAAAACTAAGCGCATATTCGCCCGGTTTTTCGCCCGGGGTGGGGTGGAGATGATGGTAGTCGCCGAGCGTCGGGTCGATGACGAGCAGGTGGAATTTTTGCGTATGCACTTCCTTCAAATCGGCGGGGGTGAGGGGCTTGCCGTCTTGCGTCAGCTGGGCGGTGAGATGGGTTTCTTTGCCCGCAATCACCGGCTCGCTTGGTGTAAGGCTCAAGGCCAGCTTGGATGCGGCGGCGGCAGGCTGGGCAAGCATCAGGCCCGCAGCCAGGGTGATCAGGGGTAAGAGTTTGGGCATAAATCCTCCAGTTGCGTAGGCGCTCGGTTGCTCTATATCTACCGGCATGCATAAAAAATCCACTACACTTATTACCGGGGCCGCGAAGCGCATTGGCGCGGGCATTGCGCAGCATTTGGCGAGCCAGGGGCATGACCTCGTGCTGCATTACCATGCATCGCGCGCGGAGGTTGAGGCGCTGGCGGAGCGTTTGCGCGCTGAGGTGCAGGTGACGTTGCTGCAGGCGGATTTGAAGGATCTCTCGAGCCTCGATGCCATCTGGCGCGATCTGCCACCGGTGACGAATATCATCCATAATGCCTCCTCCTATAGCCGCGACACGATCACGGATTTTTCGCACGCCGATTTGCGCAACCATCTCGCAGTGAATTTCGAAGCGCCGTTGCTGCTCACCCAAGGCTTCCTCAAACAGCTGCCGCAAGGGGTGAAAGGCAATGTGGTGGTGTTGGGGGATGATGCGCTGGGCTGGAGCGTCTCTCCGCATTTCTTCAGTTACGGGGTGAGCAAACATGCCTGGCGTGCGGTGATTGAGTTGCTCGCCGCATCCTGCGCGCCGCGGTGCCGCGCGAATATGATTGCCCTTGCCCCCACCTTACCCGGTGCGACGGATGATGAGGCCATGTTCGACCGCCTTGCCAAACGCGCACCGCTCGAGCGCACGGGAACCATCAAGGAAGTCCTCGCCGCGCTGGATTATGTGCTCAATGCCCCCGGCCTCACCGGCCAAACGATTGGGCTTGGCAACGGCATGGGGCTCATCACCGCGCGGCCTTAATCCTCGCAATGGCGCGGATTGCACCTTATATAGCATCCCTATGAACACAGCCCCCATCATCGGCCTTGAGGCCCTGCGCGCAACGCTGAAGGATATCCCGACCGCACCCGGCATCTATAAGATGATCGATGCGAATGAGAAGGTGCTCTATGTCGGCAAGGCGAAAAACCTGATCAACCGGGTGACGAGCTACACCAACATCAACAATCTCAACACCCGCATCCTGCGCATGGTGAACCAGATTGCGCGGGTGGAAACAGTGGTGACGAAAAACGAGGCCGAGGCGCTGCTGGTCGAGGCGGCGCTCGTGAAGCGCCTGATGCCGCGTTACAATGTGCTGCTGAAGGACGATAAGTCGTTTCCCTATTTACGTATCGATACAACGCACCCGTTCCCGCGCATCGAAAAACATCGCGGGAGCCAGAACAAACCCGGCCATTATTTCGGGCCGTTTGCGAATGTGCTGGCGCTAAACCAAACCATGGCGCTGCTGCAAAAAATTTTCCTGCTGCGCCCGTGCGAGGATACGATTTTCAAGAACCGCACCCGGCCTTGTTTGCAATACCAGATCAAGCGCTGCACCGCGCCCTGCGTGGGTTATGTCGACCAAGCGCATTATGGCGAGCAGATCAAACGCGCCGAGGATTTTTTGAAAGGCCGCGGGCGCGAAGTGCAGGATATGCTGAGCGTCGAAATGAACGCGGCGAGCGAAGCGATGGATTACGAGAAAGCGGCCTTGCTGCGCGACCGCATCCGCGCGCTGACGCAAGTGCAGCAAGAGCAGGGCTTACGCATTGCAGGGTTGAAAGATGCAGATGTCATCGCCTTTGCGCGGCGCGGGGATAAGAGCGTGGTGCAAGTGTTTTTCTTCCGTAACGGCACACATTTTGGCAACCAGTCTTTCTACCCCAAACATGCGATAGAAGAGAGCGATGGTGAAATCCTCGCGGGTTTCCTCGGGCAGTTCTACCAGGCGCATCTGCCCCCACCCGAAATTATACTGAGCTTAGATTTGGCGGAAGAAGCGAAATTGCTCGAAGAAGCCCTCGCCATTCGTGCCGGTTATAAGGTCGAAATCTGGGTCCCCGCGCGCGGCGATAAATTGACGTTGGTAGAAAATGCTGCAGCGAATGCGATGCGCGCGCTCGAGAAACTCGAGATGGAACGCGCGAGCGTGGCGCAGCATTTATTGGCACTGAAGGAGCTGTTTGATTTGCCCAAAATGCCCGAGCGCATCGAGGTCTATGACAACAGCCATATCAGCGGCACGAATGCGATTGGTGCGCTGATTGTCGCGACGCCGGAAGGCTTCGACAAAAAATCCTACCGCACGTTTAACATCAAAGACGCCGCGACCGAACCGGGCGACGATTACGCGATGATGAAGGAAGTGTTTCGCCGGCGGTTCAAACGCGCGAAGGAGACGGGCGATACGGATTGGAACATACCGGATTTGATTTTGATCGATGGCGGCCTTGGGCAGCTCCATGCGGTCGAGGAGGCGCTGGCCGAAATCGGGGTCGTGGGCCTCAACCTCGTCGCCATCTCAAAGGGCGAGGATCGCAATGCGGGCCGGGAATGGTTCCACCAGCCGGGGAAACCTCCGTTCCAGCTGCCCATCAACCATCCGACTTTGCATTATCTGCAGCGGCTTAGGGACGAGGCCCACCGTTTCGCCATCGGCCGCCACCGTAACAAACGCAGCAAAAGCTTCACCACCAGCGCGCTGGATGACATCCCTGGCATCGGCGGTACCAGAAAAAAAGCGCTATTACAGCATTTTGGCAGCCGAGCGGATGTCGAGACGGCGACCATCGCTGAGCTCGAGAAGGTGAAGGGCATCAGCAAATCCACCGCCCGTGCGATCTATGATTATTTTCACGGATAGGCCGCGAACACTCCTTGGTTGACAGCCCCCCGCCCGCCCGCTATAAGCCCCCCTCTTTTGCAGCCAAAATTGCGAGAGAATCTTGAGAAATTCTGGAGCCCGGGCCGGATGCCTGGGATGACATAACTAAAGGAGAAGACCATGAAAGCCGCAGTTGAATTCAAAGCAGAAACCCGTGAAACCCCAGGTAAAGGCGCTGCCCGTGCAGCTCGCCGTGCTGGCTTTGTGCCGGTGGTCGTTTACGGCAACAATAAAGCGAACGTAAGCCTGAATGTGGAAGCGCGCGCGCTTGCCAACGAATATTTCCGCGGTGGCTTCATGAACAAAATCGTCGCGCTCAAAAGCGCTGGCAAAGATATTTTCGCGATCCCGCGCGAAGTGCAGCTGAACCCGGTAACCGATAAAATCGAACATGCGGATTTCCTCGCGGTCGATGACAAATCGGTGGTGAAAGTATGGGTGCCGGTGCATGTGATGAACGCCGAAAAATCGATCGGTATCAAGCGCGGCGGCGTACTCAACGTGGTGTCGCACCGCGTACAACTGCTCGCGCCGGTGGCTAGCATTCCGGCCTCGATCGATGTCGATGTTTCGACGCTCGAGATCAACAAATCCGTGCATTTGAACGACCTCGAATTGCCAAAAGGTGTCACCCCGGCAACTAAGCGCTCAATCACCATCGCCTCCATTACGGGCCGTGCGAAGGAAGAAGCAGAGCCGGCAGCAGGCGCACCGGTGGCAGCAGCAGTACCGAGCACCAAGTCGGCCGCAGCAGGCGCTGCAGCAGCGGCAGCCGCCGCACCGGCAGCAGGTGGTAAGGCAGCTCCGGCTGCCAAACCGGCTGCGAAGAAGTAAGCTGGTTTCGTATCATTTCGCTCCAAGAGAGGCGTTATGTGGCTTGTAGTCGGTCTTGGCAATCCGGGGTCCGACTACGCCGCAACACGTCACAATATCGGCTTCATGGCGGTCGACGCTTTGGCAGCGCACGAGCGTTTTTCCTCAAAATTTCACGGCGAGACAGCATCACGCTCCATTGAGGGCGAGAAGGTCATTCTGCTCAAACCCATGACGTTCATGAACCTCTCGGGCAAGAGCGTGCAGGCGGCGATGTCCTTTTACAAAATCCCACCCGAGAACGTGATCGTGCTGCATGACGAGCTGGATCTCCCCTTAGGTAAAATCCGCATTAAGCAAGGCGGTGGCGCGAACGGCCATAATGGCCTCAAGGATATCGACCAAATGGTGGGCCCGGATTACTGGCGCATCCGTTTGGGCATCGGCCATCCGGGCATGAAGGAACAGGTGCATTCGCATGTGCTCAGCCGTTTTACGGCGGAGGAACAGAAACTGGTCGATGCGGTGAACGTCTCACTGGTGAAGCATTTCCCGCTCTTCTGGCAGAAGAAACCGGAGATGGTGATGACCAAAGTCGCGGCCGATTTTGCACCGGTGAAAGAAAAGAAAGAAAAACCCGCGACAGATGCTAAGGCACCGGCTAAAGCGGGCGACACAGAAACAAAGGAATAAGATCATGGGATTCAACTGCGGTATCGTCGGCCTGCCCAACGTGGGCAAATCGACCTTATTCAACGCGCTGCTGTCGCAGCAAGCGGCGGAGGCGGCGAACTATCCGTTTTGCACCATTGAGCCGAATGTCGGGCGCATTGCGGTGCCGGATCAGCGCCTCGACAGCCTCGCGAAAATCGCGGGCTCCGCGACCATTATCCCAACCCAGCTCGAATTTGTCGATATCGCGGGCCTCGTGCGCGGCGCGAGTAAAGGTGAGGGGCTTGGTAACCAGTTCCTCGCCAATATCCGCGAGACGGATGCGATCATCTATGTGCTGCGCTGCTTCGAGGACGGCGACATCGTGCATGTCGAAGGTTCGGTCGACCCGGAGCGCGATGCCGAGATCATCGAGCTCGAGCTGATTCTGGCCGATATGGAGAGCCTCGAAAAGCGCCTCGATAACCTCAACAAAAAAGCCAAAAGCGGCGATAAGGAAACGCTCGCGAACATCGAGATCATCAAGCCGATCCTCGAGCTGACGCGCGAAGGCAAACCGGCGCGCCTTTATCAAGCGAAGGACCGCGAAGAAGCCAAACGCGTGAAGGCGTTGCAACTGCTCACCAGCAAACCGGCGATGTATGTGCTCAATGTCGATGAGGGCTCGGCCGCGACCGGCAACGCAATCTCCGCCAAAGCGGCGGCGATGGCAAAAGCGAAAGGCGCGGAATCGGTCGTGATTTCAGCGAAGATCGAAGCGGAAATGGCGGGCCTGACGGAGGAGGAAAAGCGAGAATTCCTCACCGATCTGGGCTTGAAGGAAACGGGTCTGACGAGCATCGTGCGTGCGGGGTTCGCGCTGCTCGATATTCTCACCTTCTTCACCGTCGGCCCGAAAGAAGCGCGCGCCTGGACCGTGCGTCGGGGTGCTGCGGCACCGGAAGCCGCGGGTGTGATCCATACCGATTTCGAAAAAGGCTTCATCCGCGCCGAAACGATTGCCTGCAAGGATTACATCGCCTTGAACGGCGAGCAGGGCGCGAAGGAAGCGGGCAAGCTGCGCCTTGAAGGCAAAGATTATTTGGTGCAGGATGGTGACGTGTTCCATTTCCGCTTCAACGTCTAACCCGCACGAGGTGCGATGAAATTTCCGCGCTGGCTCACCTATGCATTCCTTCTCGCACTGGGCTATATGGTCTATAGCACCAGCCAATATAGCGTGCCAAAGGATGCGGTGACGAAGCCACTGGTGCCGGCGATTACCCAGGAAACCTACCCCACCCTTGCCACTCTGACGGATGCCGAACGCTGGAAGCGCAAGCTCGACCCCGACTATGCCGCGACGATGAACTGCACGCTTGATGCGCCGAAAGGTGAAAACGCAAAACTGATGCTCGAGGAAGTCGAAGCTGGCGAAGGAACGGGTGTAGCATGCGGTGAAACCATCACCATCCACCTCACCATTTGGAGCAGCAATGGCAGCGTGGCCTATGCGGGGGAATTCCCGCTCGCGCTTGGTTCGCGCCAGTTTGCCGCGGGGCTTGATGTTGGGTTAAGCGGCATGAAACCGGGGGCCGTGCGTCGCCTGATGCTGCCGCCTTATGCGCTGGTGCGCGGGAAGAAGCCGGGGGCCGTGCCTGCGGCTGCGCTCACAGCACTGCCCCACGATAAGCTCGCTTTCGTCACCGTAAAACGCGTGAAGTAACTAAAAAATTTCCGGGAAACGCGTGCGGATTTCCGCCACCACATTCCCCACATCATCGAGCGCATGGGCGGGGTGCCAATCAAGCCGCGAGGCGTTGTTGAGTGGGTGGGCCAGCCCGCGCGCATACAAGGTTTCATGCAGCAATTGGTGCTTAGGTGGTGCAACATTTTTGCTCGCGTAAATAAACACCGGCGCGCTGGTCACACAGGCCTCAGCGCACATGCTGAGCGAATCGCCCGTCACAATCACCCCATCCGCGCAGGCAAGCATCCCCAGATACGGATTGTCCTTATCCCGATCCCAACGGAACATACGGTGCGGCAATTGTAGCAGCGGCGCGCACAAATCCATCGCCTCTTTCGGTGTGCGGCGGCTGGTCGTAATCAGCAATGAGCCATGGCCGGTGAGCAAAATCGCACGCTGGATCACCTCCCGCCATTCCGCCGCACTGTAGTTTCCGCGTTTGGTAGCGCCGCCCAAGCATAGCGTAATGTAGGGTCGCGGCAAATCGGCGAATTGCGGTTCCCATTCACGCTTAGCGGCGGCAAGCGTATCGGGTGTCACCGCATGCAGCGGCGCCAGGCTCGTCATGATGTTGGGCGCAGCCGCCACATGGTCATGTTCGGGCACCACGGCGAGATCGATCCCCCGCATCGTTTCCGGGCGCATCACATACAGCGTGCGGGTGCTGGGCGATTGTTTTTTAATGTAGCGCAGCACCGGCAAAGTGCGCCGCCCCGCTGCAATCACCAGCTTCGGCCAGGGTGGGGTGAGGGGCGCGCTTTGCGCCTGATTCACCGCCATAAGTGACGCACCAATCCATGCCGAGGGCAGCATTGCGAAGCGATTATACTCCAAACGTTTCAACGCAAATGGCAGCCCCAAGCGGGTGATGATGCCAAGCACCTGGCCGGTATGTCCGGTGCGGTCATCGACCAAGCCCCAGACGACACTCACTAAACGTACTCCACGCTCAATACTTCGTAGAAACGCGCGCCTTTGGGGGTCGATACCTCAACACTCGCGCCGAGCTTTTTGCCAATCAGCGCGCGGCCAATGGGAGCGGAAGTGGAGATGAGGTTGCGCTTAATATCCGCCTCGTAATCGCCCACTAGCTGGTAGGTGATTTTCTCTTCCGTATCTTCATCAACCACTGTTACCGTGGCACCAAATTTGATATTCGCGTCGCCCTTCATGCCCGCCACATCGATGATCTCCGCGCGGCTGATCACGGCTTCGAGTTCCATCAACCGGCCCTCGATGAAGCTCTGCTTTTCCTTCGCCGCATGGTATTCCGCGTTCTCCTTGAGATCGCCATGGCCGCGCGCTTCCGAGATCGCGGCAATCACCGCCGGGCGCTCGACCGATTTCAATTGTTTCAATTCTTGCTCGAGGCGCTGGTAGCCAGCCGCCGTCATTGGTATTTTTTCCATTGGATTTTCCGTAGCTTAAGCCGTGTTTTGTCAAAGGTGACATTCTCTATAGCAAAGAATGGTGCTGGCTTGCAAGTGCTTAGGGCTTTTCGAATAGGTCGCTAAGCCGCATCCTGCTTCGCATTCCCCTTCGCAAAATAGCTCTGTAGTGGCGCAACATCCAGGCCACTTGGCGTCTGCACAATCGTCGCAATCGCCTGCGCCATCGCGCGCGCGCCGGCCATGGTGGTCGAATACGGAATTTTGCCAAACAATGCCGTTTTGCGGATCGACGCCGAATCGGTGATCGCCTGCGCGCCATCGGTCGTGTTGAACACGAGCTGGATCTTCCCGTCCTTCATCATATCGACGATATGCGGGCGGCCCTCATGCACTTTGTTGACGATCTCGACCGGCAGGCCCTGCAGCTGCAAATACTCGCCCGTGCCGCGCGTGCAGACGATTTTGAAGCCGACCGACATCAGCTCCTGCGCGATGGTCGCGGCCATGCCCTTATCCTTATCGCGCACCGAGAGGAACACGCGGCCGGATTTAGGCAGGGACGAGCCCGAGCCGATGAAACCCTTGCCGAATGCTGCCGCAAAATTCTTGTCGATGCCCATGGTTTCGCCGGTCGATTTCATCTCGGGGCCAAGCAATACATCGACGCCTGCAAAGCGCGCAAACGGGAACACGGCTTCTTTCACCGCAATATGGTTGAGGGCTTTCATATGCGTTTTATCGTCCGGCAAATTGAATGCGGTGAGCTTCTCACCGGCCATCAATTGTGCCGCAATTTTCGCGATCGGAATGCCGGTGGCTTTGGCCACAAACGGCGTGGTGCGACTGGCGCGCGGGTTGACCTCGATGATGTAAATTACGCCGTTTTTCACCGCGAATTGCACATTCATCAGTCCTTTGACCTTGAGTGCTTTGGCGAGCGCAATCGTCTGTTTGCGCACTTCATCGACAATTTCATCGGGCAGCGAATAAGGCGGCAGCGAGCAGGCGGAATCGCCCGAATGAATACCTGCTTCCTCGATATGTTCCATGATGCCGGCGACGAAGGTTGCTTCGCCATCGCACAGGCAATCGACATCGAGCTCGATCGCATCCTGCAGGTAGGAATCGAGCAGCACGGGGCCATCGCCGAACATGCTGAGCAGCTCGGACACATAGGATTTCAGCGTGCTTGCGTCGTAAATAATTTTCATCGCGCGGCCGCCGAGCACGTAGGATGGGCGCACCACGACGGGGTACCCGATCTCCTCGGCTTGTGCGATCACATCTTCGGCATGATGACAAATCGCGTTTTTCGGCTGTTTGAGTTCGAGCTGGAATAGCAGCTGCTGGAAGCGCTCGCGGTCCTCGGCGAGGTCGATGGAATCCACCGAGGTGCCGATGATCGGGATGCCCGCTTCCTCGAGCGCATGGGCCAGTTTCAAGGGCGTCTGGCCGCCGAATTGCACGATCACGCCTTTGATCGACCCGTTCGATTTCTCACGCGTAATCACTTCGATCACATCTTCCGCGGTGAGCGGTTCGAAATACAAACGGTCGGACGTATCGTAATCCGTCGACACGGTTTCTGGGTTGCAATTGATCATGATCGTCTCGTAATTGCTGCGCAGCGCGTAGCTCGCATGCACGCAGCAATAATCGAACTCAATCCCCTGGCCGATGCGGTTCGGACCGCCACCGAGAATGATGATTTTTTCGCGGCCCGTGGGGTTCGATTCATCCGCAGCAATGTTGTCGAAGCTTGGCTGTTCATAGGTCGAATAAAGATACGGCGTTTGCGATTCGAACTCCGCCGCGCAAGTATCGACGCGCTTGAACACCGGGCGCACGTTGAGCTGGTGGCGCGTGCTGCGCACATCGAGTTCTTTTTTGCCGGAGAGGCGCGCGAGCTGCTTATCCGAGAAGCCGAGCGATTTGAGGTAAGCGAGGTTCTCCGCATCCTTCGGTAGGCCATTCACTTTCACCCAATTTTCGGCATCGATGATTTTTTGCAGCTGCGCCACAAACCACGGATCGAACTTCGTCGCTTCGCAAATATCTTTCGCGCTCATGCCATAACGCAGCGCTTGCGCGGCGCGCAGCAAACGGTCTGGCGAGGCGATGGAGAGCGCACCGCGCAGCGCAATCAAATGTGCGCGGCGTTCGCGCTGGGCATCATCGGCCTGCCCGCGTGTGCGGCGCTCTTCACTCGGCGCAGCAGGGGGGGTGATGCCGGGGATTTCGATTTCATCGAGGCCAGTGAGGCCCGTCTCAAGTGAGCGCAATGCCTTCTGCAACGACTCCGCAAAATTGCGGCCCATCGCCATGCTCTCACCTACCGATTTCATCGCGGTGGTCAGCGTGTTATCGGCACCCGGAAATTTCTCGAACGCAAAGCGCGGAATTTTCGTCACCACGTAATCAATCGTCGGCTCGAACGAAGCGGGCGTCACCTTCGTCACATCGTTCAGAATCTCATCGAGCGTGTAGCCAACCGCGAGTTTGGCGGCGACTTTCGCAATCGGGAAACCGGTCGCTTTCGAGGCCAGCGCCGAGCTGCGGCTCACGCGCGGGTTCATCTCGATCACCACCATGCGGCCATTCGCCGGGTTCACCGCGAACTGTACGTTCGACCCGCCCGTATCCACGCCGATTTCGCGCAGCACTGCGATGCTGGCATTGCGCATGATTTGGTATTCTTTATCCGTCAAAGTCAGCGCCGGGGCGACGGTGATCGAGTCACCCGTATGCACGCCCATCGGGTCGATATTCTCAATGCTGCAGACGATGATGCAGTTATCCGCCTTATCGCGCACCACTTCCATCTCGTATTCTTTCCAGCCGAGCACGCTCTCATCGATCATCACTTCACCGACGGGCGACGCATCGAGGCCGCTCGCCACGATCATCTCGAATTCTTCGTGGTTATAGGCAATGCCGCCGCCGCTGCCGCCCATGGTGAAACTCGGGCGGATGATGGCGGGCAGGCCGACCACTTCCATCGCTTTGCGCGCTTCTTCCAAAGATTTCACGACGACGTTTTTTGGCACCTCGAGCCCGATTTTCGCCATCGCCTGGCCGAAGAGCAACCGGTCCTCCGCCTTGTTGATGCTGTTCAAATTCGCGCCGATGAGCTGCACGTTATGCTTCGCGAGCACGCCCGATTCCGCGAGCGCCTTCGCGCAGTTGAGCGCGGTTTGGCCGCCCATGGTCGGCAGCAGCGCATCCGGTTTTTCCTTCGCGATAATCTTCTCAACATACTCGGGCGTGATCGGCTCGATATAAGTTGCGTCCGCAAACTCGGGATCGGTCATGATCGTCGCTGGGTTGCTGTTGACGAGAATGACGCGGTAGCCTTCCGCCTTCAACGTCTTCACCGCCTGCGTGCCGGAATAATCGAACTCGCACGCCTGGCCGATGACGATCGGGCCCGCGCCGATGATGAGGATGGATTTAATGTCAGTGCGTTTAGGCATTAGGCTTCGTGCCACTTCTTAGCGTTTTTAGGTAAAACAATCGGAACAGAAAATTTAATACGAGTGGTTGTAGATTTATGGTCCGCAATTTCTCCATTAACACCTGCGGAAAATACTTTGATTCCAGCCTTTACGGCACCAGTAGTTTTATTTTGTTCTTCAACCACTACTGCAACATCAAACTCAGCGATTGTTGAGGTAATTCTTCCAGTGTCGCTCACACCTTTTCCAATAGCAAAACTATGTCCGCCAGTTTGATCGGGGGCAACTAATCCTCCTAAGGGAGACTCTTGAGATGCTCTGATACCTTCTACAATATCTATCAACGCGCTTTCTATGAATTCTTTTAGATTCATGCTGACCTCTTATTATTTTTTTGCAGCATTTCCAAAAAATGCGTAAAGAGATATTGCGAATCATGCGGTCCCGGCGAGGCTTCCGGATGACCTTGCACGCTGAACACGGGCTTGTCCTTCAGGCGGATGCCTTGGATGGTTTGATCGAAGAGGGACCGGTGTGTCACTTCCACATTCGCCGGCAAATGATCGTCACTAATCGCGAAGCCGTGGTTTTGCGAGGTGATCTCGACCTTGCCATTGCGCAAATCTTTCACCGGGTGGTTCGCACCGCGATGGCCTTGGGTCATTTTCATGGTGCGTGCGCCAAGCGCGATGCCGAGCATTTGATGGCCGAGGCAGATGCCAAAAATCGGCAGGTTCGCATCCAATAATTTCTTGATCACGGGCACGGCGTAATGGCCGGTCGCTGCCGGGTCGCCAGGGCCGTTGCTCAAGAAAACACCATCCGGTTTCAGCGCCAACACATCCTCAGCGGAAGCGGTCGCAGGCACGACCGTCAGGCGGCAGCCAACGCTTGCGAGGGAGCGCAGAATATTCATCTTCACGCCGTAATCAATCGCGACGACATGGGGGAGGTTTTTCTCATCGCCGCGCAGTTCGGGATAGCCCTTGCCGAGCTCCCAACGCTGCAAATTCCAGGCATGGTTTTTTTGCGTCGTCACATGGGCGGCGAGCTCGAGGCCGTTCATATCGGGCGCGGCTTCGAGCGCAGCTTTGGCAGCTTTAAGATCGGCGGCACCTTTTGCGCTATAAACAATTGCGCAGTTTTGTGCACCCTTGAGACGGATATGCCGCGTCAGCGCGCGCGTATCGATGCCGCAAATGCCGGTGATGCCTTGCATCTCAAGCCAGGTATTGAAGTGTGACACCGCGCGGAAATTACTCGGCTCGGTAATCGGCTCGCGCAGAATCAGCCCGGAAACGCTCGGTTTCTCCGCTTCGATATCCTCAACATTCGTGCCGATATTGCCGATATGCGGGAAGGTGAAGGTGATGATTTGGCCGGTATAGCTCGGGTCGGTGAGGATTTCCTGTTAGCCCGTCATCGCGGTGTTGAAGCAGATTTCGCCGCTGGTGACGCCTGGTTT
>JBEHYI010000020.1:0-19127 GCA_048498255.1 Pseudomonadota bacterium | reverse complement strand
CGTAATCGCCGCCGTCAACGACGTCTTCCCGTGATCCACGTGACCAATCGTCCCAATGTTACAATGCGGCTTACTACGGTTGAACTTTTCCTTTGCCATGACTCTTCTCCTCTAATTTCTAATATCTATTAAGCAGCTGCTTTTTTCTTGATTTCATCCGCGATGTGCGACGGCACTTCCGAATAGTGGCTGAACACCATCGAGTAGCTCGCACGGCCTTGCGACATACCGCGCAGCTTGTTCACGTAGCCGAACATCTGGCCCAGCGGCACGGTCGCGTTCACCACGCGCGCGTTACCACGCTGATCCATACCCTGTACAGAACCACGGCGGCTCGACAAATCACCGATCACGTCACCCATGTAATCTTCCGGGGTCACAACTTCGACCTTCATGATCGGCTCGAGCAATTTCGGACCGGCTTTTGCCATCCCTTCACGGAACGCCGCACGTGCTGCGATTTCGAAGGCAAGCGCCGACGAATCCACATCATGGTACGCACCATCTTTCAGGGTCGCTTTGAAATCAATGGTCGGGAAGCCAGCGAGTACGCCGGAATTGAGCATCGAGTTCAGGCCTTTTTCCACGCCTGGGATATATTCTTTCGGTACCGAACCACCGACCGTCACGTTTTCGAACACGAAGCCTGAACCTGGCTCCAGCGGTTCGAAATCGATGATGACGCGGGCGAACTGACCCGAACCACCCGACTGCTTTTTGTGGGTGTAATCTTCTTCGTATTTCTTCGAGATCGTCTCGCGGTAAGCCACTTGCGGCTCGCCCACATTCGCATCAACTTTATACGTACGGCGCAGAATATCGACTTTAATATCCAAGTGAAGCTCGCCCATGCCCTTCAGAATCGTCTGACCGGTTTCATGGTCGGTGCTGACGCGGAAGGACGGATCCTCAGCAGCCAACTTGCTCAGCGCGATGCCAAGTTTCTCCTGATCCGCCTTCGATTTCGGCTCGATCGCGAGCTCGATCACCGGCTCCGGGAATTCCATTTTCTCGAGGATGATCTGCTTATCCGGGTTGCACAACGTGTCGCCGGTACGGGTATCTTTCAAACCCGCGAGCGCCACGATGTCACCTGCGTAAGCTTCTTTAATGTCCTCACGGCTGTTCGCATGCATGAGCAGCATACGGCCCACACGCTCTTTTTTATCGCGCGTCGAGTTCGCAACCGAGCTACCCGCCGTCAACGTACCGGAATAGATACGGCAGAAGGTGATCGAACCCACGAACGGGTCATCCATGATTTTGAACGCGAGCAGCGACAAGGCTTCTTTGTCATCCGGCTTACGCATTAACACTTTCGGCTCTTCGCCTTCTTTGGTGTCAGGGTCGATCCCGTCCATCTCACCGCGATCAAGCGGGGTCGGCAGGTAATCAACCACTGCATCAAGCAACGTCTGTACGCCCTTGTTTTTGAACGCGGAACCGCACAGGATCGGCACGAACGCGAATTTCACGGTGCCTTTGCGAATGCATTTTTTGAGATCGTCGATCGACGGCTCTTCGCCTTTTTCAAGGTAAGCCTCGAGCAACGCATCGTCCTGCTCAACCGCAGTCTCAACCAGCTTCTCGCGGTATTCTTTTGCCTTCGCAGCATATTCCGCCGGGATTTCCTCTTCCGAGAATTTCGCGCCGAGCTCTTCACCACCCCAGACGATGGCTTTCATTTTCACGAGGTCGATCACGCCCTGGAAATGCTCTTCTGAACCGATCGGCAATTGGATCACGAGCGGCGTCGCACCGAGACGGTCGATAATCATATCGACGCAACGGTAGAAGTCCGCACCGATACGATCCATTTTGTTCACGAAGCAAATACGCGGCACGCCGTATTTATCGGCTTGGCGCCATACGGTCTCCGATTGCGGCTCAACGCCGGCAACAGAGTCGAACACGGTCACCGCGCCATCGAGCACGCGCATCGAGCGCTCTACTTCAATGGTGAAATCTACGTGGCCGGGAGTATCGATGATGTTGATGCGGTACTGCTCGCTATCCTTATGCCAGAAGCAGGTCGTCGCCGCCGAGGTAATCGTAATGCCGCGCTCTTGCTCCTGCTCCATCCAGTCCATGGTCGCAGCACCTTCGTGCACTTCGCCGATCTTGTGCGATTTGCCGGTATAGTAAAGAATGCGCTCCGTGGTCGTGGTCTTGCCCGCATCGATATGCGCGCAGATCCCAATGTTACGGTAGTGATCGAGTGGTGTTGAACGTGGCATAGATAATTGGAATCTGGAAAATGGAATTTGGAATGAAGAAACTTCTTTCTTCGTTTTCTCTTATTCTCCGATTCACTCCTCCTTAATTTCTGATTTCTAATTTCTAACTTCGACTACCAGCGGTAATGGCTGAACGCTTTGTTCGCTTCCGCCATCCGGTGGGTGTCTTCGCGTTTCTTCACGGCGTTGCCGCGGCCAGCAGCCGCATCGAGCAACTCACCAGCCATACGCTGACGGGTGGTTTTCTCGCCGCGCTTGCGCAGGGCAATGATGAGCCAACGAATCGCGAGCGCCTGTTGACGCTTCGAACGCACTTCGGTCGGCACTTGGTAGGTAGCACCACCCACGCGACGCGAACGCACTTCAACGCTCGGCTTCACGTTATCGAGGGCTTCGTTGAAAACAACGATCGGATCTTTGCCGGTTTTTTGCGCGACGATATCGAACGCACCGTAAACGATTTCTTCCGCAGCCGAGCGCTTGCCATCATACATGAGCGTGCTCATGAATTTAGCAACCACGAGGTTGTGGAATTTTGCATCTGGCAGGGTAACCCGCTCTTTAGCAGCATGACGACGTGACATTCTCTACTCCTACTTCGGACGTTTCGCGCCGTAATGCGAACGGCGCTTTTTGCGTTTAGCAACACCTTGGGTGTCGAGCGTGCCACGGATGATGTGGTAGCGAACACCTGGCAAATCTTTTACACGGCCGCCGCGGATCAGCACTACCGAGTGCTCCTGCAGGTTATGGCCTTCACCGGGAATATAGCCGATGACTTCGAACCCGTTCGTCAGGCGAATTTTCGCCACTTTACGAAGTGCGGAGTTCGGTTTTTTCGGGGTCGTGGTATAAACGCGGGTGCAAACACCACGCTTCTGAGGGCAAGCCTCCATCGCCGGAACCTTGTCACGCGACTTTTGCGGGTGACGGCCTTTGCGAACCAACTGGTTGATTGTTGGCATGGGTAAATCCTCTTTCTTATCCGTGGGTATTCGGGTTACTGCGCCCGAGCCACGATAATTAGGTTGCATCGAACCCGGGCGTTAGAGCGCAGAAACACTTGGTTTTTTGAAGCAAATTACCGAGTATTTTGCCGCGATTCTTCCGATCGGGAGTCGGCCTTATAAGGAGGGAAACCCTTCGCGTCAAGCATATATTTGCAGATTTTTTACGCTTTCGCGCCCCAAAGAAAAGAGGCCCCCGGATGGGAGCCTCGATCCTTAGGAAGATGCGCTGCTACTGCTAACAGCGCTGACCGTCGGCGGCGCTGGCACGGCCTTGGTGTGGGAACTGCAATAGCTCACAACCAAAGCCATCATAACCACCACCGCAAAAAATACGAGTATATTAGCAGGCATGCTCAAGCCACTCGTGCCCGGGCGACCCTCATCTTGTCCACTCATGATAGCCTCCTAAATCAGGGCAAAGCGCCCTTAACAAGGCACGAAACCGAAGTTTTGTGCCCCAAACGATATTGTGGCACCCCTTAAAAACAGGAAAAATGCACGCAATGGAGCCTCTATAGCGCCAAAACCCGCCTAAGAATGTGAAGTTTCGATGACAAAACGCCATTCCCGCCCCCATTAACCTTCCTTAATTTTCACAAAACTGTCACACAACGCGCCCGCGCGACGGGTTATGCTGCTTGCTCAAGGCGGTTACAAAACCGTCACCATCCGTTGCGGAGCAAGTGAATGCCTACCCCTGATAATCAGCGCCTTACTACCCAGCAATTGGTCGCGCGCCTCGACGATGTCTCGAATTACAATCAGCAAGTCGCTGCCCGCAAAGAACTGCTGCGCCGAGCGGATGCCTTCGTCGCCACCGGCACGGGCGATCACGAAGCCGCGCGCCTGGTGGGCGAATATGCCTACGCCAACCAGTATGGCTTTGGTGATCACGGTATGTTCAACAAAAATGGCATTGTGCTGCAGCGTAACGGTACGATGGGCTTTCACTACTCCTCCAAAGCCGCCATCGCGGGCGATACCATCAGCATGGTGAATATCGGCCTCGACTATGAACGCACCGGCGAGGGCGATGCTGTCGCCAATCAAGAAAACAGAAAGCTGACCTACGAGCGCAGCGGCGCTTCCAATCCAGTGGCCTATTTGATACCAAAAAAACACATCGCCTATGCCTGGCACGCGCTTGCTGCCGCGAAGGGCAACCCAGAAGCCATCGCCTATGCCGCAAGCCTGGCTGCTGAACTCACCCCCGCGCAGCGCGACGCAGCGGCAAGCGAGGCAAGCGGCTTTAACCGCTATCTCGGCCCGGCCTATGCAAAAGCGGGCGTTTCGGCAGATATTCTAAACCCCACCCCCGCCGAGGCCCGCAAACGCGCCCAATATTTGCTCGATGCGGTAAAACGCAACGACCCCCTCACCCCGCGCTACGCCTTCATGATCGCAACGGGCTACGAGGCCGGCGCGCCTGGTTTCATCAAGGATGAAAAACTCGCCAAAGGTTGGATGAACTTCGCCGCCAGCCACGGCTATCCCGAAGCGCAGCTGCGCATGGGCCGCATGCAGGATTTCAGCCGTGAAGGTAGCATCGAATCCCATAAATGGTTCCGCATTTATGAAAAAAATGGCGGCAATGCGGCCGAAGCCAAGCAAGCCCTCGAGGCAATTGGCGGCACGCCCGACGAAAAACGCGAAGGCGATAAACGCGTCGCGAGCTATGTGCAAACCCACCCGCTGGCGATTCAGGGTGCCCATTGGCAAAACCCACAGCAGACCACGGTGGATCTAGCCGAACTCACCGCCGATGCGCCCATCGCACGCCGCACGCCCATCATCGCACCCGCGAGCATGCCGGTGGCGGCGAAACCCGTGGCCAAAGCAATCACGCAACCCGCACCGCAAGCACCCGCCAAACCCGCCGAAAAACCCCAAGCCGCCCCCGCATCCGCCGATACGCTGTCCGCCGCCGCGCTCAAAGCCGCACTGGACCGGCCGAAGAAAGAGCCGATCGACGCAACGATCGCCACTGTCCCGGCACCCGCCTCACCCGCAGCCCCCGCTGCACCGGTGGATGTTACAGTGCCTACCAAACCAGCCCCCACCAAACCGGTCGTCGCGAAACCCTCCGCCGCATCATCCCCTGCCGCACCGGTCGATGTCACCGCAGTGACCAAACCCACCGCACCGAAACCCGCCGCATCGGCCCCGGTGGATGTGACCGCGATTAGCAAAGCCGCTGCCCCAAACACTACTACCGCCGCTGCCCCCAAACCCGCCACTCCAGCGAGCGGCAACATCCAAATCACCTATGGCGCCGCGGTCGACAAACTCAACCGCTTCGCGCTCGGCACCAGCATCATCCCGGGCAAAAACAACGGCAAGCCGGTGCCCAACGTGCTTTCGGATAAAAGCCCGCCGCAATTAGCTAAGCCCATCATCTGGTACCAAACCATCCTCACCAATGCCGGACAGGACACTTGCGGTATCGATGGCGATTTCAAAACCTGCACCAAGGCGGCAACGATCGCAATCCAACGCAAATTCCACCTGCCCGAGACCGGCAAGGCCACACGTGAAACCGTCGCCGCCTTGCAGGTGGATGAAGCCACCGGGCTTGCCATTGAATTCGCGAAAGACAAATTCCTCGGCGGCGACGACAAAACCCGGCTGAGCAAAGAGCTCAACGACATTGTCGAAATGCGCGCCTACCTGAACGATGAGGCCCGCCAGCAAGCCGCCAACCTCCTCGCCATGCTGCAAACCGATGGCGTGCTGCAAGAGCAAGGCATTAGGGATAACGACCCCATCATGAGCAAAAGCATCGGCAGGCTGAAAGCCGTCACGGCTGGGGTGGTGGTGAAGTAAGGCGCCCCTGTGCCCTCCCCGCCACGCTGTGGCGCGAAAAAACCACGCGGATTCGCCGGATTTTCGCTGCCCACCTGTCGAATTCCGTTGCAATCCCGCTTGATTTTCGTAAATTGGCTAGATTCGCAGCACTCGGCAGTAGATAACGACCAACCCAAAAACAATAAAAAAACGACCCCATCTTGAGTAGCTATGCGCAAACCCGCGGTTAAACCGATTGTCATTTCGCCCGTGCCTTCCGCCATTCCGGCCTCTTCCGCCCGTGCGATGAGCGTGAAGCGCCTCGGCAAACTGCGCCTCAACTGGTTCGTCATCGGCTCGGTATTCGGCATCGGCCTGTCGTTTTTCCTGAATTTCGTGATCACCGCCCTCGTCGTACCCGGTTACGGCGCGGTGGTGGCCTACCGCAACGATGCGCATATCAGCGAACCGCAGCTCGCGAGCCGCATCGATAAGGCGCACGCCATCGAGCTTTCGAGCATCACCCCGGCGGATGCCGCGCCCACCGCCCAAGCCACCAGCACCATGACCCCGGCCGCGACCGTCACCGCGGAAGTGACCCCCGCACCGTCTTACCCCGTCACCCTCGCCCTCCAGGTCGGCAAGGGCGATACGCTACTCGATATGCTCGTCGCCCACCGCGTACAAAATGGCGAGGCACAGGCAGTTATCAACGCCCTGAAAGCCAAGCTCAATCCGCAGAGATTGAGCGTAGGCCAGAAAATTTCGGTAACCCTTGAACGCCATGAAAAAATTGGCGATGCGGCAGCAGTGAAGGAACTGGCGATTAAGCTGCCCCTCAACACCATCGAGCTGCAACGCCTGCAAAATGGCGGGTTCAACGTCGCGTCGATGGAAGAAACTTCGAACGCCAAATCCTTCCGCGGTTACGGCAAAGTGCGCACCAGCCTGCTGCAAGCCGGCGCGGATGGGCGGATTCCCGCCGCTGCCATGGCCGAAATTATCAAAGCGTTCAGCTACGATGTGGATTTCCAACGCGAGATTCACCCCGGCGACACCGTCGAAGTACTGATGGACCGTAAGCCCGCCGCCAAAGGCAAGGGTTTCAGCGGTTATGGCGGCATCCGCTACGCCGCCCTCACCCTGCAAGGCAAAAAACACGAAATCTTCCGCGCGAAAGATAGCTTCGGCGAGCTTGCTTGGTTCGATGGCCGCGGCAACTCCATCAAAAAATCCCTGCTGCGCACGCCGGTGGATGCAGTCCACATCACCTCCGGTTTCGGCATGCGCACCCACCCGCTGCTAGGCTACACCAAATTCCACCGCGGGGTGGATTTCGGCGCCTCCTCCGGCACGCCCATCATGGCGGCGGGGGACGGGGTCGTCACCTTCAAAGGCTGGAAAAACGGCTACGGCAATTTCGTGGTCATCAAGCATAACGCCACCTACGAAACCGCCTACGGCCATTGCAGCCGCTTCGGCAATATCAGCGTCGGCGGCAAGGTGAAACAGGGCCAAGTGATCGCCTATGTCGGCATGACCGGCATGGCCACCGGCCCGCATCTGCATTACGAAGTGCATGAGAACGATATTCAAGTAAACCCCGTCGCCAAGCAATTCAACATGGCCGCGGGCCTCACCGGCAAATCCCTCGCCGCCTTCCAGGCCAATAAAAAAGCAGCCCTCGCGGAACTCGCCAGCCTCGCCAAAGGCAGCGACCAGGTCGCGAGCCGGTAATTGCGCACCCCCAAACCCAAACGTAGTTTCGCTCAGCGCCTCTACCGCGGCGCACGCATTCTGGTGATCGGCTATTGCCTGCTACTTGCCCTGCTCGTCACATTCGAGTCCAACCTGGTCTATCTGCCCATGACCGGCGCGAGCGACCCGAAGCAGGCCGAGCTACCCCATTACCAGCTAAAAACGCTCGATCAACCGGGCGGCCCACCCATCATTTACTGGGAAAACACCGCCCCCAAAAACGCGCCGACATTGCTTTACTTCCACGGCAATGGCGGCGGCTTATTTCTGCACCGCGAAGCGCTCGATTATTTTGACCAGCACCAGCTCCACGTCGTCGCCATGGAATATCCCGGCTATCCGCGCGGCGCGGCGGGCAGCCCCAGCGAAGCCCTGATCCACCGCGAGGCAGAGGCGCTCTACGACCATCTGCACCAAACCCACCCGCGCATCATCATCTGGGGCTTTTCGCTCGGCACCGGCGTCGCGACCGACCTGGCCGCGAAGCGCGCGGCACGTGGCCTCATCCTCGAAGCGCCGTTCACCGCCGTGGTCGACCGCGCCGCCGAAATCTACCCTTGGATGCCCGTCCGCCGCCTGATGCACAACGCATACCGCTCGCGCGATGCAATCGCGAAAAATCACGCGCCGTTATTGATCCTGCACGGCGATGCTGACCGCATTATCCCCCTGCGCCACGGCCAAGCGCTGTTCGCCCTCGCCAACGAGCCCAAAACCATGCATATCTACCCCAAAGCTGGCCATCTCGATTTGCGCGAATTCGGCGCGTATGACGACGCGCGGCGCTTCATCCAGCAACTGCCGCACTAACCCCTTCCGGGCACGCCCCAACCGCCTTAGGCTAAGGATAGTTTGCGCCCATCCCCGCAACCTTATGCAACAAATGCAACCCGCAACAGGCGCAAACCCTTGAAATCGCAGCGGCGATAAAAATCCATGTTGCATGGCAGCGCGGCGCTGGCTAGACCGGTGCGGCAATCATCCAACTTGGGGACCCGCATGACCCGCCTTTCCGCCCTCCTCGCCCTTTCCACCGTGCTTGCCGCAAGCGCCGCGCATGCCGAATTGCAGCTCTCCGTTTACGGTGGGGCAAACACCAATTTCAGCAGCAAAGTGAAGCTCGATAAAGGCGCCATCCACGATTCCCGCAATGTTGATTGGGACGGCAAATCCTTCGAACTGCCGCCCTATTGGGGGCTGCGTGCGACCTATTGGATGGAGAAAACTTCACCCTGGGGCGTCGCGCTCGACTACACCCACCAGAAAGCCTATGCCGATATCGATTTCGCGGCGGACCCAATCTACGACCATCTCGAATTTACCGATGGGAACAATATCGTCACCGTGAACGCCATGTACCGCTTCGAGCGCCCCGAAAGCAGCTGGAGCTACTATGTCGGCGGCGGCCCAGGCATCGCGATTCCGTCCTTCGAAGTGACACTCGATTCCGACCCCGCGAACCCCACCCACAACTACCAGATCACCGGCTTTGCCGCCCAAGCACTCGCCGGCGTGCAGTATAAATTCACGCAACATATCGGCGTCTTCGGCGAGGGCAAACTCAGCTACACCCAAAACGATGGCGATATCAAAGGCGGCGGCACGCTCAAAACCGATGTCTGGTCGCCGCATGTGCTGGCGGGCTTGAGCTATAGCTTTTAGCGGCTAATTTATTGTATTATAAAGGTTTATGTCCTGTGCGCTGGCGCGCATAGTAGCGCACGGTTAATTGTCATTAACTCTTCATATTTCTTGACCATTCGTTCGGCTATTCTGACGGTCGTTATATTCGAATCAAGGAATTATTTATGGAATACACAATTGTCGGCCCATCTGAAACGGATGAGCTCTCCACCCATACGGTAAACAATGATCCGGCGATGGAGCTTGTGACCGCCTTTGGCAATTTGCCCGGCAATGCGAAGCTATACGAGCTGGATAAAAAACCAGCGCATATCATCACGCAAAAGCAAATCAACGACTGCGCAGATTTAGTCGATGCAGGGGTGCGCAATCTATTTCTCAACGGCGATAATCCGCAGGAAGTTGCCGTATTTTTTGTGCCGAATAAAGCGGAGGCAGACTTCGTTCAATCCTGCGTCACATTTGTCGAGAAGCAAGCAGGCCTGGACCCATTGGATGTTACGATACAGCGCTCCCCCACCGGAAGCTATTCGCTTGAATTCGATCGTAGCACCCTTCACGATACGACAAAGCTTAGCATGGCCCTAGATAAATTAATCATGAATTTCAGGATGTTGGCACGTGAAGAAGTCGAAAAAGATATGCCGGCACTACCCGGGTTACAACATGTTTATGATACGCATATGGCCTTATTTGCATGCCACGCCCTTGACGAAATGTTGACGAAAAAACACACAATCCCATCCAATGCCGCCTTCTTAAAGGCATCTAGTAAAGAAATGCATTACGATCTTTTTTCCTATGTGCAGCACACCACGCCAGAGGATGGCATCTATCACTACCAGCGCAAAGATTTTACGCCTGCATTGCAAGCCCACCGCGAAGCGCTGCGCTACGCTGAAAAATTCGGCGCACGGCATTATTTGAACAGGATGATTGCCCACAGCCTTATTGACCATATTCCGCATAAATGCACGCGCCTCAGATCCGTCATCATGCCGCTGGAGGATATTTGTAATTATGTTCAAGGCGGCATAAAACAGCGTCCCTACAAAGAGGGAGAGACGGATCGAGAGCCGACTTTTGCAATCGGCAATATTCATGGCGAGCTCACGCGTGAGCATCTGCATGCCATTCGTCTGCTGCTAAACGATCACTACCCGGATATCGACTTAGCGTTTGACAAGCACTCGCAAACCGTTGGCTTAACGATTTTACAACAGCTGTTATTGAATGAGCGCTGCACAGATCTTTTCAAAAATCTTCGCTCCTTTAAATACGATGAAATTGAGGCAGAATTAAAAAGCCGCGAGGATAATCTGCGCGCAATTGATAAAGCCAAAGCAACGGCAAAACTCGCCGTTGGCGCGCATTCTGCGCGTGCTATCGCAACTAGTGATAACGCAACGATCGAGGCCGACAGCGTCAACAAACGTCTTACCGAACAAAAACGAAACCAATTCCAAGAGGATTTCGCATCGATCGATGCCGTAACATCTCTGCTCGATCGCCTTACGCCTTCTACGCAACATCGCTCTGAATATGTTGCCAATGGGATTCGACTATCCGTTCAATCAGCTAAAGAAGGAGAGGAATTAGCTGGTTTATTCAAAAAATTGGTAAAAGGGCGCGTTGTAAGAGATTCCAAAACGATGGGCAATGGTATCACCAAACACTACATCGATATCGATACGACGACGGCGGGTAAATTAGGCGATATCGCCAAATATTACAAAACCTCACGCGCAGAGGCCATGCAGAGCTGGAATGCAGGAAATACTGAAGAGGCCGATTTGCTGCGAAGCATGCTCCTTGATGAGTTTGCAAAACGAGAATTGCCTGAAACTGTCATTGCTGCCCTCCCCCGCGCTGGCGGCAAAGCCCTCGCCTAAATTCCCTGCTTGACGTCGCATCACCTTTCCTGCATCTTGATTTTCGGGACAGGAAATAGCTGATGGGTTTACTACGCCGTATTGAATTGAACGACCGCTTCCGCCACGCGCTGCAGCTGATGGAATATAGCGACCGCTCGCTGTTTATCACCGGCCGCGCGGGCACGGGGAAATCGACGCTGCTGTCGCATTTCTGCGCGCGCACCAAAAAGCACCCGGTCGTCATTGCGCCCACCGGCGTCGCCGCGCTCAATGTCGGCGGGCAGACGATCCATAAATTCTTCCGCTTCCCGATCGATGTGACGGTCGAGAAAATCCGTCGCCGCAAGGTCAAGCCGCGCAACCCCAAACTCTTCAAAAAACTCAAAACGATTATCATCGATGAAGTCTCCATGGTGCGCGCCGATATTCTCGACTGCATCGACCAGTATCTGCGCCTTTACGGGCCGGAGGAAGACAAGGCCTTCGGCGGCGTGCAGATGATTTTCGTCGGCGATTTGTACCAGTTGCCGCCCGTCGTCAACCGCGAGAGCGAAGCGATTTTCGGCGAGCTCTACGAAACCCCTTATTTCTTCAGCGCGCAGTGCTTGAAGGAAGCGGATTTCGCTGTCATCGAGCTCGATCAAATCTACCGCCAAAAAGACCAAGAGTTCGTCGAATTGCTCAACCGCATCCGCACCGATAGCGCGGAGGATGCCGATATCGCGAAGCTCAATACACGGTTTGACCCGGCCTATCAGCCCAGCGGCAAAGGTTTTTTCATCAACCTCACTACCACCAACCGCAAGGCGGATGAGATCAACAATTTCCACCTCGAGGCGCTGCCCGGGCGCATCCAAACCACCCGCGCGGTGATCGAGGGCGAATTCGGCCAGGAATATTACCCGACCGCGACGGAACTCCAGTTCAAACTCGGCGCGCAAGTCATGCTCATCAATAACGACACCGCCGGGCGCTGGGTCAACGGCTCCATCGGCGTGATCGAGGCCATCAAGCGCAATGAGGAGGACCGCGCCTATATCGAAGTGCGGCTCGAGGGTGGCCAGGCCCTGGTCGAGGTTTACCCGCATAAATGGGAGGTGAACCGCTACACCGTCGATAACGGCGAAATCAACGCGCAGCTGGTCGGCAGCTTCACGCAATTCCCCTTCCGCCTCGCCTGGGCGGTCACCATCCACAAAAGCCAGGGCAAAACCTTTGATCATGTGATGATCGATATCGACCGCGGCACCTTCGCGGCCGGGCAAATGTATGTCGCGCTTTCGCGCTGTACCACGTTCGAGGGCATTGTGCTGCGCACCCGCATCGCACCCCACCATATCCGCACCGACCCACGCATTGTGGAGTTCCTGAGCGCCTATGCCTATCAGCCGCCCACTAAAGATTTGGCCGAGGATGACGCGATGCTGCAGGAAGAGGCGGAGCTGCCGGAACGCGAAGCCCGCATTATGATGGGCGGGAATGAAGCGCGCCGTATTTTTGCCAAACTCGCCGAGGGCATCGACCCGGTAAGCGGCGACGCCTTCCCCGAAGATTCACCCTACCGCGACCCGCAAATTATCGCCGCCTTGCGTTACGCCCTCACCATGCGCGACCCGCGCCAAGGCCGCGAGGGTCAGCCCGTCCGCGCAGATGCGATCAACCACGGCAAAGCCTGGACCCCTACCGACCGCGAACGCGTCGCCGCCGCCTTTAACAACGGCGTCAAATTAAGCCTCATCGCCAAAGACCATGGTCGCACTTATGGCTCCATCCGCGGGGAGCTCATCAAACAAGGCCTCATCACCATCGACGACCATGTCACCGAAGCAGCGGACTCCGAAACCATAAGCGCCTAACAGGCATTGAATCACGCATCAAATGATGCTATAATTGATGCATAAGGAGAAATGAATTATGCGCACAACGATCACGATCGACGATGGTTTATTAGAGAAAGCAATGGCTTATTCCGGCACCAAGGAAAAATCCGCGTTAGTGAACGAAGCCTTACGCGCATTCGTAGCACGCGAAGCCGCAAGGCGGCTGGCGTTGCTGGGCGGTAGCGATCCGCATGCCAGCGCCCCGCCACGCCGACGCAGTGACCCCGCATGATACTGGTCGATAGCTCCATTTGGATCGACCATATACGCAGCGAAAACCCGCTTCTAACTGCGCTATTATTGGACGGAAAGATAGTCGTACACCCCTTCATTTTCGGCGAACTGGCTTTAGGGCAGTTTCGTAATCGTGCCGCTATTTTGCGAGAAATAAAAGATTTGGCATTTATCACCCCCGCCAGCCCTGAGGAGGTACTCACCTTCATCGAGCGCCACGCCCTGTATGGCCAGGGCATCGGCTATGTCGATACCCATCTGCTGGCAGCCTGCAAGCTCACCCCCGGCACCAGCCTATGGACGCTGGATAAGCGCCTCGCCGCAATCGCCGCAGAACTTGGCGTTGGCGCCAACCCCAAGCACTAGGCCACTCTCTTAAGCCTAAGCCGCCTTCGCGTCGATAAACAGCCCCAAATCCGTCGCGGTGATGCGCACATGCGAGCCATCATGGATCGACCCGTCGAGAATCATATTCGCCAAGCGATCCTGCACCTGTTTCTGGATCACGCGCTTCAGCGGCCGCGCACCGTAAATCGGGTCATAGCCCTGATGGCCAAGCCAGGTGCGCGCCGCATCGTCGAGCGATAGGGTCACTTCACGATCTTTCAGCAATTTCTCGAGGCCCTTGATCTGAATATCGACAATCGCACCCATCTGGTTTTTCGCCAAACGGTGGAAGAGAATGATCTCATCCAACCGGTTCAGGAACTCCGGCCTGAACGCCGCCTTCACCGCATCCATCACCGCCATCCGTGCTTTTTCGACCGGCTCGTTATCCTTCAGCTCAATCAAATGCTGCGCCCCGAGATTACTCGTCAGCACAATAATCGTGTTGCGGAAATCGACCGTGCGGCCCTGCCCATCCGTCAGGCGCCCATCATCTAGCACCTGCAGCAAAATGTTGAACACATCCGGGTGCGCCTTCTCCACCTCGTCGAACAAAATCACCTGATAAGGCCGGCGGCGCACCGCTTCGGTCAGCGCCCCGCCCTGATCATAACCCACATAGCCTGGCGGTGCACCGATGAGCCGCGCCACGGAATGCTTCTCCATATACTCGCTCATATCCATGCGAATCATCGCCGTATCGTCATTGAAAATAAACCCGGCGAGTGCTTTCGTCAGCTCGGTTTTACCCACCCCAGTCGGCCCCAAAAACAGGAAGGAACCAATCGGCCGGTTCGGGTCCTTGAGCCCCGCACGCGCGCGGCGCACGGCAGCGGAAACGGCCTTCACCGCCTCCTCCTGCCCCACCACGCGCTGGCCAATCGCTTGCTCCATCGCGAGCAATTTCTCGCGCTCGCCTTCGAGCATTTTGTCGACCGGCACGCCCGTCCAACGGCTCACCACCGCGGCAATATCGCTCTCGCGCACCACCTCGCCCGCATGCGCGCCAGTTTTGTTTTGCTGTTCGGATTCCGCGAGTTTTTTCTCTAAGGCCGGGATCACACCGTAAGTCAGCTCACCCGCACGCGCGAGGTCGCTGCGGCGCTCCGCTGCCTCAAGCTCCAGCTTCGCCGCCTCGAGCTTTTCCTTCAGCTCCCGTGCTTCGTTGAGGCGCGCTTTTTCGCCCTGCCAACCGGCCGAGAGTTTCGCCGATTCCGCTTCGAGTTCACTCAATTCATCCTCGAGTTTGCTCAACCGGTCGCGGCTCGCTTTGTCGGATTCCTTCTTCAGCGCCTCGCGCTCAATCCGTCGCTGCATAATTTTGCGATCAATCTCATCCAGCGCCTCAGGTTTACTATCCACCTGCATGCGCAAACGGCTGCCCGCCTCATCGATCAAATCAATCGCCTTATCCGGCAAAAACCGGTCGGTGATGTAGCGGTTGCTCAGCGTCGCCGCCGCAACGAGTGCAGCATCGGAAAGCGTGATGCCATGGTGAAGCTCGTATTTCTCCTTGAGTCCACGCAGGATCGAAATCGTATCCTCCACCGTCGGCTCGCTCACGAACACCGCCTGGAAGCGCCGCGCCAGCGCCGCATCCTTCTCAATATATTTGCGGTATTCGTTCAGCGTCGTCGCGCCCACACAATGCAGCGCGCCCCGTGCCAATGCCGGTTTCAACAGGTTCGACGCATCCATCGACCCTTCCGCCGCGCCCGCGCCCACAATCGTGTGCAGCTCGTCTACGAACAGGATCACTTCCCCCGCCGCCGCGTCGATTTCATTGAGCACCGCTTTCAGCCGCTCCTCGAATTCCCCGCGGAATTTTGCACCGGCGACCAGCGCGCCCAAATCCAGCGCCAGCAAGCGTTTGCCTTTCAAGGCTTCGGGCACATCGCCCTTGATAATGCGCAGCGCGAGCCCTTCCACAATCGCGGTTTTGCCCACGCCCGGCTCGCCGATCAGCACCGGGTTATTCTTCGTGCGGCGCGCCAGCACCTGAATCGTGCGACGGATTTCCTCATCCCGCCCAATGACGGGATCGAGCTTCCCGCTCGCCGCCAATTCGGTGAGGTCCTTACTGTATTTCTTCAACGCCTCGAACTGGTCCTCCGCCGTCGCGCTGCTTGCCGTGCGCCCCTTGCGCGCGTCGTTGATCGCCGCATTCAGCCCCTGCGGGCTTATTCCCGCATCCTTCAAAATCTGCGCCGCCGGGGTTTTCTCGAGGCTAATCGCCTGCAACAACCGCTCAACGGTCACGAACTGATCGCCCGCTTTTTTTGCCAGTTCCTTCGCGCTTTCCACCACCCGCGCCATTTCGGCCCCAAGATACATCTGCGCGCCCGAGCCCTCGACCCGCGGCAGTTTCAAAAGCTCGCCCTTCGTACGTGCCTCGAGCTGCGTGATATCTGCCCCCACCGCCTCCAGCAGCGACACAATGCTTTGTTCCTCAAGCAATGTCGCCAGCACATGCTCGGGCGTAAACCGTTGATGGTTGCTGCGCAGCGCGAGACCCTGCGCTTCCTGCAGCACTTTTCGCGATTTTTCGGTAAATTGCTCTAAGTCCATGTTTCCTCGAACCGTTTTATTTGCTACCATAGTCGTTTAGATTAAGAATTCCCCATCGACTAGAAATGGTAATTTTTGAGAACCGCAACGCAAGTGCACTTTTGGGTGCATGCGTAGCGGAAGCGCAGAAAATTGCCTTTTATAGGCATGGGGAATTTTTAAGATAAATGACTATGGGTTAAATATGGACCTCACGCGCAAAGCTTACAAGATATTCACCGCAGTTTTTTTGGCCACCCTCATTTCCGGCCAGGCCCAAGCCAATGAGCCATTATCGCCACTCAACCTCAAAGCGCGCTACCTCATTTCTTGGGGCGGCATCACCATTGGGCGCATCAATATCACCGCGCGGGAGGATGCGACGAGCTATTCCTTGGTGGTCGACACCAAAACCCATGGTGCGGGCTCTATCGTCAGCAACGAAGCGAATGTGGTTGAGGCGAACGGCACCAAAACCGCCGACGGCACCTATATCCCCGTGCGCTACCATTCCGCCCCACAGGGCAAACATAAGGACGATACCATCGACCTGACCTACGACGCCAAAGGCGACATCGTGAAACGCGTGCGTGAGCCGGACGACGACCCGAATTGGCGCCCGCCCGTGCCATTCGTTGAGATCAACACCGCGCGCGACCCCATCACCGCCTCCTTTATGCTGCGCAAAAAACTTTATGCAGCAATCGCCGATGCCAACAGCATCGTCAGCAACCGTACCTATGACGGCTCACGCCTTGCGCAAATGAAAATGACCCGCGCCCCAAACGCCAAAGTGGCGGTGATGGATAGCTACAAAAACGCGGTGAATGTGGTGGTGACGCGCGAACCAATCAACGGTTACACGCCCAAGGAACTCAAAAAATACGCAAAGGGCGACCCCGAGATTCACCTCTATTTCAGCGACGATGCGGCATTTCTGCCCATCCGCGCCAGCGCGAAGTTGCAGCTGGGCGAGCTCGCCCTCACCATGGTGGATGATAACGCGAACTAAGCGGCAGCCTTTAAGTTAAATCGGCGGCAGGATCGAGCCTGGCAGCGGAATTTCCGTCGTGTTGCTGTTGGCTTCTTTCGCACCATTATCGGATGCTGCTTCATAGCCAGGTTGCGGCGCCGAGTAATGCTGCCGCTCACGGCGCGGATGACGCTCGCGGCGATGCTGTGGTTGCCCGCCTTCGCTGCTGCCGCCCTGGTCGCCACTTGCTTCTTCCGCTGCAGCATTGTCACCACCTTCGTTGCCACCTTCTACCGGCGCGCCGCCATCCTGCTGGCTGTTATGCGCTTGCGACTCGCGGATATGCGCAAAACGCTCCGCCTCGATCGCCGCCACTTCCGCCAGCACGCGGGTGTAATGGTCCACATGCTGCAGGTAATATTCCACATCCACGCGGTCGCCGTTGATCTGCGCGTTGCGCGCCAGATCGTTATATTTGCCGAGCTGCTGCGTCGCGTGGTGCTTCTGGCGCTGCAAATTCTGCCCGTCATTCTGGCCGCCGCGATTGCCGCCGCCATTATTGTTGCCGTAGCGCCGCTGGCCACCGCGATGTTTGTTGCCGCCACCACGGTTATTATTTTTGCGCATCATGTTCATTTCGTCCTCAGCTTTCGCATGGGTTAGTCATTAGGGTTAAATTCAAGCGCGACCACGCGGGCAATGCCTGCAAGGTCCTTCGCATAGTCGAGTAATTTCCAGTTTTGTGCTGCAGCAATTGCTGCAACATCCGCGTGTTGGTCCATGCCCACCTCAAACAGCAACAAGCTGCCCGGTTTCGCATGCGTCGCTACTTGCTGCACAATCAGACGATAGCAATCGAGCCCATCCACCCCACCATCCAGCGCCGCCATCGGCTCATGCACCCGCACATCAGCATCGAGTGCAGCAATTTCACCCGTCGGGATATAAGGCGGGTTCGAGAGAATAATATCGAAATTTCCGGTCACATTGCTGCACCAATCCCCCTGCAGCATTTCCACGCGGGAAGCAAACCCCAGCGCCACCGCATTTGCACCCGCAACCGCCAGCGCCGCAGCGGATTGATCCACCGCCACACCCGTCGCCTGCACATATTCCCGCAATGCCGAAAGCATGAGGCAGCCCGAGCCCGTGCCCAAATCCAGCAGCCGGTAATTCGCCGCAGTATCGGGGCGCAACCGCAGCAAGGTTTCAATCATTGTTTCGCTATCCGCCCGCGGCGTCAGCACGGCGGAAGTCACCTTAAATTCATCCTTCCAAAACGCTTTGGAACCCACAATTTGCGCCACCGGCTCCGCCATCAACCGACGCTCCACCAGCGCAGCAAATGCTGCAGCATCCCGCGCTTCGTTCCCGCACAAAATCAACGCCTCAGCCGACATGCCCCAGGCATGCGCCGCGAGCAGCCGCGCCTCCAGCGCCGCATTCGCACCCGCGACCGGCGTAAGCGCCGTGCGTGCGTGCTGTAATTGATGTGCGATCATTTCCATTTCTTCACTAAACCCTATGACCCTAAATCCTAGCCCCTACTCTTTGATCTCCGCCAGTTTCGCCGCCTGATCTTCCTTGATCAGCGCATCGCAAAATTCCGTCAGCCCCGCACCGTTCATCACCTGCTCGAGGTTATAGGTCGTGAGGTTGATGCGGTGATCCGTCACGCGCCCTTGCGGGTAGTTATAGGTGCGAATCCGCTCCGAGCGGTCGCCCGAGCCCACCTGGCCTTTGCGCGATGCCGCACGTTCTTGTTCGCGCTTCTGATACTCCGCCTCATACAAACGCGA
>JBEHYI010000019.1:0-20670 GCA_048498255.1 Pseudomonadota bacterium | reverse complement strand
ACAACGTGGCGGGTTACCACATCCACCTCGACCCTGCGCCGATCCTGCTGCTGCAGCCGACGCTGGAAATGGCCGAGGCCTGGAGTAAAGACCGCTTCGCCCCTATGCTGCGCGACACCACGGTGCTGCGCGGTTTGGTACGCGACCCACGCGCCCGCGATTCGGGAAACACGCTGCTGCATAAGCGGTTCCCCGGCGGGCATATTACGATGGCCGGTGCGAATTCGCCCGCGTCGCTCGCAAGCCGCCCGATCCGGCTGGTGCTTTGCGACGAGGTCGACCGCTACCCGGTGAGCGCCGGTGCCGAGGGTGATCCCGTCAGCCTCGCGCGCAAACGCTCGACGACGTTTTGGAACCGTAAGCTGCTGCTTACCTCCACGCCGACGATCAAAGGCGCAAGCCGCATTGAGTCGGCGTTCGAACAGAGCGACCAGCGCCGCTACCATGTCGCTTGCCGCCATTGCGGCGAACGGCAGGTGTTGAAATGGCAGCAGGTGCGCTGGCAAACCGATCCTGAAAAGGAAGGCGACGAAAAACACCTGCCCGCGACAGCGGCGTATGTGTGCGAAACGAACGGCTGCATCATCACCGATTCGGACAAGCTGGAGATGCTTGCCGGCGGAATCTGGATTGCCGATGCACCGTTCAATGGCACGGCCGGATTCCACATCAATGAGCTTTACTCGCCGTGGGTCACCTTCGCGCAGATGGTGGCCGAGTTTCTGAAAGCGAAAAAGCTGCCGGAAACGCTGAAAACGTGGGTGAACACCTCGCTCGGTGAAACGTGGGAAGAAGCTGGCGAAACCGTCGACGCGGATATCCTGCTCCAGCGCAAGGAAAGCTGGGGAACGGAAGCGCCGGAGGAAGTGGTCGTGGTCACGGCCGGTGTCGACGTGCAAGGCGATCGCATCGAGATTGAGGTGAAAGGCTGGGGTGTCGGCGAGGAAAGCTGGTCGCTCGATTACAAGCAATTCTTCGGCGATCCCGCGCAGGATGCAGTTTGGAAAGAGCTGGATACGTTCCTGCAGCGGCCGATCAAAAGCAAAACCGGGCTTTACCTCAACATCGCATGCACCTGCATCGATTCGGGCGGTCACCATACGCAGGCCGTGTACGAGTTTTGCAAAACGCGCGCGGTGCGCGGCGTATTTGCCATCAAAGGGTCGAGCACGCCGAACAAACCGCTGATCGGTCGGCCGAGCCGGAACAACCGGCACAAGCTGCGCTTCTATCCGCTCGGTGTCGATACGGCCAAGGAGGTTATCTATAGCCGCCTGCGCATCACCGAGCCGGGACCGGGTTACTACCACTTCCCGCTCGATCGGGACCGTGAGTATTTCCTGCAGCTCACCGGCGAGAAGCAGGTCACGCGATTCTCGAAGGGCGCGGCCCGTCGTGAATGGGTGAAAATCCGCAGCCGCAACGAAGTTCTCGACTGCAACGTCTACGCGCTGGCTGGCCTCAAGCTGCTCAGCCCGGACTTCGAGCAGCTGCAGCACTCGATGTTTTTTGCTCCTCGGGAGGAGCCGAACCAACCGGCACCGCCCGCCGCCGTCGAACCGGCGCAGGAGCAGAACTGGATTCCGAAACTCGATAACTGGTTACGCTAAGCGCGTCCTGCTTCTACAAAATGCCGAAGAATTTCTAGATGCATAGGGTCATTTTTCTTGCCCTTAAACGGCTCTTGAAATGGCGAGTCCATGTTGCGCTGACGCTTATTCCACTTGCGGATATAATCGACGATCTCAGGAGTGCTTAGCATCCAAGGTAGCATGCGAAGATAAAGCGCGGGCGGGCATTGTTTTAAGTCCCGCTCCGCGAACTCTTCAAACAGCATTCGAACGTACTGGACACAGGAAATTAGAAGCGACGCTTGTTCTACTCCGAGGCTGTCAGGCGCGGGAATTTTTAGCAGTCGCAGGTAATCCAGTTGCGATTCGGTGATTGATCCAGCGGCATCGCCTTTAATGGGCGGCACTGAAAACTCGATCTCTTCCGGCGTGGACGGCTGCTCCGCACGCTCAACCTGCGGATCGACGGTCTGCTGAAACAATTTTCTAAGCGCATTTAACATTAGCAAAGGGTTTAGCATGGCGTTTTCGCAAGCTCAACTGGATGCGTTGGAGGCGGCAATCGCTACCGGCACGCTCGAGGTACGCACCGGCGACAAATCGGTGCGCTACCAATCCACCGCCGACATGATTCGCGCCCGCGATTTGATGCGGGACCAGCTCACGGCCGCTGCGCCGACCGAGCGTAACTCCAGTGCCAGCTTTTACCGGGATTAAGCTATGTGGATCGATGACGTAATTGGCGTGTTTTCGCCTATGGCGGCTTTCCGCCGCAAGCAAGCGCGCGCGGCGCTTCTCGTGGCTAGTCGCGCTTACGATGGAGCAAAGATCGGACGACGCACTGACGGCTGGATCGCTAGTAGTACCTCAGCAAATACTGAAATTGCTAACGCAGGAGCGCGATTGCGTGACCGCGCGCGGGATTTGGCGCGCAATAATCCCTATGGTAAGAAAGCCAAACGGGTGTTCTCCGACAATTTTGTCGGCACCGGTATCGTGCCACAAGCTCGGACTGGCTCTGATCGGCTCAACAAGCAGATTATGTCAGCATGGGAAGAGTTTTCTGAGAGTGCTGATGCCGAAGGCGATTATGATTTTTACGGGCTTGAGGCTCTGGTGGTGCGCAGCCTATTTGAAAGCGGCGAATGCTTTATTCGTTGCCGTGACCGCTTTGCTTCCGATGGACTTGGTATTCCTTTCCAATTGCAGGTGCTTGAGTCGGATTATCTCGACACGAACCGCAATCAGGAAATAACCAGCGGATACATTCGTCAAGGAATCGAATTCGACAAGCTAGGGCGGCGCAAAGCCTACTGGATGTGGCCAAACCACCCCGGCGACACACTCATTAATACTGGAAGTCTCAAAAGCATCCGCATTCCAGCCGATCAAATCCTCCATGTGTTTGAAAAGGATCGACCCGGTCAAATTCGTGGGGTGACTGCATTCGCATCCGTCATGATGAAAATGCGTGACCTCGACGATTACGACGATGCGGAATTGTGGCGCAAGAAAATCGAATCCTGCTTTGCCGCATTCGTCATTCAAAATAGTGGCGCAGACGGCCCTGTCGTCGGCACCATCGCCAACAGCAGCAGCGGTGGCACCAATGGGCCAAAGCGCGTCGAGGCCTTCCGCCCCGGCATGATCGAGTATTTGAAGCCCGGTGAAGACGTCAAATTCGGCAACCCGAGCAGCGACGCCAATTACACATCCTATATGCGCACGCAACTGCATGCTGTCGCCACTGGTTTAGGCGTCACTTACGAGCAGCTGACCGGTGACCTCAGCCAAGTGAACTACAGCTCGCTGCGTGCCGGTCTGGTCGAATTCCGCCGCACCATCGACACGCTTCGCTGGCAAATCTTCATCCCCATGTTCTGCCTGCCGGTTTGGAAGCGCTTCATCGACCGCGCCTACATCGCGGGGAAAATCAGTAAAATTGACTACGGCGTAAACTGGACGGCTCCGAAATTCGAGATGGTAGACCCTCTGAAAGATGCACAAGCCGACACGCTCATGATGCGAAACGGCACGCTTACGCTCCGCGAGGCTATCGCCAACCGTGGGTTCGACCCCGACCATCAGATCGAGGACATCGCAGCCACCAATAAGCTGCTTGATGCCAACAACATCATTCTCGATAGCGACCCGCGCTACACGGCAAAAAGCGGCGTAGCACAAACCACCCCAACCGATGGAGCCAACAATGCCGATCAAAACAATTAAACCACAAGCCAATCTGCCACTTCAGTTACGTGCCGCCACCCTCGAACTTGTCACTCCTGCCGAGCAAGGTGCTGGCGAGGATATATTCCGTGTGACTTGGACGACGGGGGCATCGGTGCGCCGCTACGATTGGGAAAACGGCCAGTATTATGATGAGGAATTGGTTGTTACCCCCGGCAGCGTTCGTCTTGACCGGCTGAATTCTGGCACGGCACCCGTTTTGGATACACACAACGCCTATACCATCGATGATGTGAAAGGTGTCGTGCTCGAAAACTCGGTTAGCATCTCTAACAGCCTCGGGTACGCCGACCTTAAGCTGGATGATGGCCCAGAAAATCAAAGCGTTTTGCGCAAGGTACAGAATGGCATCATCCGCAACGTGAGCATCGGCTACCGCGTTTACATTTACGAAGTGATTCAGCGGGAGGGCCTCGTTCCCCTCTACCGCGCCACAGATTGGGAACCATACGAAATTTCCTTGGTCCCCATAGGAGCGGATTCCGGCGCTGGCATCCGCTCCGCCCCTCAAAACTACCCCTGCGACTTTATTCAACCCAACCCAAAGGAGACTCGTACTATGTCTGAGACCGCAAATCCCCAAACCCCAGTAACGCCGCAAACACCCACGCCGGAAAACCCCGCAAACGATAACCCGCCTCCGGCAATACCGGCTGCACCTACTGCTCCTGAAACAGAAGCGGCGCGTGCGGATGGTATAAAGGCCGAACGCACGCGTGCAGCAGAAATCCAAAAGATTTTTAAAGCTGCCAAACTACCAGAGACTTTTGCCGAGCGGTGCATCAACGAAGGTGTCGGTATCGACAAGGCCCGCAAAATGGCCATTGACGAGCTGGCTCGCCTAGGTGGTGAAGGCGGTGAAATCCGCACGCAGGTTACTATTGTTCGCGACGAGATAGATTCATATCGTGGCGTCGTTGAGAATGCACTTCTTAACCGTTACAATCCCGATAAGTATAAACTCGAAAGTGGCGCACGCGAATTCCGTGGCATGAGCCTAATCGAGATCGGTCGTGACATGCTTGAACGGCGCGGCGTACGTACACGAGGCCTTTCCCGAGTGCAGTTGGCTGGTGAAATGCTCGGCCTTGAAGCTCGTGGCGGCATGCATAGCACTAGCGACTTCCCTTTCATTCTCGCCAATGTAGCAAACAAAACGTTACGTGACGCTTATGAAGCCGCACCACAAACTTTTAAACCATTCACCCGTCAAACGATTGCCCCGGACTTCAAAATGATTGCCCGCGTACAGCTGGGTGATGCGCCGTCGCTTGATAAGGTTAATGAATCCGGCGAGTTTAAGCGTGGCACAGTCAGTGACGGTCGCGAACAATATGCGCTTGCTACCTATGGCAAAGTAGTGGCAATCAACCGCCAAGCCGTAATCAACGACGATCTTGACGCTTTTACACGGCTTCCTGCTATGTTCGGTCGTGCCGCAGCGGATTTAGAAAGCGATACTGTATGGAGCGTTATTACTGCCAATGCCACCATGGGCGACGGCAATGCGCTTTTCAGCACGCAACATACGAACCTGACGGGTACTGGTACAGCGATTTCTGTTGCATCACTCGGCGTTGGCCGCGCACTCTTGCGGCAACAAAAAGGGATCAATGGTCGATTCATTAACGTCGTCCCCCGTTACCTGATTGTACCTACGGCGCAAGAAACTTTGGCACAGCAATTTGTGGCACAAACAAACGTGGTATTCACCAAGAACGCAGATGTGAATCCATTTGTAGGATCGCTCCAAGTGATTGCTGAACCTCGTCTTGACGCATCCTCAGCACTTTCATGGTATTTGGCCGGTGACCCAAGTCAGATCGACACAATCGAATATGCATATCTCGAAGGGAATGAAGGTGTGTATCTCGAAAGCCGTGTTGGCTTCGACGTTGACGGTATTGAGCTTAAGGCTCGCCTCGATTTTGCCGCCAAAGCCATCGATTGGAAAGGTTTATACAAAAACGCAGGCGCATAATCTTGCCTTACTAACCACCCCCACCAAGCGGCCATGTGCCGCTTTTTTTTCATCTTCAATCAAGGAGAACTCTATGAAGAACTTTGTCATGGAAGGGCGCACCATCACCCTTCCGGCACCCTATGCCGTTACCTCGGGCCAAGGCCTGCAGGTCGGTTCTATCTTCGGCGTGGCCTCGGCCGATGCCGCGCTCAACGCCGATGTCGAAACGGTGCTGGAGGGCGTGTTCACGCTCGCCAAAGCCACCGGCGCAGCGTGGACCGTGGGTGCCATCATCTATTGGGACAACACCGCGAAAAACTGCACCACCACCGCCAGCACCAACAAGCTGATCGGCGTGGCTCAGTTGGCGGCTGCGTCCGGCGACACGGTCGGCAACGTGCGCCTCAACGCTGCGTACATCAGCTAACCCAGCATTGACGGAGTAAACCATGACGGCCTTCGAAATCGCCATGAACAGCCTGTTCACCGATCCCAATATCGCGGTGGATGCGGTGTTTACTCCGTCAGCTGGCGGATCAAAGTCGGTGCGCGTAATCCAAACCGCGCCCGACACCTACGGCACCATCGGGCAATCGGTCTTTGAAACCGCCACATCGCTTCTGGCGGTGCGCGTGACCGATTGCCCGACGGTCGCTCAGGGCGACACTTTCACGATCAACAGTGTCGTTTACAAAGTGCAAGGCGAGCCACGCCGCAATAGCGACCGGCTCGTGTGGGAGATGGATTGCTATGCGGCTTAGCGCAGCAATCACCGGCGACTTGCCAAAATTCATGCGCGAGCAAGTCGCGTCGGCGGAAACCGCCGTCACCGAGGGCGTGCGCAAAGTATCAAATGAAATTCGGGATGATCTGCGGACCCAAGTCGTATCGGCAGGTCTTGGGGTTCCGATGAGCCGCACATGGAAGGTGGCTTTCTACCCCAAGGGACGAAAGTCCATAAAAGCGGCAGGTTTGATCTACCCCGATATGCCGAAAGTCATCCGTGCCTTCACGAGTGGTGAACCCATTCGCACGAAGCACGGCAGCTTTCTGGCAGTGCCGACCCCCGCCGCTCCTAAAAAGGGCGTCGGGGGAAAGCGAATCAGTCCCTCCAACTTTCCCGAGCATTCGCTAGGCAAGCTGGTGTTCGTGTACCGCCCGCGCGGCGTATCGCTGCTGGTGGTGGAAAATCTTAAGGCAGGATCGACCGGCAAGTTTCGCAAAGCGCCGGACAGCGCGCGCCGCTCCGGCCGAGGCCTCACCACGGTGGTGATGTTTTTCCTTGTGCCGCAGGTGCGCCTGCGCAAGCGGCTCGACCTGGCAGCGGTCGCCGACAAACACACGCCAGATCTGCCGCAAGCAATTCTCGACGCATGGCCGGAGCAAAAAGATGGCAAGTAAACGCGAGCAAGTGCTGGGCAAATTGCTGACCCAGCTCAAGATCATCGAGAGCGCCACGCTCAAGGTTTACCGGAACATGGATAAACCGCAGGCCGTGCCGAATGGCGGGCTGGTGATGATGCGCGATGGCGATTCGCCGGAGCCGGAGGTGCTGCTCTCTCCGCTCACCTACATTTACGAACATTACGTCACGCTCGAGGCGCTTGTGCAGGATGCGGTGCCTGCATCGCGCGACAGCAAAATGGACACGCTGTTGGTTAACATCGGCACGGTGCTTAACGCAGATCGCACGCTCGGCGGATTGGCCGAATGGGTCGAAGCATCCGCGCCGGACATTATCGAGGACCCGATCGAAGGCGCAGCCACGGTCCGTTCCGCCAGCGTGCGCGTGATGATCCGCTACTCGACAACAAACCCCCTCAATTAACAAATATTAAAAGGAGATTAATATGGCCCGTTCCTATGGATCGGCAGCTCAGCTGCTCGCTCTCAAAGAATCCGTGTATGGCACCAAGCCGACCGGCAACTGGGAAAAGTTCTCGTTCAATTCCTCGGATTTGAGCGCCGAACAAAACCTCATCGCGTCCGAATTGCTCGGGCAAGGCCGTGAGCCGCGCGCGCCGTTCCGCGACGTGATCAACGATGCCGGGAACTTCGTGGTGCCGGTGGATGCCCGCGATTTCGGCCGGTGGCTGCAATTCCTGATGGGAAACCCCACCTCGGCAGGCGTGGCCGCGACCGGCAACATCGTCTTCACCGCCAACCCAAGCGCGGGCCATACCATCACCATCAACGGCGTGGTGTGGACCTTCGTGGCCAGCGGCGCGACGACGGCGCAAACCAACATCGGCGGCAGCTTGGCGGCAACGCTTACCCAGCTTGCGACCGATCTCAACGCCTCGGTGAATCCGCTGATCACGCCGGTGACGTATTCCGGCGCTGCGACGCAGCTTAACTGCGTGTTCGATGTGAACGGTGGAACGGGTAACGCCTTCACCCTGGCATCGGGCAACGCCAACGCGGTGCCTAGCGGCGCAACGCTTTCTGGCGGTGGCTACACGCACACCTTCATTAGCGGTTCGAACTCGCTGCCGTCCTTCTCGGCCGAGATCGGGCATGTGAACGTGCCTGCGTATTTCGTGCATAGTGGCTGCATGGTCAACTCGATGGCGCTGGATTTCCAACGCTCGGGCGGCGCGAATTGCACGGTGAACGTACTGGCGCAGGGTGAAACCCGCTTTACCAGCTCGCAGGGCGGCACGCCGACGCAGCGCGTTTACAAGCCTTTCAGCCAATTCAACGGGTCGATCAAACGCAACAACGTGGCGCTCGCCAACGTGACCGGTGCGCAATTTACCTACACCAACAACCTGCAGGGCGTGCCGACCATCCGCAATGACGGCCTGATCGACGGCGTGGACCCGACCACGGTGGGCATCACCGGCAACATCGATGTGCGCTTCGCGGACACGACGCTGCTGGACGATGCGCTCAACAACAACGCGATCGAGATCGCGCTGGCGTATGCGCTCCCCGGTTTGGATGCGAACAATTTCTCGCTCACCTGCACCTTCCACGAAGTGTACCTGCCACGGCCGCGCATTCCAATCAGCGGTCCGGGCGGCGTACAGGCCAGCTTCAACTGGCAGGGCGTGTACGACGACGCGATGTCGAAGTCGGCCACCTTCGTTCTCAAAAACGACGTCACCAGCTACCCGTAGGAGTCACCATGTTGCGATTGAACCTAGCGAAAGAGCCATACTGGCTCGCAATCGACGACGGCGTGTCCGTGCTGGTCCGTCCTTTAAGCACCGCTGTGATGAATTATGCTCATACGCAAGCGGTTGAATCCATTTTGGATATGCGCAAGCGCCAAGCAGAAGGCGATTTGAGCGTTCCCAACTTGGATGATGAACTCATTCGGGATGCGTACCTCCAAGCGGCTCTTGCTGAGCAGCTCGGGCTGGCAGGCATTATCGACTGGAAAGGTGTGCAAACACCGGACGGCAGTGAACCGGCAGTCGTGTCGCCTGAAACGATCCGGGGATTGATGGCGATCCATTTCATCGCGGAGCCTTTCCTTAAACGGTATTACGGCTCACTCGAGGAATTGGCCGTCGAGGGAAACGCCTCAAGGCCCGCTGCGAGTGGCATTTCAGCGGCGGGCCAGCTTACTGTCGAGGATGCCACGACCAGCAACTCCCCTGTAGCAAGCAGCAACCCGACCCCTCAACCGGAAAACGCTGCCCATACTTAGAAAATGAACCCATCACGATTGAGGGCCACGAAGTTTGGGATGTGATCCAGCGGTGCTTTGCACATCTGCGTTACCATCCCGGCGGCAAACTCGCAGGGTTCGATATTCCAACCATCCTCGGCGTCACGGACGCGCTCGGCTATGACAACCGGGCGGTGCTGACGCTGCTTGAACACGCCGAATCCGGCTTACGCGAAGCGGTAGCAAAACATGGCAGCAGCAACTCAGAGCGTTTCGATTAGGGTCGGAGTTGAAGGCGCCGAGGAAGGTAGCCGGAAACTCGTCGTCTTTGGCGACAACGCGGACAAGGTTTTCAAAAAGGTTAAGGCGGCAACCGAACCAGCGACCAAATCGCTGGCGCTGGTGAACGTCGCCGGTGAGCAGCTTAAATTCGGCATGGAGGGCCTTGCCGAAGGCTCCGGCACCCTTGGCACCAGTTTGATGCGCCTCGGGCCATATGGCCTTGCCGCAGCGGCTGCAATCGGTGCGGTCGGTATTGCGGTGACGGAGGGCTTAAAGCAGTTCAAGCAAACCGAGCAAGCCATCAACCAGCTCAACGCGGCGCTGGCGGCGACGGATTCGGCATCGGGCGTTACCACGCGCACCATCACCGAGCTGGGTGAAGCGGTCGAGAAGAACACGCTCTTCAAAAAGACCGACATCCTGCAGGCTGCGGCCGCGCTCACGTCGTTTCAAAACGTGGCGGGCGATACATTCACCCGCGCGCTCAAACTTTCCACCGACCTGGCAGTGCGCCTCGGCACCGATGTACCGAGCGCCGCCGATATGCTCGGCCGCGCGCTGGAAGCGCCGGAGGAAGGCCTCGGGCGGCTGGAGAAGAAATTCAGCGATCTGTCGCCTGCGCAAAAGGAAACGATCGCAAATTTCGTGAAGATGGGCGACGTGGCCTCGGCGCAAGCCGTGATCATGGATCACCTCGAATCCAAAACGCGCGGGCTGGCGGAAGCGCAAACCAAAGGCCTGACCGGCAGCAGCAATGAGCTGCACGACGCATGGGAAAGCCTGCTGGAATCGATCGGCCGCACGGTCGGCGAGTCCGATCTGGCGCAGGCCAGCCTGCTTGGCTTGACGCGGGTGGTTAACGGTTTGCGCGTCGCCATCGACCCTTCGCTGGTCGAGCGCCGCAACCAGCTGCAAAAAGACATCGCCGAAATGACCGGCCGGTGGGATCAAGAATTCGACAAGATGATCCTCGGCTCCTCGCCGAACCTCGATGCCAAAAAGGCCGAGCTGGCGAAAGTTAATGCAGAAATCGAAGCCGAAATCCAGAAAGCCACCGACGAGCAGAACGCCGCCACGGAGGCATCGGAAAAAGCAGCGGCCGATCGCAAGCACGCCGCGCTGCTCGAGCTGCAGAAAAAATACCTGAAGGAGAGCGAGGACCTTACCCTCACGGCTCAGCAGAAAATCCTCAAAGAAGCCGAAGAGCGCCGCAAGCAAATCGTCGGCCTCAACGGCGGGGATGCCACCACCGAGGATGCGAAGAAAGCACTCTCGGTCCTCAATGCTTCCACCAACGCAAAGCTCCGCGATGCCAACAAGAAAGATGGCGAGAGCGATTCATCCAAAAAACGCAGGCAGGCCATCGATGAAATCAACCGTGCCGTTCTCCAAACCAAGCCCTCCTTCGACGTTGCGAAAGCTGCGCTCGATGATTGGAAAGCAAAACTTATCGAAGATCTCGGTGGAGCAAGCGCGGCGAATCAAAAATACATCGATCTCATCGAGCAAATCTACAAGGTCAAACTAAAGCAGATTTACGACAAGGCGCAGATCGACAGCGAGAATTGGGCCGATGGCGCAGCGCGCGGGTTGAAGCGATACGCCGACGAAGCCACCAACGCCGCGAAAAACTCCGAGAAGGTGTTCGGCGACGCGGCGGGCAAGATCGAGGACACGCTGGTCGATATGGTTTCGACCGGCGAATTCTCCATGAAAAAGCTGGGCGACCTCGTGAAATCCATCGAGCAGGATATCCTGCGCTCCTTCATTCGCCAGAACATCACCGGCCCGATCGCCAACGGCCTGAGCGGGTTGCTGGGCGGCGGTAGCGGCAGTGCCAGCGGTGGCTCGAGCGGCGGCGGCATCTTCGGGAGCCTATTCAGCTCGATCGGCGCATGGTTCCACCACCAAGGCGGCGAAGTGGGCAGCGGTTCGGCTCCGCGCCGCCAGATGCCTGCCTACCTGTTCGCCAACGCCCCGCGCTTCCACAACGGCCTGCTGCCCGACGAATTCCCGGCAATCCTTCAGCGCGGCGAAACCGTGGTGCCGAAAGGAAAAAGCATGGGCGGCATGAACATCACCTTCAACGTAAGTACGCCGAACGCGCAGAGCTTCATGGATAGCCAAGGTCAGATGATGGCGAAGCTGGCCGGGAGCCTGCAACGCTACAAAGCGAGGAACGGATAATGCCCAGCTTTCACGAAGTCCAATTCCCGCCCAAGATTGCCTATGGCGCGACCGGCGGGTCGCAGTTCAACACCAGCATTTCCACCACCTTTGGCGGGTTTGAACAGCGGAATATCAACTGGCTGAAATCGCGCGGCCGGTGGGATGTATCGACCGGGCTGAAAAGCCAATCCGACATGGATGCACTGCAGGCTTTCTTCCGCGCACGCTTCGGCAAAGGCTATGGGTTCCGCTTCAAGGATTGGGCGGATTACACCGCCACGGCGCAAACGATCGGCACCGGCAACGGCACACTCACCGCATTCCAACTCGCCAAGCTCTACGTCAGCGGCGCTTACACATACAGCCGCGAAATCAAAAAGCCGGTGAACGGCACGGTGAAAATCTACAAGAACAGCATCCTGCAGGCGTCCGGCTTCACCATTGATTACACTACCGGCATCGTCACGTTCACCGTCGCCCCCACGGCCGGTCAGGTGATCAGCGCCGATTTTGAATTCGACGTGCCGGTGCGCTTTGACACCGACCAAATTGACGTGCGCGCCGATGGGCCGAACTTTTTCACATGGGATTCTGTGCCGGTGGTGGAGATTCGCGTATGAGGACCGCATCCGCAGGCATGAATGCGCACATCGCCGGTGAAGTGACCAACCTCGCCATTTGCTGGAAGCTCACGCTGGTGAGCGGAACGATCCTCGGCTTCACGGACAACACATCCGACATTACTTTCGATAGCCAGCTCTACAAAGCCGCCACCGGGTTCTCACCCACCAGCATCGAAACGAAGGATGCTTACTCGGTCGACAACCTGGACATCGCGGGCATCCTCGATTCCACTGCGCTCACCGAGGCCGATATCATGGCCGGGATTTACGACTTCGCCGAGGTCGAAATCTTCATGGTGAACGTCACCGATCTCACGCAAGGCAAAATCATCCACCGGCGCGGCTGGCTGGGTGAAGTGACACTGAAGAACGGCCAGTTTAACGCCGAGGTGCGTGGGCTGGCGCAGAAGCTGCAGCAGAATATCGGCGAAATCTACACGCCGACCTGCCGGGCCATTTTCGGCGACGCACGCTGCAACGTGAACACGGCCAGCTTCAGCGCCACCGGCGCGGTAACATCCGTCACCAGCCGCCAAGTGTTCATCGGCACGTCATTCACGCAAGCGGCCGGATATTTCTCGGGCGGTGAAGTGCAATGGCTCACCGGCGCGAATGCGGGCCGTCGCATGGAGGTTAAGGAATTCGCCAACACGCAATTCACGCTGGCGCTGCCCATGCCCAACGCCGTCGCCGCCACCGATACGTTCAAGGCAATCGCCGGGTGCGACAAGACCTTCAATAGCTGCTTCTCGAAATTCTCCAACGCCGTGAATTTCCGGGGCGAGCCGTATGTCCCCGGCATGGACAAAATGCTCTCCACCGCTGCCACCGCCAACGATCTGCAACACGCATGACCATCGCTCACGATATCGTCGCCCAAGCGCGCAGCTGGACCGGCACGCCGTTTCACCACCAAGCGCGGGTGAAGCGCGTGGGCTGCGATTGCCTTGGGCTGGTCGTCGGCGTGGTCGATGAATTGCAGTTGCGCGATGCGGACGGCCGCTTGCTCGCCAGCTTTGACGAGCCAAATTATCCGAAGTTTCCCGATGGCGAATACCTGCTCGGCAAACTGGCTACGCTGCTGATCGAAGTCCCGATCGCTGAAAAGCAGGTCGGAGATCTCGCGGTGTTTCATTTTGAAGGCAACCCGCAGCACTTGGCCATCCTCACCGATTGGGAGGGCGGCATCGGCATGATCCATTGTTACGCGCCTGCGCGCCGGGTGGTGGAGCATCGCCTCGATGATGAGTGGAATTCCAAACTGGTGAAGGTTTACCGATGGCAGCAATAGTTCTCGCCGCTGCAGCCAGCTCCGCCGCAAGCGCGGCGGGCTGGGGTGCGTTCGCCACGGCTCTGGCCAGCGGCGCAGCGGGCATGGTCGGCGGCTTCATCGACGGGAAGATTTTCGGCCAGACTACGAAAATTCACCAAGAAGGCGCGCGCCTCAGCGACTTAATGGTTCAAGCCTCGACTTACGGCATGTCGATCCCGAACGTGTACGGCAGCAACCGCATCGCCGGAAACGTTATCTGGTCGCGGCCGATTCAGGAACATATCACCACCACCACGCAAAGCTCCGGCGGTGGTAAGGGCGGCGGTGGCGGCGGCAGCGTTCAAACCACCACTACGACCTACACTTACACCGCGAGCCTTGCCGTTGCGATTTGCGCCGGACCGATCACCGAGGTGGTGCGCGTGTGGGCCGATAGCAAACAGCTCGATCTCACGCAGGGCAGTTACACGCTTTACCTCGGCTCCGAGGACCAGCTGCCGGACACGTTCATGGGGTCATTCTATCCGGCCGGTCAAACCCCGGCGTATCGCGGCACCGCGTATGTGGTGATTAAGGATTTCCCGCTGGAGGATTTCGGCAACCGCATCCCCAACTTCACGTTTGAGGTGCGCCGCACGCTGAAGAAGGCCGTCGATCTCGAGGACAAAATCAAGGAAATCTCGCTCATCCCCGGCGCGGGTGAGTTCGTTTACGATACCACGGTGGTGGAGAAGCAATTCGGCCAGCAGGATATCGCTGGGAACTTCGTGCAAGGCGGGCAAACCACCAAGCTCAACCTCAACAACCTGAACAGCAAAGCCGATGTGTTGGTGGCGCTTGATAACCTGAAGGCTACGCTGCCGAACGTTGAATGGGTGTCAGTAGTATTGAACTGGTTTTCCGACTCGGTCGATCCGGCCGTGAGCGTGATTAAACCGGCTTCCGAATTCAACAGCCAAGGCGCGCGCATCACGCCAGTGGATTGGTCGGTCGCAGGTTTCAACCGCAACAACGCCCACCAAATCCTGCATTTCGGCGACGGCTCGCCCACCTTCGGCGGCACGCCGTCCGATATCAGCATCCTGCATTTATGCCAGGAGCTGAAGGCGCGCGGCTACAAGGTGATGCTCTACCCCATGCTGCAAGTGGACACGATCACACCGCTCAGCAAGCCGTGGCGCGGCCGGATCGTGCCGACCAGCTCGGCCGCTGCCTCCGGCTTCTTCACCCGCACCAACGGCTACAACGCCTTCATCAACTGGTATGCGAACCTGCAGATCGGTGGCGTGTATCTGAAAACCTACCTCGATGCGTTCATGATCGGCTCGGAGCTGGTGGGCCTCACCACCTACATGAGCGCACCGGGTGTGTTTCCGGCCGTGACGGCGCTGAAAGGCCTCGCCGCCAGCGTGAAATCGGCGGTCGGCTCTGGCGTGAAGGTGATCTACGGCGGCGACTGGAGCGAATACCACTCGACCGGCGGCTGGTATAATCTCGATCCGCTGTGGTCGGATTCGAACATCGACGTGGTGGGCATCGATTGCTATTTCCCGCTCACCGACGATGTGCCGCAAGCGCAGATCGATTACGCGGCGATTCAAAACGGCTGGCATAGCGGCGAAGGCTGGGATTACTATTACACCGATTCCGTCGCGCGCACCGGCAAGACCAACTACGGGTCGCCCACCTACGCTTGGAAAAACGTGAAGAATTGGTGGAACAGCACCCACACCAATCCCGACACGACCACCACGGCATGGACCGCGAAAATGAAGCCCGTGTGGTTTACCGAGCTGGGTTTCCCAAGCGTCGATGGCTGCACCAACCAGCCGAACGTGTTCATCGACCCGGACTCGGTCGAGAATTTCTACCCTCGCGCCAGCCGTGGCCGCGTGGATTTCCTCGCGCAGCGCACGGCGCTCGATGCGTCGATCGACTACCTCAACGCGCAAACCGTGCTGGAGCCGAACTTCCTGCCGCGCAAATTCATCTGGACGTGGGATGCGCGGCCGTTCCCGTTCTTCCCTGATTTGCTGTCGGTATGGTCGGATGGCGATAACTGGAAGACCGGCCATTGGGTGGAAGGAAAGCTGGGCTTGTCGAACCTCGGCCAGATCGTCGCCGACCTGCTGAAAAAGGTTGGCTACGATTCCACCATGTACGATGTGACCCGGCTGACGGATATCCTCACCGGCTTCATCATCAACAGCAGACAGACCGTGCGCACCTGCCTCGAGCAGCTGGCGGCGGGGTATTTCTTCGACTGCGTGGAATCGGACGGCCTGCTGAAATTCGTGAAGCGAGGCAAAATCGCCAACGTCACCATCGATTACAGCGAATTGATCGCGCCGGACGATGCTATCGAAACCTTGTCGATCACGCGCACACAGGAACTGGACCTGCCGCGCCAAGTTGATGTGATCTACATCAACCGTGTGCAGGATTACCAAAACGGCACGCAATCCTCGCAGCGGCAAACCGTTAATGCGGTGGATTACACCACGGTGAACCTGCCGATCGTGCTTTCCGATCAGGAAGCCAAGGTGGTGGCGGACGTGACGCTTTACAATGCGTGGGTCGGCCGGGTGAGCTACAGCTTCACTGTGCCGCCGAAATACGCGCTGATAGAGCCGACCGATGTGATCACCATCACCAAGGACGGCGCGAATTACCTCATGCGGGTGAGCGGCACTAAGCTGGTGCGTAACGGCATGCAGGAAATCACAGCGATCGCCGAGGACGTTTCCTCTTACGATTTCTACAATCCCGCTGGGAGTAATCCTTCCACCCTGCAGCCGCCGACGATCGTATCGGTCACGCGGCTCGAGCTGATGGACCTGCCTGCATTCCCGACCGATGCCGTGACCGATGCTTGCATGCGTTATGGCGTGGTGGCACAGGGTGGCGATTGGACGGCCGCAGCCGTGTATCGCTCCGACGATGGCGGCGCGAACTACTCACTGATGCAAACGCTCACCGGGCAAGCGACGATCGGTGCTGCGCTCAACGTGCTGCCTGCCGGCACAATCTACACATGGGATATGATCAGCACGGTCGAGGTGCTTCTTACTTTCGGACAGCCGCAGAGTGTGACCGATATCGCCGTCCTCAATGGCGCAAACGCATGCTTGATCGGTGACGAGATCATTCAATTCCAAACCGCGACGCTGATCTCCGAGAATAAATACCAGCTATCGGGGCTGCTGCGCGGCCGACTCGGCACCGAGTGGGCGATCGGCACACACGCCGCGAGCGAGCGTTTCGTGCTGCTCACCAACGCACTGGCGCGCGACCTGGCTGCGGCAAGCGGCTGGGGCATTTCCAAAAAGTTCAAGCCGGTCACGATCGGCTCGACGCTGGGCGGCACCACCGCGCAGGATTTCACCTACACCGCAAAGGCGCTGAAACCCTACGCACCGGCGCATGTAAATGGCTCCCGCTCGAGCGGCGATCTCAACATCACATGGAAGCGCCGCACGCGCATTAATGGCGATTGGCGAGATCTCGTCGACGTGCCGCTCAACGAGGAATCCGAGCGTTACGAGGTGGACATTATGCAAGGCGCCACCGTGAAGCGCACGCTGCTGAATCTCACCAGCCCTGCAGCAACCTACACCGCCGCCCAGCAGATCACTGACTTCGGGGCCACCCAAAGCAGCATCACGGTGAACGTCTATCAGCTATCGACCTCGGTTGGCCGCGGCTACGCTGGAAACGCCACTCTTTAGTTCATCATCAACATGAATCGTTCTCGCTTGCTGGGCAAACTCGTGCTTGCTCATTTCAGGTGGCAAGGCGGATAATAGATTGATCGGCGCTTTTAGCAAATTAAACACTCTATCGAATTCAGCATTGGTTTCTTCTGGCGTGCCTACAAAACGCGCTGGGTCCGTTACACCCCAATGCAATTTAAGGGGGGCACCGGGAAAGTAAGGGCATGTTTCACCTGCGGCATTATCGCATACGGTTACAACCAAATCGAACTGGGTATCTTTCAGTTCATCCCACGACTTGCTTCGCAAACCATCCGTGGAGACACCGTGTCGCTTCAAGGTTTCGATGCTTTTAGGATTCACCTCACCTGTAGGGTTGCTTCCAGCACTGTAAGCCCGAAAGCGCCCATCGGCGATGTGATTAAGATAGGCCTCTGCCAAAATGCTCCGGCATGAGTTGCCCGTACAGAGGAACAAAACATTCTTCATCAGCAGCATCCACTTTTCGGAGCGCAACTGGACGCGGACTTTGCGGCCATCTCCTTGGATGGGATTCCACAGGCATCCTGCGCCAAGCATGCAGTTTGCTTTGATGCAAGGATGAAATCCTTACCATCGAAATCCAAGCCGAATTTGCCAATCGTATCTTGCTGATATTCTACCTCGATATTCAGGTCTTCAGCATGACCCAACACCTTCTTCGAAATATTCAGAATGTGAAGAAACTTTTGTGGCGCAAGGCGGTGGTCGTAATCTCCGGCTTCCCAAAGTTGAAAATTGACCACAATCTCTTTGCGCTCCACCCCACCACAATCAATGAAGTGCTTTGTCACAAGGCCGACTTCCGTAACGTGGAAATGCGGAGGCAGATAGGAACCGTCCGGCATCTTGAAATTGACCGCAGGAATTTCGCTGAGAGCTTGCTTAACATCGGTGAGTTTCATTGTTTTTTCCTTTTGGTTTTAACTGGTTTTCGTGGGCTGCAATCCGTATCGCAGGCGACTTCACGGATGCAGCAGTTCTCGCGCAAATAGCCGAGTAAGCCTTCCATCGCATCGCAATTTGCCGCGTAAATAATAGAACGACCCTGCTTGCGGGACGTAACCAGCCCTGCGTGGCTTAAATGCGAAAGATGAAAAGATAGCGTGTTGTGCGGGATGTCGAGCTGATCACTCAACGTCCCCGCAGCCGTACCGCCCCGCCCGTATTCGATAAGCAGCTTAAAGACCCGCAAACGGGTTTCTTGTGAGAGCGCAGAAAGAGCGATGATCGCGGTGTCGATGTTCATATGTCCATCTTAATGGACATATTAAATATGTCAACAATCATGGACAGATGAGGATTTATGCCGAACACCACTCAACGGGTGAAGCTACCCTATGTGCTTCAATCCCAATCGCAAAAGGAAGTGACGGTAAACGCCGCTTTCGATTTGCTCGATGCGCTGCTGCAGGCGGCGGTCGTCAGCGTCGGGGTCAACACGCCACCGGGCAGTCCGGCCGCAGGCGATTGCTACGTCGTCGGCACCAGCCCCACCGGCGCGTGGGCGGGGCAAGCCAAGGCGATCGCCATTTACAGCACCGGCTGGTCGTTCGTCACGCCGTGGGAAGGCCTCACAGTATGGGCGATGGATACGAACGCGCTGAATAGCTACGACGGCAGCGCGTGGGGCCTCACCACGGCGGCAGTGAGTTTCCAAAACATTCCGATGGTAGGCATCAACGCTACGGCCGACACCACCAACAAACTGAGCGTGAATAGCTCGGCGGTCCTCTTCAACAACATCGGAAACGATGTGCAGGTGAAGATCAACAAGAACGCCAGCGGCGATAAGGCCAGCTTCCTGTTCCAGACCGGCTTTTCCGGCCGCGCGGAATTCGGCCTCCTGGGCGACGATAACTTCTCGCTGAAAGTATCCGCCAACGGCTCGACGTTCTTCACCGCGCTGAAGATGATGGCGGCGAGCGGCCGCGTGGCGCTGAAAACGAACGGCTCGGGCCTGAGTGCCGCCGGGACGACGCAAGGCACCGCCACGGCCATCACCAACCAAACAAACGACTTCACCACCGTCGCAGCGAGCAGCGGCGCGGTACTGCCGTCGCCGGAGCAAGGTGAATTCATCTTCGTCGCCAACAGCGGTGCCAACGCAATGGCGCTCTATCCGGCCTCAGGCCACAGCATCAACGCGCTGGCGGCGAACGCGGCGTTTTCCGTGCCTGCGGGCAAGAACGTGATCGTTTGGGCGGCTACGGCCACCAAGTGGATCGTCAATCTTTCAGCTTAATTCAAGGAGTGACTATGACCGACCAAACTGAAGCAGAGCACCTGCAGGTGCACGTCGCCGTGTGCGGCGAGCGATACAAATCTCTCGAATCGCGGCTCGACCGCATCGAGCGCGTGATGTGGTGGATGCTTTCCACGCTGATCGTGGCGCTCGGCGGCATGAGCTTTGAATTGGTGATTCTCCTGACCGGGAGACATGTATGATTACGCTGCTCGGATCGCTGCTGGGATTCATCACGTCGACGTTTCCCAGCCTGTTAAAACTCTTTCAGGATGCTTCGGATAAAAAGCACGAGCTGGCCGTGCTGCAACTGCAGATGCAGGCGCAAGCGCAAGGTCACACCGAGCGCCTCGAGGAAATCAACACGCAGGCCGATATCGCTGAAAGCGATGCGCTCTATAAAACCTACACCACCGGCATCGATTGGGTGGATGCGCTCAACGGCACCGTGCGGCCAGTAATCGCGTATTCGTTCTTCATCCTCTACGCCGCAGTTAAGCTGCTGGCCTATGCGGCGATCGCCAACTCCAACGCCGTGCCGTTCGTGGTGATTCACGACACACTGTGGACCGAGGATGACGCGGCGATCTTCGCGGGCATCATCAGCTTCTATTTCGGCCAACGCGCTATGAAGAAGCTCGGTGTATCAAAATGAGAAACATCACCGATAAAGGCCTCGCGCTCATCAAATCGAGCGAAAAGCTGGCCCTCACCACTTACATCTGCCCCGCTGGCTATCCCACGATCGGTTACGGCCACGTCGTGAAAGCCAGCGAGGCAGAATCGTTCGTGGGCGGCATCACCGAGGCGCGCGCCGAGGAGTTCCTGCGCGTGGATGTCGTGGCGGCGCAGCGCGCGGTACTGCGGCTTATCAGCGTGCCGCTCAGCGATGGGCAGTTCGATGCGCTGGTGTCGTTCACCTT
>JBEHYI010000018.1:0-20984 GCA_048498255.1 Pseudomonadota bacterium | reverse complement strand
AAGCTGTTCGAGGAGCACCGCGAGCCGATTTTGGCGAACCATCTCATCAGCGATATGCGGTTTGTTGCGTTCGAACAGGGCCGCATCGAGGTGAAGCCGGTGGGCCATATGAATGCGGATGTGCCCGCGCGCATCCAGCGCCGCTTGAACGAATGGACCGGCGCGCGTTGGAACCTCGTTTATAATGAACGCGCGGAGGGTGAAGCCACCATCCGCGAACAGCGCGCAGCCGCCGCTAAGCAGGCGCGTGACTATGCTTTTAGCCACCCGAAAGTGCAAGCGGTGATCGAGCTTTTCCCCGGCGCGAAGCCGGTGGAATTTGTGCCGAATAAAACAGTGAGCTAGAATTTGGCCGCGCGGTGCCATAAGGTCCGTCATTGCGAGCGCTTGAGCAGAAGCAATCCACCTTTGGATTGAGAAGATGAAAGTGGTGAAGAAGATGGATTGCCGCGGCCCCTCAAGAGGGCCTCGCAATGACGAAGTGGCTAAGTTAAAGTCATAAAACGAAAGAGGAGTATTACAGTGAACATCCAAAAAATGATGAAACAAGCGCAAGAAATGCAAGCCAAACTCGGCAGCATGCAAGCCGAAATGGAATTGAAAGAATTCGAAGGCCAGGCTGGCGGCGGTGCGGTAAAAATCACCCTCACCGGCAAGGGAGCGATGACCAAAATTGCGCTCGATGCCGCGCTGCTCAAGGAAGAAGAAAAAGAGATGCTCGAAGACCTCATCATGGCCGCGCACCGCGACGCGAAGGACAAAGCCGACGCCGCGCTGAACGATGCGATGGGCTCGCTCACCGGCGGGTTGAAATTGCCCGCGGGCATGAAGCTGCCGTTTTAACATGCGTCGCCTCGCCGCTCTTTTGATTTTCCTCGCAAGCAGCGCGCAAGCGGCGGAAACTTGCCCTGCGAAAACTCTATGCACGCAGCTTAAGACAACCATTGCAGCCTGCAAAAACGGTGCGCAGTGCGATACATTTCTTGCGGTGTTGAAAAAGCTCGCACCCCAATATAACTGCACCGTTAAAGGCCAGAAAGTTGCGGCCATCCACCGCTGCGATTACGCACTGGAAGAAGAAGCATTCGACCTCCTCGGCACATTAAAAACACCCGCAGCAATGGCGTATTTCTGCAGCCCAATTTATGCCAAAACGCTCGGCGCCAGCCTGTCGGAAACTCTGCACCAGCGAGGACTTGACGAGGATGCACAAAGTGCCGCCTATTACAAAAATTTGACGAATTGTGATGAACTACCCCATGGCCAATAATTCCATCGACCGCCTGATCGGCGAGCTTTCCAAACTCCCTGGCGTGGGTCCGCGTTCGGCGCGGCGCTTGGCGCTGAATTTATTGCGCCAGCGTGAGCAGCGGATTCCGTCGTTGGTGACGGCGCTGAGCCAAGCGCTCGAGCATGTCAAAACCTGTGATGTTTGCGGCGCGCTCGACGAGTCCGACCCGTGCGGCATCTGCAGCGACGAAACGCGTGACCGCGGCGTGATCTGCGTCGTCGAGGATGTGGCGGATGTATGGGCGATGGAGCGCTCGCGCTCGTATCGCGGGCTTTACCACGTGCTTGGCGGTACGCTTTCCGCCATCGATGGGCGCGGACCGGATGCGCTGCGGATTGAGCCGCTGATTGCGCGTATGACGCATACGGCGACGAAAGAAATCATCCTCGCGCTTTCGGCCACGGTCGCCGGGCAAACAACGGCGCATTATGTGGCGGAGCGCATCACCGCGGCCTATGGTGAGGCACAAAAAATAAATGGCGCTGGTCCGGCCACCATCACCCGCCTCGCGCAAGGCATCCCCATGGGTGGTGAGCTCGATTACATGGATGACGGTACGATCGGCGCAGCGCTGAGTGCGCGGGTGAGCTACTAAAACAAACGCGGCACCAGCTTTCGCCAATGCCGCGTTTCAAAGCGCTGGAATAAAACCGCGCTAATCTGCTCGCCGACTACAGGGTTTTGATTTTGCTGATCTTCGTGCCTTCGATGGAGAGCGACGCCATCAGGCCCTTCTGATCGAAAATAAACGCATAGGCATCGTCCTTCAGCGTTGAGCTCGAGAGGTTTTTCGCAACCCCCTCGTTCACCAGCACCACCGTCGGGCCAACGCCGATTTCCCAACCATGCGATTTGTGGATGTAATCGAGCGCTTTGTCGTTCATCAAGAACACGACATAGCCGTAGGATTGCGCGCCGGCTTGCCAGCCGAACGAGCCGGTGACGGAGTTGTAATAGCTATCGACCGCATCCTCGACGCGCAATTCCCCTTCACCATATGCGCCACCGAAAATCAGGCCCGCTTTGACGATGCTTGGGAAGACCAACACGGCCTTCGCTTTCGAGGCAACATCCGCCGCGAGGGGGTTGGCTTTGGTGAGTTTGGCGAGCGCTTCCGTCGAATCGCGGTCGAGGTCGGCTTTGCTGCTGGTTGCGGCATAGGATGCCTCAGCGCCCATCATCACAAAAATGGCGGTAATGGCGATCGCGAGGGTACGGAATAGTGACATAAATTCTCCTGCAAATGTTCGGTCACTATCTAAGCGCAGGCGCTGTTAAAAAGCGGCAGGGATGGGGCAGGAAGAAATAAGGAAGCGGTTAAGCTACGCCGCGTCCTTCGGCAAGCTCAGGATTTCCGCCGTTTCTTCGGCCTCGCCCTGAATCACCTCATCCGCTTTACTGATGTCGTAGCGCGGCAGATTGCTCGGCAGCGCGACATTCTTCGGCGGGTTGATGCCCTTCGCATTCATTTTGCGCAGGCGCGACAATCCGCGGTTCATGCTCGCTGAGAATTGGTCGAACGCACTCGCGCTCGATTTAATCCCGCCGATGATTTTCTCCGCATGTTTCACGCTCATAATCAGGTCGCCCATCAGCGCGCTCACCATCTCCAAAATCGCGTGTTGTTCATCCACCTGGCGCGCCTCGCGCACCAGCGCGCGGGCGGTGAGGAAAAGGCCTGACAGCGTGACAGGACCGGCGAGCACAATGTCGTGATCGCGCAGATATTGCATCAGGTTCGGGTCCTTGTTCATCAGGCGCGTCACCACCTCATCGTTCGGCACAAACATCACGAGCGTGGTGCGCGTGATCGGCTGACCGTTGCGGTTTTTCAGCTTGCGCAAACTATCCTGATAGGTTTTGCCGCCGAGCGCTTTCGCATGCGCGCGCATGCTGGTTTGAATCTCGCGGAAGGCTTCGTCGAATTCCGGTGTTCCCTCCGCGCGGAACAGTGCAAAAATATGCTGCGAGGCTTTCGAATCGACAATGATCGCGTGCTGCTGCGGCAGGTAGATCACGCAATCCGGGCGCAGGTTGCCCTCGTCGGTCGCGAGATGTACCTGCAGCTCGTAATCCGTACCCGGCGTGAAGCCGTGTTGCTGCAAAATATTGTTCATCACAATCTCGCCCTCAGCACCCGCGCCAATCGGGTTTTGCATGGCGCGCACGAGGGTGGAAAGCTGCGTTTTTGAATCGTTCAGCTGGCCTTGCACATTGCCGAGTGTGGTGGCGAGCTCCTGCTGTTTCGCGAGCAGCTGCTCGCTCGCAAGTTTCGTGAATTGCTCGAATTGTTTGTGCGTTTCTTCGCGTGCGCGCACGTGATCCGCCATCAATTTGTTGCTGAGCTGGTTGCCGGTTTCGAGCGCTGCCGATTTCGCATATTGCTCGAACTGGGTTTTGAGGATCTCGAAATCCTTCAGCCGCTGCTCCATACCTTCGAGCTTTTGGTTGGCGAGGGCCTCGTTCTTTTCAGCAGCCACTAACCGCTCGCGGCCTGCATCGATCTGTGATTCGGCTTGGTGCAGTTCATCCTGCAGGCGGGTCAGCTCCTGCTCCATTTGCGCCATCGTGGCCTGGGCGGCGGCTAAACCTTGCGCATCGGCGCGAGCGCTGTCCTCAAGCCCGGATTTGCTGCGCCAGACCACAAAGATACCGACGCATAAAACGCCCGAAACAATGGCTAAAACAGCGGCTAACATAAGCTCTCCCTTGACTAGTGGGGCCAAGCGTAGCACTGTTCACGCCTAAATTCACGAGGTTTTGCATGGCATCCCAATCCACCCCAATCGCCGCTGTTATCCTGGCTGCTGGCAAAGGCACGCGCATGAAATCGGGCTTGCCGAAGGTGATGCATCCGGTCGCGGGGTTGCCGATGGTGGGCCATGTGCTGCAACTGGCGCTGAAGCTTGATGCCGCGCCGATTGCGGTCGTGACCTCGAGCGGGATGGAGCAAGTGGCCGCCCTCGCACGCGACATTGCGGGGGATGTCGATATTGCGATCCAGAAAGAGCAGCTCGGCACGGCGCATGCGGTGCTGGCGGCGCGCACAGCGCTGGGTGAGCTCGATGGCATTTTGCTGGTGCTTTATGGCGACACGCCGCTGCTCACCGAAGCGAGCGCGAAGCAGCTCATTGCAGCGGTGGAGAGCGACAAAAAATGCGCCCTCGCCGTGCTTGGGTTTATCCCCGATGATGCGGGCAGCTATGGCCGCCTCGTGCTCGATGATGCAGGGGAGCTCGCCGCGATTGTAGAAGCGAAGGATGCGAACGAGGATGAGCTCGCGATTGAGCTATGCAATTCCGGCGTGATGGCGATCCGCGCGAATCTCGTGTGGAAATTGCTGCAACAAATTAAAAACGAAAATGCGAAGAGCGAATACTACCTCACCGATATTGTCGCGCTGGCACGTGCGGCGGGCCACAAGGCCGTGGCGGTGGAGGGCGATGCGGATGAGGTGCTGGGTGTGAATTCGCGCAGCGAACTAGCCGTCGCCGAAGCCGTGTTTCAATACCGCGCGCGGCAGAAATTTATGGATGCGGGCGTGACGCTGATCGACCCGGATTCGGTCTATTTCGCCGCCGATACGGTGATTGAAAATGACGTGCTGATTGAGCCGAATGTGTTTTTTGGACCCGCAGTCACTATTCGCAAAGGCGCGCATATCAAAGCGTTTTCGCATATCGAAGGGGCGGAGATCGGGGTGAACAGCTCTGTCGGCCCGTTCGCACGTTTGCGCCCAGGTACCAAACTTGGTGGCGATGTAAAGATCGGAAATTTCGTCGAGCTCAAAGCGGCGGACGTGAAAGACGGCGCAAAAATTTCGCACTTAAGTTATGTCGGCGATGCGAGCGTGGGTGAAGACGCGAATATCGGCGCAGGCACCATCACCTGCAATTATGATGGCTATTTGAAATACAAAACCGTGATCGGTAAAAATGTGTTTGTCGGCAGCAACTCCGCTCTCGTTGCCCCCGTGACGCTTGGCGATGGCGCGCTGATTGCGGCGGGCTCTGTGATTACGGAAGATGTCGCGGCGGATGCGCTCGCCATTGCGCGCGGGGCACAGACTGCGAAGCCGGGAGCTGCGAAAGAATTCCGCACGAAAAAAGCGGCAGAGAAACAAGCGAAGAAAAAAGCCTAAGCCACCGGCAAATAAATGCTGAACCGCGCGCCGCCGGATTCGGGCACGTCATAGGCGATGAGGCCGCCCTGCTCTTCCACCAATTTAGCGACGATGGCGAGGCCGAGGCCTTTGCCTTCCGGCTTACTGCTGTTAAAGGGCGTGAACAAGCGCGGCACCACATCCGCCGCAACGCCGGGGCCGTTATCCGTCACGCTGACTTGGATGGTAAGCTTCGTGCCATCCGGCCGCTGCATGCGTTCCCCGGCAAGGTAGCGCGTGCTGAGGGTGATGGTGGGTTCGGGCATTTCCGCCACCGCCTCCACCGCATTTTTGACAAGGTTGATGAGTGCCTGAATCAGCGCATCGCGCACAACTTTCACTTCGGGCAATGACGGGTCATACTGCGGGGTGAGGACGATTTTTCCGGCGAAAGATTTCGCGGCGAGGCGTGCATATTCCGTTACCTCATGGATGTTGATCACTTCCGCTATTTGCGACGGATCAGGCGTCAGCGGATCGAGTGTGGCAACAAGTTGCTCGATGCGTTGTGCCTCTTTGATGATGAGCTGCGCGAGCGCTTGGTCATCCGCACTCACCACCTGTTCCAGCAATTGCGCCGCGCCTTTGATCGACAGCAGCGGGTTGCGGATTTCATGCGCCAGCGAAGCAGCGAGCGAAGCGGAAAGCGAAGTCCATTCCGGCGCGGGAAAGACATGGGTCGCTTTCGGCGGCTGCTTGCTATTCGCCATCCGTCACCTTGATATGCGCGCGGTGGGTGACGCCTTTTTCGAGCAACCCGTCGTAAAAAGTGCGGATGGTTTGTTTGACGAGATTCGGATCGGTCATGCGGTTCACACCGTGGCGGAATTCCGCACCCGCATGCAGGCCCGAGGAATACCAGCCGATATGTTTGCGCGCGACGCGCACGCCGTTATCGATGCCGTAAAGCGTCAGCATTTCGTCGTAATGGTTCAGCACAATATCGCGCTGTTTATCGAGCGGCGGCTCCTCCGCGCGGATGCCTTTGAGATGCGCGCAGGCCTGCGCCACAAACCATGGACGGCCATAGGAACCGCGGCCGATCATGATACCATCCGCACCGCTTTCCGCGAGCGCACGATCGACATCGGCGAGCGTCGTGATGTCGCCATTCGCGATCACCGGCAGCTTGATCGCGTCCTTCACCGTGCGGATGAAACTCCAATCCGCCGAGCCCTTATACATTTGGCAGCGCGTGCGGCCGTGGATGGTGATCATTTTAATGCCGACATCCTCGGCGATTTTGGCGAGCTTCGCGGCGTTGAGCGAGTTATGATCCCAGCCCATGCGCATTTTCAGCGTGACGGGGATTTTTACGGCTTTCGCGGTGGCTTCGAGAATGCGCGCGGCGAGCCCCTCTTCGCGCATCAGCGCGCTGCCCGCCATGCCGTTCACCACCTTCTTCACCGGGCAGCCGAAATTGATGTCGATAATATCCGCGCCGCGATCTTCATTGAGCTTCGCCGCTTCCGCCATGATCTCAGGATCGCAGCCCGCGAGCTGTACGGAGAATGGGCGCTCGGTCACCGTCGTTTGCGCCATGCGCAGCGCATTGCGCGTTTCGAGCACCACCGCTTTGCTCGCAATCATCTCGCTCACCACCAACCCCGCGCCGAAGCTTTTCACCAATGTGCGAAACGGCAAATCGCTCACGCCCGTCATGGGTGCGAGGATGGCGTTATCGGTGAGGGTAATGTCACCGATGCGGATGGGGCTTAGGTTGTGGATTGTTTTTTCCATAGGCGCGGGCTTATAGCCTAGGATGGCTGCGGGGGCAAGGGTTACTGTCCGGCGCGCAGGGTGGCGATGGCGGCCCAATCGGCCAATTTGGCAAAGCGGCTCCAGGGGTAGAGATATGCCCCACGCGAAAGTGGCAGGGTAGTGCCGTTAAACACCGGCGCGAGGTATTTTGGGCAGGCAATAGCCGCCGTGTGGTGCTGGGACCAGACCCATTGCTCGCCGTTCCATTCCACCAGCTTAATGTCGCCGTGATCGTCCATGCAGATGCCCATATTATCGAGCGGGTTCAGCCCTTGTGCGCCCAGGCCATTTTGGGGGCATTGTAAATTCGAAATATCAACGGTGAAAAGCCCGTTGCCGCGCGCCACGCTTTTGGCAATGGCGTAGCGCACCCAGGGGCTGTTCCAGCTATGGGCGCCGGCTAAAATACAGGTGGCGCTGGTGTTTTCCAACGCTTGGTCGATGAGGCTGCGCAGCGCGTCCTCCCCGCGGATTTTCGCGGCTTCCCATAGGTTGGCATCGAAGGGGCCTTTAGCTTCCACCCCTTGCCCGGCATTGCGTACGAGCGTCGCACGCAAAATGTCATCGTCCGGGTGAAAGGAGAAAAACACGCGGCGCTTCGGCGCGGCGAAATTGGCGCCGGCGAGGCTAGCTAATGCGTTGCGAAATCCCATCCTTCAAACTCCCCTCACGAGGACTATAAGCGAAGAAGCATGGAAGGCTAGCTGAAAAGAGGTTATCCACTTTGGGGGCGCAGATTAGCGCGCGAGCTGGCGCATGACCAATTCGAGCGCCATGGCAGTCGCTTGCAGGCGCACCAGCGTGCGATTGCCGGAAAACCGCTCGGCGAGATGGAGCGTGGAATAGCCTTTACGCGCACTCGCGAAATGCACCAGGCCGACGGGTTTGGTGGCCGTCGCCCCGCCCGGCCCCGCGATGCCGGTGATGGAAACGGAGACATCTGCGCTCGAGGCTTTGAGCGCGCCTTCGGCCATGGCAATTGCCACTTCCTCGCTCACCGCACCATACTCTTTCAGCAGCGATTCCTTGACGCCGAGCATCTCGGTTTTGGCTTGGTTGACGTAAGTGACATAACCATGGGTGAAGCTACGCGAGCCGCCGGGTGTCTCAGTGAGCAACGCGCCAACCATGCCACCCGTGCAGGATTCGGCCGTCGCAAGTTTAAGATCGCGCGCTTGCAGGCTGCGTAGCAAAATATCGGCTTGCTGCAGGAGATCGTTGGAAAATAGGGTCATGCTTCTCTCGGCTTACGGATTCACTTCGAGTTGTCCGAAAATATAGGGCGAGAAGAGATAAAAAAGATAGAGCAATGTGCCTGCCGGAATGGCCGCAAGAATGTCGTCGAACATGACGCCGAAGCCGCCTTTGACGCGCCGATCGGCGAGGCTGATGGGCCAGGGCTTCAAGATATCGAAGATGCGGAAAAAGACGAAGCCGAGCACGAGGTAAAGCGGAGTGGCAGCGAGATCATTGAGCAGCTCGCGCGCGGCGCTGGCCGTGCCCGCCATGGCGTAGAGCCAACCAAACCACACGCTGTAGGTGAGCCATTGGCCGATGAGTTCGTCGATGACGATTTCGCTTGGGTCATGCGCGGTGTGGCGGTCACGCATGAAGCGCTGGGCGTTGATGGAGCCCAGCAGCGTGAAGACGAGTGCACCCGCGGTGAGCGCAGCATAGCCGTGCGGCACGAAGGCGAGGATGGGGTATGCGAGCAATGCCGCGGCGAGCGAGCCGAACGTGCCGGGTGCGATGCGAATCAGGCCGATGCCATACATGGTCGATAAGCAATGGCGCTTCATGCATTCTCCTTGGGCAGGCGCACGGTGGCAACGGCTTGGCAGGCGATGCCCTCCTCGCGCCCAGTGAAGCCGAGTTTTTCGGTGGTGGTGGCCTTCACGCTGATATAGCTGACGGGTAAATGCAGCAGCTTTGCGATGCTCGCGCGCATGGCTTCGCGCTGCGGAGAAATTTTCGGTTGTTCGCCGATGATGGTGATGTCGAGATGCTCGATGATGCCACCGCGGCTCGCCACTTGCGCGCGCGCTTCCTCGATGAAGATGGCGGAGTTAGCACCTTTCCAGCGCGCGTCCGAGGGCGGGAAGAAGCTGCCGATATCCCCCGCTGCAATCGTGCCAAGCAGCGCATCCACAATCGCGTGGAGCACCACATCCGCATCCGAATGGCCGTCGAGCTGATGGCTGTGCGCGATATCGATGCCGCCGAGGCGGATGGTGCCCGCGGGTGATGGAACCAGCGCGTGCACGTCATAACCGCTGCCGATGGCGGTGCGCGTCGCGCTGCTCACCTGCTTTTGGGCCCAGGCAATGTCGCTTGCCGTCGTCACTTTGCGCAAATCCTCATGCCCCTCGACATAAACCAACTTCCCGCCCGCAGCAAGCCAGAGTGCGGCTTCGTCGGTGGCGGTGGGGAGTGGGATTCGGGATTCGGGATTCGGGATTGGTGCGCCCACGCTCATCATCTCGCACAATTTCTGGTAGGGAAATGCCTGCGGGGTTTGGATGCGTAGGAGCCCCTCGCGCGGAACTTCTTCCCAGCTTTTGCCATCGAAGCGGCGCATGGTGTCGGCGGCGGAAAGTGCTGGGATGACGGCTTGGGTGGGCGTGAGGCCGGCGATCAGCGCATCGATCACTGCGTGCGATAAAAATGGCCGTGCGGCGTCGTGGATGAGCACGTAATCCGGGTTTTCTGCTGCTAACGCCGCAAGCCCCGCGCGGACGGAATCGCTGCGTTCCGCACCGCCGATGATGGGGGGGAGGAGTTTGGGGGCGGGCGCTGCGGCTTCTTCATAAAGCCCCGCATGCTCAACATGAATCACCACCTGCACCGCATCGACATCCGGATGCGAGGCCAGCGCCGCGAGGCTATAGGCCAGCAGCGGCTTACCGCCAATCGGCTGATATTGCTTCGGGATCTCGCCCCCGGCCCGCTTGCCGATTCCGGCCGCGACGATTAGGGCTGCGATACGTGGTTTTTCGCTCATGCGCGCGGTTATAGAGGAAAAGGATGCGTCTCAGCCAGTATTTGTTGCCAAGAACTTGCCAGTACTGAACAAGTTTGCTACTTCTGCCTAAAAATTAGGCAAATTTCAGCTTGCAGGCACGCCATGACGACAGCTCCCCAGACCATTCTTCTCGCGGATGACGACCAATCCATCCTCACCGTGCTGACGCGCGCGATGAAGGCGCAAGGCTATGAAGTGATGGCGAGTGCGAATATTTCCGATGTCGATGCGTGGGTGACGCAGGGCTTGGGCGATGCGGTGGTGACGGATATCACCATGCCGCGCGGCAACGGGCTTGAGGGCCTGGCGCGTTGGCAAGCAAAGCGCCCCGAGCTGCCGGTGATTGTGATGAGCGCGCATAACACGCTGCTGAATGCAGCGAAGGCGCGCGATTTGGGCGCGGTGACGTTTTTACCGAAGCCGTTCGATTTGAGTGAGCTGATGGAAGCGCTGGAGAAAGTCACCAACCATCAGTCGCCAGTCGCCAGTAAGGAAGAAGATGGGATTGTGCGCATCAATGACGAGCTGGTGCTCGTTGGTAAATCACCCGCGATGAAGCAGGTGTTCGCGACGCTCGCGAAACTCATCGGCAATGATTTGACGGTGCTGATCACCGGTGAATCCGGCACGGGGAAGGAGCGTGTGGCGCGCGCGCTGCATGAATTATCGAAGCGCAAGAGCAACCCGTTTGTCGCACTCAACATGGCGGCGATTCCGCGCGAGCTGATTGAATCGGCGTTGTTCGGGCATGAGAAAGGTTCGTTCACCGGTGCGCATAGCAAACAGGTCGGCGCGTTCGAGCAGGCGAGCGGCGGTACCTTGTTCCTCGATGAAATCGGCGATATGCCGATGGAAGCGCAAACGCGCCTGCTGCGCGTGCTGCAGGAAAATCAGGTGACGCCGATTGGAGCGACGCGCGCGATCGATACGGATGTGCGCATTATCGCCGCGACGCACCGGGATTTATCGGCGTTGGTGGCGAGCGGGAAGTTCCGCGAGGACCTCTATTTCCGCCTGCATGTGGTGCCGCTTGCCCTGCCCGCTTTGCGCGAACATGCGGAGGATGTGGGCCTGCTCGCCGAGCATTTCATGGGCCTCGCCGCGGCGCGGGGCTTAACCGCCAAAAGCTTCGATGCGAGCGCGCTCGAGATTTTGATGCAGCATGATTGGCCGGGCAATGTGCGCGAGCTGGAGCATTTGGTGTATCGCCTCTGCGCGCTGACGCAGCGTAAGCAGATCACGGCGAATGATGTCGCGCCGCTGCTAACCACGAAGCAAAAATCGCGACCGAAATTGGCGCTGCATAGCAATGCGGAAAGCTCGATTCCGGCGGCGATGGAAGCGGCGATCACCGCACAGATTGAGGCGTATTTCGCGAGCTATGGCGAGAAGCTGCCAACAGCTGGTTTGTACGATCGCTTGCTCACGCGCTTTGAAAAACCGCTGATTGTGGCGACCTTGCGCGCGACGGGGGGCAACCAAATTAAGGCCGCGGAAATTTTGGGATTGAACCGCAACACTTTGCGCAAAAAAATGCGCGAACTCGATATCAACGCCAAATCGCTGATGCTGAAAGACGCGGCATGAGCATGAGCGACACACTTCCCGCCGGCTCCTACATGAAGGCCGCTCGCGCGCATTACCGCATGCGCGGTGGGCGTTGGGTCGCGGCGTTTTTGCTGCTGCTGTTTTTGGCGCTGATCGCGCTCGTGCTGAAAGTGGATACGGCGTATTTCGGCAATGTATCGCCCAAGCGCACGATGGTGCTGGTGCTGCTGGATCTCGCCGCCATGCTGGTGCTGATGGTGTATGTGGTGCAGCATCGCGCACGGCTGCTGTGGACCCGCGCGCATGACGGCATGCTCGGCACGCGCCTCCAATCGCGCATTATTCTCATGTTTTCCTGCATCGCGATTTTGCCGACTGTCGTCGTCGCCACCTTCTCGATTCTATTTTTCAATGTCGGTATTAAATCCTGGTTCGATAATCAGGTCGCCGCGGCGCTCGATGATTCGGTGGTGGTCGCGACCGCGTATATCGAGGAGCATAAGGACACGATCCGCACCGATGCGCTGGGCCTGAGCGATGCGATTCACGGCACAGGCAGCATGATGTTGACCAACCCGGCGCTGTTCAGCGAATTTCTCTCGACGCAAAGTTCGGAGCGTAATTTATCGGAAGCCTTGGTGTTCGATCGTCAACGCGTGATGGCGCGCACGGCACTGAGTTTTTCCCTCACCTTCGAGCGGCTGCCGGAAGAAGTATTGAGCCGCGCGGATAGCGGCCAGGCAGTCATTTTCGGCGATGATAAAGACAAGATTCAGGCGGTGATCAAAATCAGCCATGCGCCGGATATTTACCTGATGGTGGCGCGCGTGGTGGATCCGAAAGTGCTGCAGCATATGCAGGCCGCGCGCGAAACGGTGAATGAATATCAGGCGCTGCAGGGCGACCTTGCGAAGCTACAAAAACAATTCTTCGTCGTGTTCATTCTCATCGCACTGATCATTCTGCTCGCCTCCCTCTGGGCAGGGATTTTGCTTGCGGTGCGGCTCATCGAACCACTGCGCGCGCTGATGGCAGCGACCGAACATGTGCGCGGCGGCGATTACGCGATTCGCGTGCCCGAAGGCCGTGCGGATGACGAGATCGCGAATCTCGGACGCACCTTCAACCGCATGATCGGCCAGCTCGATTCGCAGCGGCGCGATTTGATCGACGCGAACCGTTTGGCGGATGAGCGGCGGCGCTTCACCGAAACGGTGCTGCTGGGCGTTTCCGCCGGGGTGATTGCGATTGATGAGAAGCGCTGCATCACTTTGCATAACCGCACGGCGCTGGAGCTGCTGGGCTATGCGGATGGTGCGTCGCTGGTTGGTACGCCGATTGAATCGATTTTGCCGGAAGTGAAAACATTGGTGCAACAAGTCGCTGCGAACCCGGCGAAAAGCGCGGATCAGCAGATGATCGTCGCGCATCAGGATAAGCGCGTGACGCTGCATGTGCAGGTGACAGCGGAGCAATTCGGCAGCGCGATTGAGGGGTACATCGTGACGTTTGACGACATCACCGCATTGGTCGCTGCGCAACGCAGCGCCGCCTGGGCGGATGTGGCGCGCCGCATTGCGCATGAGATCAAAAATCCACTCACGCCGATTACGCTTTCGACCGAGCGCATCAAGAAAAAATTCGGTCCCGCGGAAGGCACGGAGGAGCGCGAAAGCTTCGACAAATATATCGACACGATCAGCCGCCATGTGCGCGATATCGGGCGGATGGTGGAGGAATTCGTCGCCTATGCGCGCCTGCCGACGAGTGTGTTCCGCACGGAAAATTTGGTGCCGATTCTCAGCAAAAGTATTTTTTCGGCCAAGACCGCAACGCCGGATATTACTTACCTGCAGGAATTGCCGAAGGAAGAAATTCTCATCTCGGGCGATGAGTCACAGCTGGGGCAAACCTTCCTCAACCTGCTAAAAAATGCAGCGGAAGCACTCGAGGGCCGCGAGAATAAACGCATTCGCGTTGCACTCACCGCAACGGCCGAGCATGCGATCCTCACCATTGAGGATAATGGGCCGGGCTTCCCGCTCGATAAAATCAACACGCTGACGGAGCCGTATGTGACGACACGTGCGAAAGGCACGGGGCTTGGCCTCGCTATTGTGAAACGCAGCATCGAAGAACATAAAGGTACCCTCACCCTGAGCAACCGGGAAGATGGCGGCGCGCGGGTGGTGGTGGTTTTGCCGCGTATCTAATCCACATCGCTTTTTAATGCATCTCGCACCTGCAAAAAGCTTGCGGTATAGCTGTAGTATTCGCACCGCGGCGATTTGAATTCGCCCTACTAAATCTGGTGGTGCAAAGAAAATACAGCTACCACTATAATTAATGCTGGACAAATTCGCGACAGACAGTAGCATTTGGGCAACAGCAAAAACATAGCGCGCTCCGGCAAGTAAAAGCTCATTCAAAAACAAACGCTAGAAGGTTGCTTTCCATGGCCGCAGACATTCTTGTTATCGATGATGAAGCCGATATCTCCTCGCTCATCTCGGATATTCTTACCGACGAAAAATACGCCGTACGCACCGCCAATAATTCGGACCGGGCATTAAAGGCGCTGGCTGAGCGCGTACCCTCCGCGATCATTCTGGATATTTGGCTGCAAGGTTCCGAACTCGATGGGCTCGGGATTTTGGAAATCGTGCAGAAGAAATACCCGCATGTGCCGGTCGTCATGATCTCCGGCCACGGTAATATCGAAACCGCCGTCACCGCGATCCGCATGGGCGCGTATGATTATATCGAGAAGCCATTCTCGGCCGAGCGTATGGTCATCATCGTCAAGCGCGCGTTGGAAGCCGCGAAACTGCGCAGCGAAAATAGCGAGCTGAAAAAACGCGGCAGCAATGAGAGCGAGTTGATTGGCGCGAGCGCGGCGATCAACACGGTGCGTCAAACGGTTGAGAAAGTCGCGCCGACGAATAGCCGCATTCTCATCACTGGTGCGCCAGGTACGGGCAAGGAGCTCGTCGCGCGCCTCATCCATTCACGCTCGATGCGCGGACATGCATCCTTCGTGGTGCTCAATGCTGCAGCGCTTACGCCGAGCCGCATTGAGGCCGAACTGTTCGGCACGGAAGATACGAACCCGAATGGCGGCGCGGAGAAGCTTGGCCTCCTTGAGCGCGCGCATGGCGGCACGTTGTTCATCGACGAAGTGGCCGATATGCCGATCGAGGCGCAGGGCCGCTTGCTGCGGGCACTGCAAGAGCAAAGCTTCGAGCGCGTGCGCGGGAACAAGCGCGTGTCGGTCGATGTGCGCGTGATCGCGGCGACGAACAAGGATTTGCAGGAAGAAATCACCGCGGGCCGCTTCCGCGAGGACCTCTTCTACCGCCTCAATGTCGTGCCACTGCGCATGCCGAATCTGCGTGAGCGCCGCGACGATGTCGCCGCCCTCTCCTCGCATTTCCTCAAGCGCGCGGCGGATGCGATGGGCTTGGCGACGCGTGCCCTCGGCGAGGACGCGTTGACCGTGCTGCAAAGCTATAACTGGCCGGGCAATGTGCGCCAGCTGCGCAATGTCATGGAATGGCTGATCATCATGGCGCAAGTGGGCAGCAACGGCGAAATCACCGCGGATGCGCTGCCGCCGGAGCTGCTCGACAGCAACATCACCGTGCTGCGTCCGGAGCTCTCCAACGACATTATGAGCATGCCGCTGCGCGAAGCCCGTGAGACGTTCGAGAAGCAATATCTCGCGGCGCAGATCAACCGCTTCGGCGGGAATATTTCCAAAACCAGCAATTTCGTGGGCATGGAGCGCAGCGCGCTGCACCGCAAGCTGAAAATGCTCGGGATTGGGAACGAAGAAAAATCCGCTGCCTGAGAGGACGCGGAAACGGAATGAAAAGGGCGCTTTCGAGCGCCCTTTTTTTGTGGGCGCGCAGCGGGGCGATGCAACATGCTTTGGCACGGGAGTTTGGTTATTCAAGCGCTTGCGAATGTTGCGTTGTTACATTGGTTGCATTGGGTTGCGTGCGCGGGCGGTAGGATTTTTGAGGATAGGCTGCGGTGGGATTACCGGGAAGTGGCCACATAGCGTCATTCCAGCGAAAGCAGGAATCCATCTTTCTTATACTCATCAATAAATCAGGTGGATTCTTAAGATGGATTTCAGCTCGCGCTTCGCTTGGCTGGAATGACGGCATACTCAATGTATGCGCTATGGGCTAAAATAACGTGTCGTGGAGATCATGCCAATAAGGATTCTCCTTTTCGATCAGCTCAATCTTCCACTGGCGTTTCCATGCTTTCATCTGCGTTTCGCGGTGAATGGCTTCGCGAATATCTTCATAGACGGCGTACCAAACGAGCTGTTTTAAATCGTATTTTTTGGCAAAGCCTTCGCATAGACCGTTACGATGCTCGTGCATGCGCTTAATGATATCCGATGTTACGCCAATATAGAGGGTACCGCGAAACTTATTGGAGAGCATGTAAAGGTAAGAATACTGCATAGACGCGATCTCCGTCATTCCAGCGAAAGCTGGAATCTATCTTATAGTAAGGAAGAAAGGTGGATTCCAGCTTTCGCTGGAATGACGGGCTCCTAAACTGCGAGCGAAGTTTCCGCGCTGGCGGATTTTTCCGCGGCGAGTTTTTCGGTATGGGAGCTGTGCTGGGTTTCCTGCGTTGCATGCGCGTGGTGCGCGGTTGCATGATCCACGTGGGTGGTGTGGGTTTGCGGGTCCGGATGTTGCGCGGATGTTGCATGGTCGGCTGCAGCATGCTGTGCGGCGGTAGGCTCGGCGTGGGGGGCATGGGTGGCCGCCTGATGGTAGGCCTGTTCCGCGCGTGCGGCTTCGAGCTTGGCGACATGGGATGGCGGTGCTGCTTCGTTCAGCGTCAGCGTGCTATCCTTCATCTCGCCATTTTCGAGCTGGCCGGCGACATGTTTCAGGATTTGGCCGGTTTGGTTGAGCTGCGACCGCATGGCGATGTTGTCGGCCAACAAAGCATCATGCTGCTGCTGAGCGAGTTCTGCTTTTTCACGCGCTATCAACCCCTGCTTATTCGCATGGATGAGCGTGATAACCACGATGGCAGCGCCCGTAAGCCAATCAAAAGGCATCCGCAAGCGCTTCACTGCATTCTCGGTGAAAGGGATGTTGCTAAACAGCTTATCCGAGGCGAATCGAATTGGAATCATGATTGCCCAGTTCAAGGGCGTCACCATCGCTATAAAAGCGGCAGTAGCGCCGATACGCGCGTCGGCAGGCGGTATGCCTTGATAAGGTGCAGTGCGAAGATCTTGATCCATGCCGCCATTCTAGCAGCATCGCCTACAGCAAATATGACAATTCCGTGAAGATTGCCCTACTCGCCCGCACATTTTTCCCAGGTTTTCTGGTCTTTGTCATAGATATAGAGTTCGCCCAGCGCGATGTCGAACCAGGCGCCGATGATGTTGAGCTCCCCCGCTTCGGCGAGGCGGGCGATCCAGGGGAAGCTAAGGAGATTGGTGAGGGAATTTTCGACCGAGACGCGCTCGATGATGGTGTGTTTTTCATGATCCGCGCAATCATGCGGCAGCGAAACCGTATCGACGACGTTTTTCACATCCCCCATCCATTTGCCGATGAAGTCGCCCTTCGAGAGCGGATTCATATCCTGCACCACGGCGGCGATGCCGCCGCATTTGCCATGGCCCATGACGACGATGTTGCTGACCCCGAGCGAATGGACCGCGAATTCGAGCGCGGCGGAGGTGGAGTGGCGCTCGCCATCCGGCGCGTAGGGCGGAACGAGGTTCGCCACATTGCGCACGACGAACAGCTCCCCCGCCGAAGCATCGAAAATAGTTTCGGGCGCGGCGCGGCTGTCGCAGCAGGCGATGACCATGGTGTGCGGCTTTTGGCTGCGCACGGCGAGTTCCATATAGCGCTGGGCATGCCGCGCGTATTTGAACTGGCGGAATTTGCCGTAACCTTCGGCGAGCTCGATCGGTAATAAATCCATCATCATTATTTCCTAGAATCCGTTCCCATCTTTGTTATGATCTATTCATGCGTAGTCAACATGCTTTTTCGCTCTCGGAACTTGCCGTTGTGCTGGTGATCATTGGCCTGGTGGCTGGCGGGATTGCCGCGGGCCGCTCGATGATCCGTAGCAGTGAGATGCAGCATATCGGCGAGGAATACCAGCTTTATGCCGGGGCAATGACAACGTTTATCGATAAATATGGCGCGCTGCCGGGTGATATGCCGAATGCGACGCGCTATTGGGGGTATGCGGGCAATGCCGCACCGGCGACGTCGTGTGTGAGCAGGGCGAGCATCACGGCCGTTACAGTACCGGGAACGTGCGATGGTAATGGGGACGGGAAGCTCAATCTCGCCTCTTCGAACGGGAATACTTCCGAGCAGTTTCGGTGCTGGCAGCATTTGGCGTATGCGGGGTTGATTCAGGGAAAATTCTCCGGGAATTCGGGTGCGGTTTCTGTTTCCGATCCAGATTTGGGCGTGAACAGCCCGCAATCGGTGTTCCCGCATATCGGCTGGGGCTGCGGGTATTACGATAATGCTAGTGGCGGCAATGGCTATAGTTTTGCTGATGATATGACGAACTGGTTCGTCTTCGGCTCGGAGGCGGATAATGTGTGGCCGGATGGCCCGGCACTGACGACGCAGGATGCGTGGGATCTCGATTCCAAACTCGATGACGGCAAACCGGCGACCGGCATGGTGCGCGGCAATGTGTTGGGTAATTGCGTGAATTCCACCAGCACGAATGACCGCACCGCGACCTATAAATTGAGTGATGTGAGCCCCGAGAAATGCGGACTGGTGTTTAAATATTAGTTCGCGTGCGGCAATGGTGAGTCCGCTACGGAACTCAGCTATTAACTTTGCCGCTCACTACAAATCTGCCACTATATATCCGCGAACACGTGCGTTTCCGCTTTCGCGCCGGGATGCGTCACTGCGCCCTTCTCCGCCGGGCCGACGGTTTGGGCGTATTTCCACAGCGCGCCGGAATTGTAATCGCTTTGGCGCGGTTTCCATTTCGCGCGGCGGGCGGCGAGTTCTTTATCCGTGAGTTTTACGCTGATGCTGCCCTTCGTGGCGTCGATGGTGATGAGATCGCCATCCTTCAGCAGGGCGATGGGGCCGCCGACCGCTGCCTCAGGCCCGACATGGCCGATGCAGAAGCCGCGGGTGCCGCCGCTGAAGCGACCATCCGTGATGAGGGCGACTTTATCGCCCATGCCTTGGCCGTAAATCGCGGCGGTGGTGGAGAGCATTTCGCGCATGCCGGGGCCGCCTTTGGGGCCTTCGTAGCGGATGACGAGGACATCCCCCGCTTTGTATTTGCGCGCTTCGACCGCGGCGAAACAGGCTTCTTCCGTATCGAATACGCGCGCCGGGCCAGTGAATTTCAGCGCCTTGAGGCCAGCCACTTTCACGATCGCCCCTTCCGGCGCGAGGTTGCCTTTGAGGGTGACGACGCCGCCCTCGCTGCGGATGGGTTTGCTGTAATGGTAGACGACTTTTTGGTCTTTCGGGAATTGCACCGCTTTGAGGTTTTGCGCGATGGTTTTGCCAGTCACCGTCATGCAATCGCCGTGGAGGAAGCCGCCATCGAGCAGGGTTTTCATGACGGTTTCGACGCCGCCGACGCGGTAGAGATCGAACGCAGTGTAGTTGCCGCCGGGCATGAGATCCGCGAGATACGGCGTGCGTTTGAAGATTTTGCCGACGGCATGCATGTCGAAATCAATCCCCGCTTCATGCGCGATTGCCGGAAGATGCAGCGCGCCGTTGGTGGAGCCACCAGTGGCGGCGACGACCGCGGCGGCGTTTTCGAGCGCTTTGCGCGTCACGATATCGCGCGGGCGGATTTTGTTTTTGAGCAGCATCATGACGGCTTCACCGGAATCGAACGCGAACCGGTCGCGCGATTCGTAAGGTGCGGGGGCACCCGCGGAACCTGGCAGCGCGAGGCCGATGGCTTCCGACACGCAGGCCATGGTGTTGGCGGTGAATTGCCCGCCGCAGCTGCCGCCCGAGGGGCACGCCGCTTGCTCGAGTTTTTTCAGCTCGGCCAAGGTCATTTTTCCAGAATCGTATTTGCCGACGCCTTCGAACACATCGACCACCGTGACATCGCGCCCGTTATATTGGCCGGGGAGGATGCTGCCGCCATAGATGAACACGCTCGGCACGTTGAGGCGCACCATCGCCATCATGAGGCCGGGGAGGGATTTGTCGCAGCCGGCGAGGCCGACGAGCGCATCGTAGCAATGGCCGCGCATGGTGAGCTCGACGGAATCGGCGATGACTTCGCGGCTGGCGAGGCTGGATTTCATGCCCTGGTGGCCCATGGCGATGCCGTCCGTCACGGTGATGGTGGTGAATTCGCGCGGGGTGCCACCGCTGGCCGCGACGCCTTTTTTCACGACTTGCGCTTGGCGGCCGAGGGTGATGTTGCAGGGCGCGGCTTCGTTCCAGGTGGTGGCGACGCCGACCAGCGGCTGGTTGATTTGCTTTTCGCCCAGGCCCATGGCGTAGAGATAGCTGCGGTGCGGCGCGCGGGCGTGCCCTTCCGTGACGTAGCGGGAAACGAGTTTGGATTTGCCGTAGATTTTGGTCATAAAAAGTGCCTAGTAGTGAGTGCCTAGTGCCTAATTATATCGTAACTTTACTAGGCACAAGGCACTAATCACTCGACACTACTTCGCCCCACGCGCGGTGAGGAGTGCGGCGACTTCGGTCGCGCCGCTGCGGGTGGCGACGGCGAGCGGGGTTTCGCCCGCATCGTTCGTGATGCTGAGGCCGGTGCCGGCGTTGAGCAGTGCGCGGGTGGCCTCGATGTCGTTTTTCGCGACGCTTATGAACAGCAGGTTGGCGTAATCATCACGCGTAATGCGGCGGGGCAGATGGCTGTTCTCGCGGCTATATTGGTCGCGGTAGATGGTTTCGGGCAGCACTTCACGTTTGTATTTGAAGTTGGTGACCGGGATCACCACTGTCGGCTCCAGCTTGCTGAGCCAGGTTTTAGTTTGTTTTTTCTCGCTGTTCACCTCGATTTCCGGCAGGGCGGTCGGCGCGATATCGATGGCAGGCGGTGGGGTAACTTGCGCGATGGGCGCAGGCATGGATGCGCCCGGTAACCCTGGAAGGCCGGGGAGACCTGCGGGTGCAGGGGTTGTTGCGGTAGCCGGTAAACCGGGTAAT
>JBEHYI010000017.1:0-21349 GCA_048498255.1 Pseudomonadota bacterium | reverse complement strand
TAACTCTGGGCGCAAGGAAGTATGGCGAAGCTTGGGCATTATTACTCAAAAGGAAGCTGTAGAAAAGCTGGCGCTTCTTCACTACAAGTTTGCCTCGGATAAGGTGGGCTTTATGAGTTCTAAGCGAGATTATCTAGGTACAAACGAATTAAGGCTGTTGGCTGCTGAATATGAAAACAGAGCCTACAATCAGCTTATCCTCGATGGTGAGAGCGAATTCTACCAGTTCAGCGGTGAGGTTTGAAGGAGGCAAAAATTGCAATTAGTCCCTTCCTGGTAGGAATGCCATCGCTTATGGTGCAACCTATGGCGATGATACACCGCATTAAGATTTTACTCAGTATTGCGCAGGAAATGGGCAGTGCGCTGAGCAATGCGCACTTGCAAGGCTTGTTGTTCCTCTACTGCGTTGAGGAAGTAAAAAGGGACGAGTATTACGACTTCATTCCCTCGGCCGCGGGGCCATATTCACTGCAGGCGGCAAACGATAAGGGTTATCTCATCCATAAAAAACTGATTGAAGATGCAGACCACTGGGCAGCCGTCATAGGGAAACCCCGCTGCGCGACTGACCTCGATTTCTTCGAGAAAGTCGCCATTCAGGCTCTCAAAAACAAATGGGCCGGGCAGACTGATGAAGCAGTAGCTGCGTATATTGCCCATAACTATCCTGACTATGCAGCCTTGCCTGCACATGCGGGCATTGAGCCAACATTCTTCACTATCGGTTACGAAGGCGCATCGCCGGAGGCTTACCTCAACTGCTTATTGCGCGCGCATGTGCGGCTACTGGTCGATGTGCGGCGCAACGCTTTCAGCCAGAAGTTCGGCTTTTCTAAGCAGGAGCTGAAAGATGGCCTTGCCCGCGTTGGCATTGATTATCTGCACATGCCGGAACTGGGCATTGCCTCCAACAAGCGGCAAGAATTAGCGACCGATGCTGACTACCGCGCATTATTTGCCGAATACGAAGCAACTACCCTGTGTCAGCGCACCGATAAACTTGCCGAACTGGAAAAGCTCCTCGAAGCACGTGGGCGCATCGCCATCACTTGTTTTGAGGCCGACCATAACCACTGCCATCGCGGCTGCGTAGCCGATGCCTTGCGCGCGCGCGATAGCTTCACCACGAAGATTGAGCATTTGAACCCGTGCAACCACCGGACACACAGCCCGAACGCGCGAAAATCCTCATCACGGTAAAAACCTATCCGCAGCTTTCCGGCACACATGTGGAAACCGTGTGTACGGCGGGCTTGCGTGAGGGTGGCCGTTGGGTGCGGATTTATCCCATCGCGTATCGCTATCTCGACTGCGAACACCAGTTCCGCAAATATCAGTGGATCGAGGCCGACATCGTGCGCGACCGCCGCGATCCACGCCCCGAAAGCTATCGGCTAGCAGGTGACATCACGCCGCTAGCTTTTCTCGACACCAAAGACGCATGGGAGCTCCGCAAGCGATTCGTGCTCGGAAAGGTATATCATAATTTACGCACACTGGTCGATGAAGCGCGCGACACGAACGTGTTTACTTCGTTGGCCGTATTCAAACCCGATACCATTCATAGCTTCACGATGGTACGCGATGAATCGGTCAAAGAGCGTATAAAGAAGCAAAGGGCGCTCGCCGAGCAGCTGCCCGAGGATGCCGCGGTTAAGCTTGCTGAGGCTGTGCCGTTTCGCTTTTACTACACATTTGAGGATCAGCTCGGCAAACGCAGCACCCTGCAAATACTCGATTGGGAGCTGTACCAGCTTTGCCGCAAACTCATGCGCAAATATGGCAACAGCAAGCGCGCCATCTACCCGCACTTGCGCGAGAAATACCTCACCAACCTTACCGCCCGCCGCGAACTATATTTCTTCCTTGGTACGAATAAATATTGGCACATTCGCCGCAGTAATAATCCCTTCATGATTGTAGGGATTTTCTACCCACCGAAAGGCTAAGCTGGCTTTATCATCATCAGCCCGATAATAGCAGTCATATAGCTAAAAAGCGCACCTGGCCACGCGAGTAGGGCTTGAAAGGCCTGCGGCAAAATGCTAGGAAGCTCCTAGCTGACACAATAAATTTTCTTCAAACCGTATTTTCATCACTATCGATCCAACGATTCGTCGCGGGGCGTCGTGTGCTCGTTGTTCCGCATGGCAATGCAGGAGTGGCGAATGGATAAGGAAGCTATTTTCCATGCGCCCAGCCAAAACTGCACTCCTTGGAATCGCACGCTTTGCAGCGTACTCGAGGAATGCGCGCGTGCTACAAGACGCGCAATTTTTCCCCTCTGCCCGGCTTGATCGAAGAGGCGCAAATCTACGGCAATCGAATGGAAGCAAAATTATCCGATGTCCGTGATTACGAATCCCTCAAACAAAAATACAAAGCGCTAAAAACGCAGGTAGATGATTTAAACGGCAAGCAGCCCTAGAAAATCACTGGTGGGGGTAATTTAGGGGGTAAGTCGAAAATCGTATTATCTGCAATTACGTATATTACAGATGGATAGACTGCAAATTCGTGTGACGTCACTGCTGCGCGCTTCGGGTGGCAGGCCACTTCATTCAAGCGCCGTTTCGAATAGCAAAAAAGCCGCCCATCAGGCGGCTTTCTCATGCGCGGAGGGACCCGCTTTCAGCGCGGTTGAACCGCTTAATTCATCGGCGTGGTGTTACTGGTCGCCTTCACCACCAGCTCGAGCGCGAGGCTGCGCAGATTCTGGCGGGTTTCATCGTAGGTGAGGGGCGTCTGCGGCTTGGTGAGCAGCTCCACCGCGAGTTCCTTGATGCGGCCTTGAATGGCGCTATCGAGCGCATGGCGGAAGGTAGGGCTCACCGTGTAAAACCCGCCGCTCGCGGTGACAAAAATATTCACGTCGTCATCGTCGCGCTTGCCGTTATTGTTGGCATCCACCCAGATATCGAGGCTGTCCTCATTTTGGCGAATTTCGACCGCAGTAGTTCCATCCAGTAGCATTTTTCCCCCATCCATGCTTAATCCCTTCAAACTAACAAAAATTGCTTAATAAATCACTAACCATTCAGGGCGAAAACCATGCTAACCATCCGAAAAACCACGCGCGACGATGCGGCGCTAATCGTTGATTTTATTCGCGAATTGGCGGTCTACGAAAAGCTCGAACACGAGTGCAAAGCGGAGCCTGAGTTAATTGGCGAATGGCTGTTCGGTGTGGCCCCAAAAGCGCATTGTGTGATCGCGGAATGGGATGGCAAGCCCGCCGCCTTTGCGCTGTTTTTCTACAATTTCTCGACGTTCCTCAGCAAGCCCGGCATCTATCTCGAGGACCTGTTCGTCCGCCCCGAATTCCGCCGCAAGGGCATTGCAAAATCGCTGTTCCAATACCTCGCGAAACGCGCGGTGGAGGAGGGCTGCGGCCGCCTCGAATGGTGGGTGCTCGATTGGAACAAACCCGCGCTTGATTTCTACGCGAGCATGGGCGCGGAAGCGATGGATGAATGGACCGTGCAGCGTATTGCGAATGATTCGCTACTCGCCCTCGCCAAAGCCGCAGAAAAGTAACACCCCGCCAGCTTTTATCCCCATAGGCCAAACCGCGCGAAAAAACACTTCTCGCGGATGCGTAGCTTCGCTATAAGCGGCATCAAATAAACCCTTCGCGTGACAGAGTTTTATGGAAGCAGTTGTTCAATCGTACTTCCCGGTTTTGGTGTTTTTGGTGATCGCCTGCGGGCTTTCCTTCATCATGATCGTCGCCCCCTTCATCCTCGCCAAACTCAAGCCGGATGCGGAAAAACTCTCCCCCTACGAATGCGGTTTCGAACCGTTCGACGACGCCCGCGGCCGCTTCGACGTGCGCTTCTACCTCGTCGCCATTCTCTTCATTATTTTCGATCTTGAGGTCGCCTTCCTGTTCCCTTGGGCCATCGCGCTCGGCAAAATCGGGATGGTCGGTTTCTGGTCGATGATGAGCTTCCTCGGCATCCTCACCATCGGCTTCATTTATGAGTGGAAAAAAGGCGCGCTGGATTGGGAGTGAGTGTGGGATTGGGGATTTGGGATTCGGTATTAGGGGAAGTGCTATGAAAACTATTATGCAAAAGGTCGTGTCATGAGTGCGCTAATCCCTAATCCCCAATCCCCAATCCCTCCGGGCGCCAGCCAGGACGCGCTGCTCGGCCGCGTGATGGACGAATTCAACGATAAGGGTTTCGTCGTCGCGAATCTCGATAATCTCGTCAACTGGGCGCGCACCGGTTCGCTCTGGCCCATGACCTTCGGTCTCGCTTGCTGCGCCGTCGAGATGATCCACGCCTACATGGCGCGCTACGACCTTGACCGTATGGGCCTCGTTCCCCGCGGTTCGCCGCGCCAGTCGGATGTGATGATTGTGGCGGGCACGCTGTGCAACAAAATGGCCCCGGCGCTGCGCAAAGTGTATGACCAAATGGCCGAACCACGTTGGGTGATTTCCATGGGCAGCTGCGCCAATGGCGGCGGCTATTACCATTATTCCTACTCCGTCGTGCGCGGCTGCGACCGCATCGTGCCGGTGGATGTGTATGTGCCCGGCTGCCCGCCCACCGCGGAGGCGCTGATTTACGGCATCATGCAGCTGCAGAAAAAAGTGCGCCGCACGAGTTCGATTCGGAGATAATATGACCCAGACTTTGCAAGAATTCGGCGAGTATATCCAAGGCATGGTTTCGGACCGCGTGACCAGCTTCGAGGTGAAGCATGACGAGCTGATGCTCATCGCCGCACCCGCTAACATCGTGCCGCTGCTGACCTTTTTGCGCGATGACGAAAACTGCCTGTTCACGCAGTTGACCGACATCACCGCCGTGGATTACCCCAACCGTCCCGAGCGGTTTGAGGTGGTGTATAACCTGCTGTCGATGAAGAAAAACCGCCGTATCCGCATCAAAGTGCCGGTGGAAGAGGGACTCGGCATCGCGTCCGCCTGCGAGGTCTACCCCGCTGCCAACTGGTTCGAGCGCGAAGTGTGGGACATGTATGGCGTGTTCTTCATGTACCATCCGGATCTGCGCCGCATCCTCACCGATTATGGGTTTGAGGGCCACCCGCAGCGCAAGGATTTCCCGCTCACCGGCCATGTCGAGCTGCGCTACGACGAAGACCAAAAACGCGTGGTGTATGAGAAAGTAAAACTCAACCAGGCCTTCCGCAGCTTCGATTATCTGAGCCCTTGGGAAGGCACGGATTACGTGCTGCCGGGCGATGAAAAGGCAAAAACGGCGTGAGCGCGATGAGAAAAACAGTCGAGCAACCTTTCACCATCGACCGCGCGACGCCTGCCGACTTCGCCGCGGTGAAGGAAATCTTCCTGCATGTGGTGGATGAGGGTGAGACCTACAGCTACGAACGCGCCGAGCTTACGGATGACTGGATTCGCCATTATTGGCTCGAAAATGTGATCACCACATTGGTTGCGCGCCTGCCGGATGGAAGGGTCGCGGGCGTCTGCGCCATTCGCGTCAACCGCACGGGGCGGGGCAACCATATCGCGAATGCGTCCTACATCGTGCATCACGATCACCGCGCCATCGGTATCGGCTGGGCGCTGGGCCAGGCATCGCTCAAAGCCGCGAAGGATGCGGGTTACAAAGCCATGCAGTTTAATTACGTGGTGAGCACCAACGTCAAAGCGGTCGCGCTGTGGCAATCGCTCGGCTTCAAAATTATCGGCACCATGCCCGAGGGCTACCGCCACTCGCGCCATGGCCTCGTCGATGTCTATATGATGCACCGCTTTTTGGATGATGTACAATGACCGACCAAATCAACATCAAAAACATGACCCTCAATTTCGGCCCGCAGCACCCCGCGGCGCATGGCGTGATGCGCCTCGTGCTCGAGATGGATGGCGAGATTGTCGAGCGCTCGGACGTGCATATCGGCCTGCTGCATCGCGGCACCGAGAAATTGATCGAGCATAAGACTTACCTGCAGGCGCTGCCGTATTTCGACCGGCTCGATTACGTGTCGCCGATGAATCAGGAGCACGCTTATTCCATGGCGGTCGAGAAACTCGCAGGCATCACCGTGCCGCGCCGCGCGCAATTCATTCGCGTGCTGTTTTCCGAGCTGACGCGCATTTCGAACCACATGCTCAATGTCGGCACCTGGGTGATCGATGTTGGCGGCACCACGCCCGCACTTTGGATGTTCGAGGAGCGCGAGAAAATCCACGGCTTCTACGAGCGCGTGTCGGGCGCACGCTTCCACGCCGCCTATATTCGCCCGGGCGGGGTGCATCAGGATATGCCTGCCGGCATCGAAGAAGACATGCTGAAAATGTGCGACACCACCGAGAAAATTCTCGATGATGTCGAAACCCTCGTCACCAATAACCGCATCTGGAAGCAGCGCACGGTCGATATCGGCGTGGTGACGGCGGAAGAGGCGCAGGCTTGGGGCTTTACCGGTCCAATGCTGCGCGGATCGGGCGTGGCGTGGGATTTGCGCCGCAGCCAACCTTACGAAATCTATTCTGAACTCGAGTTCGATATCGCTGTGGGTAAGAACGGCGATTGCTATGACCGCTACCTGCTGCGCATGGAGGAAATGCGCCAGTCTCTACGCATCATTCGCCAGTGCCTCGCGAAAATGCCGGCGGGCGAAGTTGTCTCGGGCGACCCGAAAATTGCCCCGCCGCGCCGTGGCCTCATGAAACAATCGATGGAAGCATTGATCCACCATTTCAAACTCTACACGGAAGGCTACCACGTGCCTGCGGGCGAGACTTATACGGCGGTGGAAGCACCGAAAGGCGAATTCGGCGTGTTCCTCGTTTCGGACGGTACGAATCGTCCCTATCGTTGCCACATGCGCGCGCCGGGCTTCGCGCATCTGCAGGGCCTCGATTTCATGAGCAAAGGCCACATGCTGGCGGATGTTTCGGCCATCATCGGCACGCTCGATGTGGTGTTCGGGGAGATTGACCGCTAATGCGCAAACTCGCTCTCATTTTGGCATGTGGCTGTTTTTCAAGTGGGGCGCTCGCGTGCCCACCCAGCCCGCCAGAGCTTTTTAATGTTAAGCCTCCGGCCGCGCGCCAGAAGGAATTTGATCGGGACGTCGCGGCGATAACGCAAGCGCGCCTCAAAACCTGGGCGATGTGTTATGAGCATGCCGCGAATGACTGCCAGGCGCAATGCGATGCAGAAAAATTGGCGGAATATTCGTATAAAGAAGGCGATGTTCATTTAAAATACTCGCCGCAAGAATTGAAAGAAGCGCGGAAATCGATCGAGACGCTTGAGAAAAAATGGATGGGTAAGCAATGAAATATGCACTCACATTGATCGCTGCGTTGCTCTTCGCCCCCATCGCCCAAGCGGATGGTTTTGGCACCAGTTGCGAAATGGTGAAATGCGAGGGCGCGGAGTGCGGCTGTGCGCTCAAGAAGGGCGGCTGGAAGGAAATCGCGCGGTGCGATGACGGCCACCAATGGAGCTATGTGCTGGAGCAAAAGGGTAAGCGCCGTTTTTGTGATGGCATCAACGCCCGCGGCGGCCCGAGCGAAAATGCCTGCATCGATTTCGCCGGCTCACTTGAGAAATATAAAAAACAGGCAGCTGCCGCTGCGAAAAAAGATTCACCCACAGGGGGTTGCATTGACGGCTTTGGCAGTGCTACTACCACGTCGGAACCTGAAGGAGTGCGGTAATGGGCGCAGCAGCAATCAAACATGTCGAACAACCGGCGAGCTTCGCGTTCACCGCGGAGAACGAGGCGAAAATCCCCGGCATTATCGCGAAATACCCGAAGGGCCGCGAGCAATCCGCCGTCATGCCGCTGCTGTGGATGGCGCAGAAGCAGAACCAAAACTGGCTGCCGCAAGCGGCGATCGAGCTTGTCGCGAAAATCTGCAACATGCCGGTGATTCGCGTGCATGAGGTGGCGAGTTTCTACACCATGTACAACCTCGCGCCGATGGGCAAACATTTCATCCAATGCTGCACGACGACGCCGTGCTGGCTCGCGGGGTCGGACGCGGTGGTGAAAGCCTGCCGCGACACGCTCGGCATCGAAATGGGCGAAACCACGCGCGATGGCATGTTCACCGTGCGCGAGGTGGAATGCCTGGGCGCCTGCGCCAACGCACCGATGGTGCAGATCGACAGCCACGATGCGACCGAGCTGTTTTACGAAGACCTCACTTATGAATCGACCCGCGAGCTGATCCTGGCGCTGAAACGCGGCGAAAAACCGAAAGTCGGCTCGCAAACCGGCCGCAAATCTTCTGAGCCGCTGGGCGGCCCGCTCACCCTCACTGGCAAGGCAGGTGCATGATTGGCTTGTGGCGCAGATTAGTTGCTTGTCATGCCAGCAAAGGCTGGCATCCAGCGCGCAAAGCGCAAGGCAAAAACATCTGGATACCAGCTTTCGCTGGTATGACAAGTTTGCTGGTTGCTTTCCCAGCAGCGGCTGAGCTAAGCGTGTCGTCCGCCATGGTGAAATCCGGCTATTTCCAAGCGCCCGATTGCAAGCCGACGGCGGACCCGAAGGCCTATAACGAATGCGTGTGCCAGGCGAATATCAAGAAGGCGCAGGTGGCGGGCATGTCGCCCGAAATCGATGCGGCGATCAACAATGAGCTCGCGATTTTGCCGGAGAAACTGGCCGGGGAATCCTGCGAAGGCACGGCCACCACGCCGCCGAACCCGAACCTGAAAGTGAACCTCGCCAACGCGGATTTCCAGGTGGCCTACCAAACGCCGACGACACTGACCGTGTTGATTACCTACTCGACCTATGGCGCGGGAGCCGAGCATGCGCTTGAGGGCACGGAGGGCTTCACGTTCGACCTCGCGACCGGCAAGTTAATCGACCCAATTCAGTATTTAAAACCCGAGCAATTGGCGAAGGCGGACAGCTTCATCAAAAAGGAATTGGTGAAAAAATACCCCGTCGCGTTGTTCGATGAGGCAAAAAAACGCACCGATCCCTATCTCACCGAAAATGGCTGCGACACGTGCACCATCTTCTTCGGCAAGGAAGGCTGGATGGTGCGCTTCCAGCTTGAGGCCATCGCGCCGTATATGACCGGTGAGCCGGAGATCGCGCTGCCTGCCGACCTGATCGCGCCGCCTGAAAAATTAATCGCCACGCCACCGATTCCCAACCCGAAGAGTTAGTATGCTGACCGACAAAGACCGCATTTTTACCAACCTCTATGGCTTCCAGGATTCGGGCCTCGCCGGTGCGAAAGCGCGGGGGGACTGGGACAACACCAAGGCGCTGCTCGCTTTAGGCCGCGATAAAATCATCGAGGAAGTGAAGGCCTCGGGCCTGCGCGGGCGCGGCGGTGCGGGGTTCAGCACCGGCATGAAATGGAGCTTTATGCCGAAGGTGAGCGATGGCCGTCCGGCTTACCTGGTGGTGAATGCGGATGAGTCCGAGCCCGGCACCTGTAAGGACCGCGAAATCATGCGCAACGACCCGCATAAGCTGGTGGAAGGCTGCCTCATCGGCGGCTTCGCGATTGGCGCGGTCGCGGCCTATATCTATATCCGCGGCGAGTTCAAGCATGAATATGACTGCCTCGAGCGCGCAGTGGCGGAAGCCTACGACGCGGGCCTACTCGGTAAAAACGCTGCCGGTTCGGGCTATGATTTCGATGTCATCGTCCATCGCGGGGCAGGGGCCTATATCTGCGGGGAAGAAACCGCGCTGATCGAATCGCTCGAAGGCAAAAAAGGCCAGCCGCGCTTGAAACCGCCTTTTCCAGCGGCGATGGGCGTGTGGGGCTGCCCGACGACGGTGAACAACGTGGAGTCGATTGCCGTCGTGCCGACCATCCTGCGTCGCGGGCCCGCTTGGTTCGCGAGCTTCGGCCGCCCGAACAATTCCGGCACGAAAGTATTTTCGATTTCCGGCCATGTGAACAAGCCGTGCAACGTGGAAGAGGCAATGAGCATCCCGATGCGCGAGCTAATCGAGAAACACGCGGGCGGCGTGCGCGGCGGGTGGGATAATCTGCTCGCCGTCATCCCCGGCGGGTCGAGCTGCCCGATGATCCCAAAATCCGTGTGCGATAATGTGCTGATGGATTTCGACGCGCTGAAGGAAGCCCGCACGGGCCTTGGCACCGCGGCGGTGATCGTGATGGATAAATCGACCGATGTGGTGAAAGCCATCGCGCGCCTCAGCAAATTTTATATGCATGAAAGCTGCGGTCAATGCACCCCGTGCCGCGAAGGCACCGGCTGGCTCTGGCGGCAGATGGAGCGCATGGTGGTGGGCAATGCCACGCGTGCGGATATCGACCATATGCTCGATGTCGCCAGCCGCATCGAAGGCCACACGATCTGCGCATTGGGCGATGCCGCGGCTTGGCCTGTGCAAGGCCTCGTGCGCCATTTCCGCGGCGAGATTGAGCGCCGGATTGATGAGTTTACCGCGAAATCGGTGAGGGCGGCGTGATAGCGTTGCATGTATGCACAAAGTTTTCAATTTGTCATGCCAGCGAAAGCTGGCATCCAGCAAAGGGAAATACAGCGTCGCAGACGCTCCGCGCTGGATGCCACATCAAGTTTGGCATGACAAACGGTGAGAGTGTTCTGTGCGGCATGACAAATTGATGGAGAGGGGTTGTGAAAGAGCATAACTATTACGTTTACATGATGACCAACAAACGTAACGGAACGCTCTACACAGGAATGACAAAAGATTTAGTACGGCGGGTATACGAACATAAAAACGGAATGCTTGAAGGATTTACGAAGGAATATGGATTAAAGACACTGGTGTGGTTTGAACATCATACGGATGTGAATGAGGCGATTAAACGGGAGAAAAATATTCAGGCTTGGAAACGCCAATGGAAATTGGAGTTGATTGAAAAAGCCAATCCTGATTGGAACGATTTGTACGAGAAAATTACTGGATGCCAGCCTGCGCTGGCATGACAAGGGTTCAAGTCTTCGGATTTGTCATGCCAGCGAAAGCTGGCATCCAGCCAAACAAAATGAATAGGTATGATTGATTATGCCAACACTCAAAATTGACGGCCAAGAAATCGAATTCACCCCGGGCGAAGCGGTGATCCAGGTCTGCGATCGCGCGGGCGTCGAAATCCCGCGCTTTTGCTACCATGACCGCCTGAAAATCGCGGGCAACTGCCGCATGTGCCTGGTCGAGGTGAAGCCCGGCCCGCCGAAGCCGCAAGCCAGCTGCGCGCTGCCCGCCGCCGATAAAATGGAAGTGTTCACCAACACGCCGATGGTGAAAAAAGCCCGCGAAGGGGTGATGGAATTCCTCCTCATCAACCACCCGCTCGATTGCCCGATCTGCGACCAGGGCGGCGAGTGCGATTTGCAGGACCAGGCGATGGCCTACGGCTCCGGCATCAGCCGCTACACCGACCACAAACGCTCGGTGGAAGCCAAAAACATGGGCCCGCTGGTGAAAAACGAAATGACCCGCTGCATCCATTGCACTCGCTGCGTGCGCTTTGTGGATGAGGTGGCGGGCGTGCCGGAAATCGGCGCGCTGGGCCGCGGCGAGCATATGGAAATCACCAGCTATCTCGAGCGCGCGTTGACCAGCGAGCTCTCGGCCAACGTGATCGATCTCTGCCCCGTCGGCGCGCTGACATCGAAGCCCTACGCCTTCAACGCCCGGCCGTGGGAGCTGACGAAAACCGAATCCATCGACGTGCTCGATGCCGTTGGCAGCAACATCCGCATCGATACGCGCGGCGAAGTGGTCTTACGCATCCTTCCGCGCCTCAACGAGGAAGTGAACGAAGAATGGCTCGGCGATAAGGCGCGCTTCGCGTGCGACGGGCTGAAATCGCAACGCCTCGATCGCCCGTATGTGCGCAAAGATGGCAAGCTGGTGGAAGTGAGCTGGGACGAGGCGCTGAAAACGGTCGCCGAAAAAGTCGCGAGCCTGAAACCCAGCCAAATCGCCGCGATTGCGGGCAATTTAACCGATGTCGAAACCATGGTCGCGGTGAAGGATTTGATGAAATCCATCGGTTCGCCGCATCTCGAATGCCGTCAGGACGGCGCGAAGATCGACGCGACGGACCGTGCGAGCTACCTCATGAATACCGGCATCGCGGCGCTTGAGCAGGCGGATGTGGCGCTGTTCATCGGCACCAACCCGCGCCACGAAGCGCCGCTGGTCAACACGCGTTTGCGCAAGGCCTACCTCAACAAAGGTATGCAGGCCTATAATGTCGGCGCGGCGTTTGATTTGACGTATCCGGTGACGCAACTGGGCGATAACCCGCAAATCCTGAGTGACATCGCGAGCGGCAAACACCCCGTCGCGGAAGCGCTGAAAAATGCGAAAAACCCGATCATCATCCTCGGCGCGGGCGCGCTTGGTCGTAGCGATGGCGACGCAATTCTCAGTGTCGTGAAGCAAATCGCCGATAAGTGCAATGTCGTGCGCGAGGGCTGGAACGGCTTCAACATGCTGCATTATGCGGCCGCCCGCGTCGGCGCGTTGGATGTGGGCTTCGTGCCGCAAGCGGGTGGGCTCGACATGGCCGGCATCATCGATGCCATCGGCAAGGACGAAATCAAGCTCGTCTATCTCCTCGGCGTCGATGAAATCGATATGGGTTATTTCGGTAAATCCTTCGTGGTCTATCAGGGCCACCATGGCGATATCGGCGCGCACCGGGCGGATGTGGTGCTGCCAGGTGCCGCTTACACCGAGAAAAACGCGCTATATGTGAACACCGAAGGTCGCGTGCAGGAAACCCAACGCGCCGTGTTTGCGCCGGGTAAGGCGAAGGAAGATTGGCAGATTGTTGCGGAACTCGCGGGCGTGATGGGCAAGAAATTGCCGTATGAAACGCTCAAAGCCATCCGTGCGCGCATCGGCAGCGAATTCGCAGTGCTGAACGAATCCGACACGCGCAGCATTGCCACATGGAAACCACAAAAAGACGCGAAGCTCGCGATTAAGTCCGAGAAATTTGACTATCCCATCCATAATTTCTACATGAGTGATCCTATCAGCCGCACCAGCAAAACCATGGCGCAATGCACGGAAAGCTTACGCCAAACCCGCGAAAGGAAAGCCGCATGAGAAAATTGTATTTAGCAGTTTTGCTCGGCAGCGCTTTGTTTAGTGCTAGCGCCATAGCGGCAGATCAGGTCATTGATAGCGAAAAATTTTGTGAAAAATTTCGATCAGAATATAAAAAGATTCAAGCAGAAGAAAAAAAACGCCAGGCCGAATATGACGAGATGACGCAACAATATGCGGCACAATTAAAAAAGGGCGAAGATCAAATTAAACGCACTGATGCCATGATGAGCGTTAGTGAAGAGCAGCAGAAGCGCTTTGAAAAAATTCTTACACGTTGGGAAAAACAGCAAGATCAGTATCAGCGCTATCTGGATAACCTAGAGAAAAAATCGAAACATGAATAGTTTTGCGACAAAAAATCTAAGCTTCCTCAGCGATTGGCTGCCGGATTACCCCGGCCTCGCGCTGACGCTCGCTACGCTGATCCAAATCCTCGCCGTCACCGTGCCGATGCTGATTTCGATGGCGATGCTGACCTACATGGAACGTAAAGTGATGGCTGCGATGCAGCTGCGCCGCGGGCCAAACGTGGTCGGGCCCTTCGGCCTGCTGCAACCGTTTGCGGATGGGTTTAAGTTGTTTTTGAAAGAAACCATCATCCCGACGAAATCGAACAAAGTCATGTTCCTGCTCGCGCCGATGATTACGTTTGCGCTGGCACTCCTCGGTTGGGCGGTGATTCCGTTCTCCTCAGATTTTGTGATCGCCAACCTCAATGTCGGCGTGCTCTATCTCTTCGCGGTGAGCTCGCTCGGCGTGTATGGCATCATCATCTCCGGCTGGGCGTCGAACTCGAAATATGCCTTCCTCGGTGCGATCCGCTCCAGCGCGCAAATGGTGAGCTATGAAGTGTCGATCGGCCTCGTCATCATCACCGTGCTGCTTTATGCGGGCTCGCTGAATCTCGGTGCCATCGTTGATTCGCAAAAAGGCGGCGTCGCGCATTGGTATGCGTTCAATATCCTCTCCGGCCAGTTCCCGCTCTTCCCCATGTTCGTGGTGTTTTTCATCTCGGGCCTCGCCGAAACCAACCGCCTGCCATTCGATCTGCCGGAGGCGGAGGGTGAGCTGGTCGCGGGCTATAACGTCGAATATTCCTCGATGAGCTTCGCGCTGTTCTTCCTCGGCGAGTATATCAACATGATCCTCATGTCGGCGATGACGACGACGCTTTTCCTCGGCGGCTGGCAGTCGCCATTCGCGGATGATGCGGTGCTCGGCTTCGTGCCTCACGGCATCTGGTTCATGCTCAAAATCTTCCTCTGCCTGTTCGTGTTCATCTGGGCGCGCGCAACTTTCCCGCGTTACCGCTATGACCAGCTGATGCGCTTGGGCTGGAAAATCTTCCTGCCGCTATCGCTGCTCTGGGTCGTCGCAACGTCCGGCTACCTTGTTTACACCCATAATTTGCCGAGTTAACCATGGCTTCAGTCAAACATTACGCGCGTTCCTTCCTGCTTTACGAGCTGATGCTCGGCCTTGGGCTCACGCTGAAATATTTCTTCTTCCGCAAATCCGTGACGATCAACTACCCGTATGAGAAGGGGCCGCTTTCCCCGCGCTTCCGGGGCGAGCACGCGCTGCGCCGCTACCCGAACGGCGAGGAACGCTGCATCGCCTGTAAACTCTGCGAAGCGATTTGCCCCGCGCAAGCCATCACCATCGAGGCCGAAACGCGCGACGACGGCTCCCGCCGCACCACGCGCTACGACATCGACATGACCAAATGCATCTATTGCGGTTTCTGCCAAGAAGCCTGCCCGGTGGATGCGATCGTCGAAGGCCCGAATTTCGAATACGCGACGGAAACGCGCGAGGAGCTGTTCTACGACAAAGCCAAATTGCTCGATAACGGCGACCGCTGGGAACCCGCACTCGCCGCTAACCTCAAAGCTGACGCCCCCTATAGGTAGAACGATGATCGCTGATGTAACCAGTTTGCTTTTCTACGTGTTCGCCACCATCCTCATGGGTGCGGCGCTTGCGGTCATCACCTCGAAAAACCCGGTTCATTCGGTGTTTTTCCTCATCGTCTGCTTCTTCAACGCCGCCGGGTTGTTCGTGCTCATCGGCGCGGAATATATCGCGATGACGCTCGTGATCGTCTATGTCGGCGCGGTGATGGTGCTGTTCCTCTTCGTCGTCATGATGCTGAACGTGAATTTCGAAAAAGCCCGCGCTGGGTTTATTTCCTATTTACCACTCGGCATTGGCGTGGCCGCAGTGCTGTTCGCGGAGCTTGCCGGGCTGCTTTATAACTCCATCCTCTCGCCCGCATCGGTCGCAGAAGCCTCGAACGCCATTCCCGACGGCGTGCAAAACGCGAAAGCCGTGGGCGAGGTGCTTTACACCAACTATCTCATCGCCTTCCAGCTCGCGGGCATGATCCTGCTTGTGGCCATGATCGGCGCGATTGTGCTCACCCACCGCCAGCGTGGCGGCGTGCGCAAACAAAACATCACCAAACAATTATTGCGCACGCGCGAAACGGCCGTCGAGCTCATCAACGTCAAACCGGGCGAGGGGATTTAATATGGTCGCAGAAAACCTCACGCAAAACGCGCTTTTTGGCTCCATCACCATCGGCCATTTTGTCATGCTGGCGGCGCTGTTGTTCGTCACCGGCATCGCGGGGATTTTCCTGAATCGCAAAAACATCATCACCATCCTCATGTCGATCGAGCTGATGCTGCTCGCGGTGAACATCAATTTCGTGGCGTTTTCGGTGAAGCTCGGCGATCTCGGCGGACAGATTTTCACGCTCTTCATCCTCACCGTCGCCGCGGCCGAAGCCGCCATCGGCCTCGCCATTCTCGTCGTTTATTTCCGTAACCGCGGCACGATCGATGTCGAAGATATTGCGTCATTAAAGGGATAACATGCTCTCGCTCAACGAACTCATCGTCGCCACTGTCTTCCTGCCGCTCTTCGGCGCGATCATCACCGGGCTTTTCGTGCGCACCATCAGCGACAAACGCGCGCAGCTGCTGACCTGCGTGCCGATGGTGATTGCGGCGCTGTTCGCGCTGATGATTTTCGGCCGCATCACCGGGCATGACATCATCCGCACCGTGCCGGTGCTGACCTGGATCGTCTCGGGCGATTTCGCCACCCATTGGGCGCTGAAGGTCGATGCGCTGACGGCGGTGATGCTGCTGCTCGTCACCTGGGTTGCCGCCATCGTCCACATCTATTCCGTCGGCTATATGAGCCATGACGAGCATAAGCCGCGCTTCATGGCGTATCTCTCGCTCTTCACCTTCAGCATGCTGATGTTGGTGACGTCCGACAACTTCATCCAGCTTTTCTTCGGCTGGGAGGGCGTGGGGCTGTGTTCGTATCTGCTCATCGGCTTCTGGTTCAAAAAACCGAGCGCCTGTGCGGCGGCGATGAAGGCATTCATCGTCAACCGCGTGGGGGATTTCGGCTTCGCGCTCGGCATCGCTGCGGTGTTCTTCACCTTCGGCTCGGTGGATTTTGAAACCGTGTTTAAAACCGCCACCGCCTTCCATACCGATACGCCGGATGCGAGCTGGCTGATGTTCGGCATGTCTGTGCCGGTGATGGATACGATCTGTCTGCTGCTCTTCATGGGCGCGATGGGTAAATCCGCGCAATTCCTGCTCCATACCTGGCTGCCGGATGCGATGGAAGGGCCGACGCCGGTCTCCGCGCTCATCCACGCCGCGACGATGGTGACCGCGGGCGTGTTTATGCTCGCGCGCTGCTCGCCGCTGTTCGAGCTCGCGCCAACCGCGCTCATGGTCGTCACTTATGTCGGCGCGATCACCGCCTTTTTCGCCGCCACTGTCGGCCTTGTGCAAAACGACATCAAACGCGTCATCGCTTACTCCACTTGTTCGCAGCTCGGTTACATGTTCTTCGCCTGCGGCGTCTCGGCCTATAACGCGGCGGTGTTCCATCTCTTCACCCACGGTTTCTTCAAGGCGCTGCTGTTCCTCGGGGCGGGGTCCGTGATTCACGCCGTCAGCGGTGAGCAGGACATGCGCAAAATGGGCGGCCTCTGGAAACATATTCCTTACACCTATGCCTTCATGTGGATCGGCAGCTTAGCGCTCGCAGGTATCCCCATGTTCGCCGGGTTCTTCTCGAAGGATGGCATCTTGGAAGCCGCCTACGCCGCAGGCACCACGCAGGGTTTTGTGGCCTATGGCCTCGGCATCGCCGCCGCGTTCATGACCGCCTTCTATAGCTGGCGCCTGCTGTTCATGACCTTCCACGGCACCCCGCGCGCGGACCATCACGTGATGGAGCATGTGCACGAATCGCCCCGCATCATGCTGCTGCCGTTGCTGCCGCTGGTGTTCGGCGCAATCTTCGCCGGGGCGATCGGCTATTATTGCTGGGAAATCCTCTATCCGTCACTGAAATTCTGGAACGGCGCGATCACCATTCTGCACGCGCATGCGGAAGGGGAGGAGCATGTGCCGTTTATCTTCGAGCATCTGCCGCTCATCGCGGGCGTTTCGGGCATCACGCTCGCCTACATCTTCTATATCCGCCGTCCGGAATTGCCGGTGCTGCTGAAAATGCGGTTTGGCGCGGTCTACCAATTCCTGCTCAATAAATGGTATTTCGATGAGCTTTATGATCGCATCTTCGTGCGGCCCGCACTGGCGCTTGGGCGCTGGCTGTGGAACGCGGCGGATGCGAACGGCATCGACCGCTTCGGCCCGAACGGCGCGGCACTCCTCAGCCGCGCGGTGGCCCGCCAAAGCGCACGGCTGCAAACCGGCTATCTCTATCACTATGCCTTCGCGATGATCATCGGACTTCTGGTGCTCATTTCCTGGCTGGCTTACACGGTGGCTAGGTAGTTATGAACATCAAGATCATCATCCTTTTAGCCATCGGAGTCGGTCTCAAAACCGTGAGCCATTCTTTGGAATTGCAGGGCGATCTTGCGAGCGTTGCGTCCGAGCGTCTGACCTACCATCTTTCGGCGCTGGTGATGTTGCTTGGTGCGGCGGCTTGTTTTATTTATGCAGGCCTAGGCATATTCCGCAGTTTTCGTAAAAAGAAGGATGACGCACACCAATGAATCATTTGCTGACATCGCTCATCATTCTGCCGCTGGTCGCGGCCGCCGTCACCTATTTCGCGGGCCGCTGCGAAACCACCGGCGCGCTGCCCGCCCGCTGGGTCGCGCTGATCTCGACAGTGGTGATTTTCCTGCTCTCGCTGTTGCTGCTGGTCGATTTCGACGCCAGCTCGGATAAGTTCCAGTTCGTCGAAAAAGCGAGCTGGTTCGCGGGTTACAACATCGATTACCATTTGGGCATCGATGGCATTTCGCTGTGGCTGATTTTGCTCACCACCTTCCTCATGCCGATCTGTATTTTGTGCAGCTGGAACTCCATCGAGAAACGTGTGCCGGAATTCATGGCGATGTTCTTGATCCTCGAATCGCTCGTGATCGGCACCTTCGCCGCGCTTGATTTGCTGCTGTTCTATCTCTTCTTCGAAGCCGTGCTGATCCCGATGTACCTCATCATCGGCATTTGGGGCGGCAAAAACCGCATCTACGCGGCGTATAAGTTTTTCCTCTACACGCTCGCCGGCTCGGTGCTGTTCCTGCTCGCGGTGCTGTATCTCTATTTCACCTTCGGCACGACAGATATCCCAACCCTCATCGCCCAAGCGCCGAGCATGGGCCTGGCCGCGCAAAAATGGCTGTGGCTGGCGCTGTTCGCGAGCTTCGCGGTGAAGGTGCCGATGTGGCCATTCCATACCTGGTTGCCGGATGCGCATGTGCAAGCGCCGACCGCAGGCTCGGTAATTCTGGCGGGGATTCTCCTCAAACTCGGCGCCTATGGTTTCCTGCGCTTCTCGCTGCCGATGTTGCCCGAGGCCTCACATTACTTCGCGGATTTCGTGTTCATCCTCTCCATCATCGCCGTGGTCTACACCTCGCTGGTCGCGCTGGTGCAGGAGGATATGAAGAAGCTGATCGCCTATAGCTCTGTTGCGCATATGGGTTTCGTCACGCTCGGTATTTTCAGCTTCACCCAACAAGGTGTCGATGGGGCGATGTTCCAGATGATTTCGCACGGCGTCGTCTCTGGCGCGCTATTCCTCTGCGTCGGCGTGGTGTATGACCAAATGCACACGCGCGAAATCAAGGAATATGGCGGCGTGGTGAATATCATGCCGTATTTCGCGGCGTTCTTCATGCTGTTCTCCATGGCCTCGGCCGGGTTGCCCGCAACATCCGGCTTCGTGGGCGAAATCCTCGTCATCGTCGGCACCTATCAGGCGGCCCCGTGGGCGACGGCCTGGGCGGCGACTGGCCTCATCCTCGGCGCGGCTTACATGCTGTGGCTCTACCGCCGCGTGGTGTTTGGCGAAATCACGAACAGCCATGTCAGCGAGATGAAAGACATGAACTGCAGCCAATATCTCTATTTCATTCCGCTCGCGGTGTCGGTGCTGTGGCTCGGCATTCACCCCACCTCTATCAGCCATTCTTACGCCCCGGCGGTGAAGCAAATCCTCGCGCAAGTGGCGAAACCGGCGGGTGAGGCAGAAGCCCCCGCGGCGGCGGAAGAAGCGAAAAAGCCTGAGGCCGAGCCCGCGCCGAAAGTGGAAGAACCGGCGCCGAAGCCCGTGAAAAAAATCAAAGTCGCCCCGAAGCCGGTGGAGCCGACCGAATCTGAGGAAGAATAATATGGACAGCAATTTCGATCTCGCGGAATTCGCACTCATCACGCCGGAACTGATTGTGCTCGGCGGCGCACTGCTGCTGTTGCTGCTCGGCGCGTTCCGCGGCGCGCGCGCGACGGGCGGCATCACGCTGCTCGCCATGGGCATCATGCTCACGGGTGTCTATTACGCCTGGCCGGCACATGTGGCGGATGCAACGGCGTTCAACGACATGATCGTGGTCGATAATTTTACCCAATTCGTGAAATGCATGGTGCTGCTGGCATCCACGCTGGTGCTCGGCATGAGCTTCGATTGGCTGCTCATCGGCCCGCATAAAAAATTCGAATATCCGGTGCTGGTGCTGCTCGCGACTGCGGGCCTCATGGTCCTGGTTTCGGCGAATGATTTGCTGACGCTCTATCTCGGCCTCGAGCTTTCCTCGCTCAGCCTGTACGTGCTTGCCGCCTATGACCGCGACAATGCGGTGAGCTCGGAAGCGGGCATCAAATATTTCACGCTCGGCGCGCTGTCATCCGGCATGCTGCTTTTTGGCGCGAGCCTGGTGTATGGCTATACCGGCACCACCAATTTCAGCGTGATGACGGATCTCTTCGCGATTACGGATGAGGCGCAGGCCTCCGTTGCTTACGGCGCGATCATCGGCATGGTGATGCTGATCGTGGCGCTGTGCTTCAAAATCTCCGCCGTGCCGTTCCATATGTGGACGCCGGATGTGTACCAAGGCGCGCCGACGCCCGTCACCATGTTCTTCGCCACCGCGCCGAAAATCGCGGCGATGGCGATTTTCATCCGCCTGCTGATGGACCCGTTCGCGAATCTGCTGCCGGATTGGCAGAACGTGCTCGCGATCATCGCGGTGGGCTCCATGGCGGTGGGTGCGTTTGGGGCGATCACGCAAACCAACATCAAGCGCCTGCTGGCCTACAGCTCCATCGGCCATGTCGGCTATATGCTGATTGGCCTGGCGGCGGGCACGCCCGAGGGCATCAAAGGCATTCTGATTTATTTCGCGCTGTATCTCTTCATGAGCATCGGCGCGTTTGGTTTCGTGCTGTTTATGCGCCGGGCAGGGGAGCAGGTGGAGGAAATTTCTGACCTCGCGGGACTCAGCAAAACATCCCCACGCGGTGCGCTGTTCATGCTGATTATGATGTTCTCGATGGCTGGCATTCCGCCGTTTGCGGGCTTCTACGGGAAGTTTTTCATCTTCCTCAGCGCTATTCAATCCGAGCTCTATTCACTCGCGGTGATCGGTGTGCTCACCTCCGTCATCGGCGCGTTTTACTACCTCAAAATCGTCAAGGTCATGTATTTCGATGAGCCGGTGCTCGGCCTCGAGCGCCATGTGCCGCTATTCAGCCAAGCGGTGCTGCTCATTTGCGCACTTGTGACGGCGCTGTTCTTCCTCTATCCTGCGGCTCTGTTGAATGCAGCTACGAGTGCCGCAGGAGTCTTCAGCTGAATCATTTCTGCGGGCGATTGCGTTGTCGCCTCCGTTTAAAAAATCCTCACGTAGCGCTGCTACGCTGCGGTTTTTAAAACGAAGCCTCCTAGCACTCACCGCGCATAAATGACTCAGTAAGGGTATCATGACGGAAAAAAC
>JBEHYI010000016.1:0-21458 GCA_048498255.1 Pseudomonadota bacterium | reverse complement strand
CGACATGGCGCGCAGCATCAGCTCGTTGAGGGGGGAACTCAGCATGTTGCGGTAGCCCTCGGCGTACGTATCCGCCGCGCGGTCGACCTCGCGCAGGGCGCATTCGAGCTCGGTGGTGACGGCCGTGCCTTCCTGCTCGATGCGGTGGATCAGCATTTGCGCCTCAAGCTTTAGCAGCGCCGCGAGGTCGCCATGCTGGTAGGCGGCGTTGAGCGTATGCATCGCATTCGCCATCGTGCCGGTATGCTCGACCACCATGGCGCGGTCGGGGTGAATTTCCTTCGCCAGGCTGCGGTAACGGGTTTTCAGCTCCGCGCGCCGCGCATCGTTCGCATCACGCTGGGCCATGATGCTTGGCATCGCGGCTTCAAACTCGACCGGCGCATCCGGCGTAATCATTTGCTCGACACGCGCGAGGCGCTCGGCCGCCTCCCCTACCGCTTCATAATATTGCTGCGCGAACCCGCTGAGTTCCTGCTCGAGCTGAAACATGCGGCGCGCCTCGCGCTCAAGGCGATCCAGCGTGGTGCTGATGCGCACGCGCCAATAGGTCACGGCCTGGCGCTGCGCACGTTCCTCGAGCGTTGCGCCCGTGTTGCCGTGCTGCGGATTCCATGACGCCATAACGCTATTCCTAGTCTGGGTTGCCCAAAATACATACTAGATATGGCGGGCGATGAAAATCATTTTCGGCGATCATGCACATATGGGTGAGTGGTGAATAGTGAGTAGTGGTATGTGAGGCTCGCGCACTACTCACCATTCACTATTCACCACTCACTACAACTAACCCATTTTCTGAATCAGCTGCCGCAGCGAGTGCAACATATCCATGGCGATGCCTTGCCCGGTTTCTTTGATTTTCTGGCGGAAGATGACGCTGATTGCCTCGATATGTTTGGCGAGTACGACCATGCTTTTTTTGGTGAAGCTGCGTTCATGGTTCAGATAATCGACCAGCAGCGCCGCGACCTCGGTGCCGAGCGGGTAACCGAAAATCCCGGCTTGGGATTTGATCGCGTAGGCCGCATCCAGCAAGGCACTGCGCGCGGCGGCGTTGCGCGGGTTTTCCTCTACCGCCACATAGGCACGCTCGAGGCGTTTGATGTCGTTCTTCGCCCATTCAAGGAAATCGCCCTCGGCGCGCAGCAGCTCGTTCTGCGCTTCGGCGACGATTTTATCGGTAATGATTTCCGCCGCGCGCACATCCCCCAACTGCTTTTGCATGGTGAGGTTGGGCGGTAGCGTGCGCCCACCGCTTTTGCCTTCGCGCTTGTCGCGGCCTTTGGGTGCCTCCTCGCGCCGACGGCGGCGGCAGGGGCCGATAAATTCCGGCGCTTCCACAAAGGCGCGCGGATTATCGATGATTTGGATGATGCGGTTACTAATGGTTTTGGCGGAGAACGGCTTCGCGACGAACTCCGTAATCCCTGCATCCCGCGCGGATTCAACACTGTTCAAATCCGCCTGCGCAGTGAGCATAAGGATTGGGATATCGCGCGGCATACGGTCCTCCGCCTTCGCGCCGCGGATGGCTTTGACGAGCCCCACCCCATCGAGCGGGATCATGTTCCATTCCGTGATGATGATGTCGTAGCTGCGGGATTTGAGCAGCGCGAGCGCGGATTCACCGTTCGTCGTCACATCCATATGCCGAAAGCCGAAGGAGAAGAGCAGCCGCTGCACCAGCGATGCGGTGCGGTGATCGCGGTCGGCGACGAGGACATAGAGCTTGCCCAGGCGCTCCCGGCGGTCGACCTCCTTTTGCAATCCTAGCGGTTTATCCTTCGGGGCCATGGGATTCTTTACAATGCGCGGATTCAACTGATTGGATAATAGCCGATTTTTCGCGTGCATGCCAATGGCGATTATTTTCCTAGCTGGCGGGATTTTTGAGTGCCTCGCGCACGAGTGCCGCCGTAATCGGCTTACCGCGCTCGAGCGATAACGCATCGAGAGCACGCACAAAGCCTTGCGCTGCCTCGTAGCTGCGCTCGATGTGCTGCACCGCGCGTGCCAAAATATCCGGCGGAATGCGCAGCTGGCGATCGGCGAATTGCTTGGCGATCAGGCCCATCAGCAAAGCATCATCGGGTGGCCCAACTGCAACAGTCGGCAGGGCCAGCAGGCGCGAGCGCAGATCCGGCAGTGTAAAGGGCAAGCTGCTGGCAGGTTCACGCGCGGTCATCAGCACGTAATCGCCGCGCGCGCGCGCATGGTTGATGAGCTGGGCGAGTGCCGGTGCATCCGCCACCGCGCCGATATCATCGATCACCCAAGCATGGTTGCCGGTGAGCAGCATATCCGCCGGCGTTGCACCAATGCGGCTCGGTGCAATAAAATGTGCCTTCGTGCGCGCGGCGAACACATGCGCGAGGTGCGTTTTGCCGCAGCCCTCGGGCCCATGTACCAGCACCATGGAATAGGGCCAATCCGGCCAACGCTCGATCAGCTGCAGGGCCTCGGCATTCGCATCCCCGGCGATGAAATCCTCCGGCGCATAGCTCGTGCTTGGCCCAAATGGCATGACAAGTTGCATAGGTTCGCTTTACTATTGATCGAGATAGAGGCCCGACTGCAAATACCGGCTGACCGCGAATTTGGCGAGCACGCCGATCACCGCCGTCAGCGGCACGGCGAGCAGCACGCCCACGAACCCAAGCAGTACCGCCCCGGCCAGCATGCCAAACAGCATCCAAAGCGGGTGGAGGCCCACCCGGTCGCCGATGATTTTGGGCGTGAGGATTTGCGATTCGAGAATTTGGCCCAGGCCATACACACCGACAATCATCCAGAACATACCTTCGCCATCGAACTGGCCATGGGCGACGATAAGCCCGAGGCTGATCGAGATCGCCGAACCGATATAGGGGATGATGATGATAACCCCTGCAAGCAAGCCCAGCACCAGCCCAAAATTGAGGCCGAGCGCGACAAAGCTCAGCACATAAAACACGGACATGATGGCGATGACCGTGATCTGTCCGCGCACATAGGCCGAGAGCGTGCGGTTGATAAGAAACAGCTGCTCGCGGATGGTCGGCGCATAGGCAAGCGGCAGCATGCTATCCGCCTTGCGCACCACTGCTGGCCAATCGCGGATGAGGTAGAAACACACAATCGGCGTAATCAGCAGCAGACCCGCCAGGTTGATGAGCCCGGCACCCGAAGTCAGCACACGCTGCGCAAATCCGGCCACGCGGTTCGTGCCGCTTTGCACGAAATCCGTCGCATCCGGTGCGATCGGCTCGTTATGCGCGCCGCTGAGCGCGTTGATTTTATGCACCAGCGGCGTCGCCCAGGTGCGAACACTGGATTCGATTTCATGCATCATCGCCGGGGCTTTGACGAACAAATTCATCATCTGCGTATAGAGAATCGGTACCAGCCAGATGCATAGCAGCGCGATCAGCGAAAACAGGCTGAGCGTGATGATCGCGGTCGCGAGCGTGCGGCTCAGGCGGCGGCGTTGCAACCAGGCGACCAGCGGGTCCATCAAATAAGCGACGAACATGCCGAGCACGAAGGGCAGCAAAATCGGCTCCACCGCGCGCAGGAAGAAAATGAACAAGGTGATGATCACCACCCAGGTGGCAAGGTGGAACCAGCGCATTTGCCAGCCTCCATGTTGGGTATCCATAGCCATGAACCTACCGTCCTAACGCGTTGAAAGTTGCCAGCCCTCATTGATTGAACGCACAATGATGCCTTGTTTGGTGAGGGTTTGGCGCAATGCTTCCTCGTCACCTTTGAGATAAATCGTCCCCGCGATGCGTGCAAGCGCGATGCTCGGCAGGTCAAGGTACAGCACCTCCGGCGCGTGGCGCACGGCCTCTTCCATCCGCGCGAGGTCTTTGGGGATGGCGTAGCTGAACCGCACCTTGATTTGCTTGGCTTTTGCCCGTTGCGCCAGCTCCTGCTCGGCGGTGGCGGAGGCGATTTGGGTGATGGCGCTCGCAATCGCCGTCGCGGTTTTTTGGATGCGCGTGCTCGCAGATTCCTCAGGTGTATCGGGCGTGACATCGAAGGTTTCGGTGCGCACGGTGTTATCGGTGCGTAAGCGCCGTAGCAGCACATTGGCTGGCGTTGCGGTGCCCGCAGGTGCTGGTTTCATCACCGCAATCACGATTTCTTCGGCCCCATAACGCTCGAACATGGGCTTCATTTCTTCGGGCTTCACGGTGAGGGCGTTTTGGTAGTCGATCAGCCGCAAATCCTGTAAATCCCCGGTCGGCAACAACACCCCGGCGCGTGATTGGCGGCGCACTTCATCCGCGAGTGCGGCCTTCAGCTCATTCTCTTTTTCCCATAAATACGGGCGGTCCGGGCCCACATAGACCGAGAGCACCAGCACGCCGCGCATGGGCAAATTGCTTACATCCGTCTCCTCCTCCGGTGGGAGTTTGAGGTTGCGGCGCAGCGCAGTCGTCACAATCGAGACGCGTACCTCGCTGTAGGTTACATCCCCATCGCGGCGGGATTGCACCACCTCCGCCCCGCGGATGATTTCGTCGTATTGGGCCTTGGTAAATTGCGACACGACCTTGGCCGGGTCCTTGACGCCGAGCTTGCGGGCAGCCAGGTAAACTGCGCGTTTTTTGCCGTAATCGAAGGCTTTCTCATCCGCGCCTAAGCTGCGCGAATCCACGCCGACGGCCACAATGCTCAGCTCCTGCACCCCGGCATTTACCGGCAATGGGGCCAGTAGCCATGCCGCTGCGAGCGCAGCAATCATTTGCCAACGGGTGACTTTATAGCCTATGTTGCAGCGAACCATTTCAAGGCAAGTTACCGCAAATGAGCAACGCAATCAACGCACGATATAAAGAAGCCGGGGTCGATATCGCCGCTGGCAATTCACTGGTGGAGCGCATTAAGCCCCTCGCCAAGGCTACGAGCCGCGCAGGCGCGCTTGGCGGGCTTGGCGGGTTCGGCGCAGTGTTCGACCTCAAGGCCGCCGGTTTCGAGGATGCGCTGCTGATCTCCACCACCGATGGGGTGGGCACGAAATTGAAACTCGCGCAGGAGCTCGGGCTGCATAGCACCATCGGCATCGACCTCGTCGCCATGTGCGTGAACGACCTCATTGTGCAGGGCGCGACGCCGCTTTATTTCCTCGATTATTACGCCACGGGCAAACTGAATGTCGATATCGCGAGCGCCGTGGTCGCTGGCATTGCGGAAGGCTGCAAACAAGCTGGTTGCGCGCTGACGGGTGGGGAAACCGCCGAAATGCCGGGTATGTATAGCGGTGAGGAATATGACCTCGCGGGCTTCTCTGTTGGCGCGGTTGCGCGCAGCAATTTACTGCCCAAACCGACCATGAAAGCGGGGGATGTGTTGCTCGGCCTCGCGTCGTCGGGCGTGCATAGCAACGGCTATTCGCTGGTGCGCAAATTGGTTGCGGAATCAGGCGCATCACTGACTGCTCCAGCTCCTTACAGCTGCCAAACCACCACGCTGGGCGAGTCACTTCTGACGCCGACACGCATTTATGTAAAATCCCTGCTGCCAGTGCTCAATAAGGGCCATGTCAAAGGCCTCGCCCATATTACCGGCGGTGGCCTCACCGAGAATTTGCCGCGCGTGTTGCCGGCCGAACTTTCCGCCGAGATCGACCTTACTAGCTGGCATTTACCGCCGGTGTTTGATTGGATGAAACAGGTCGGGAAAATCCCCGAAAACGAAATGCTGCTGACCTTCAATTGCGGCATTGGTATGATTTTGGTCGTAAGCGCGGAAGAAGCATTCGCCGTGCGCGAGCAACTTGAGCAGGCAGGCGAAAAAGTCAGCATCTTGGGCGCGCTCATCCCCGCCGCCGAGAACCGTGTCATCTACCGCGATAGCCTATGCGCCGCGTAAAAACGGCGGTGCTGATTTCGGGCAATGGCAGCAATCTGCAAGCCATTCTGGATGCAGCACAAGCCGCCGATTACCCGGCGGAAATTGCCCTCGTCATCAGCAACAAAGCGGAAGCGTTTGGCCTGACGCGCGCGGAGAATGCAGGCGCCACCACCGTTGTGATTCCGCACCAGCATTTTGAAAGCCGCGAGGCGTTCGACCGCATGGTGGATGCGTCTCTCAAAACACACGAGATCGAACTGGTCGTCATGGCCGGGTTCATGCGTATTCTGTCCGATTGGTTTGTGCAGGAATGGACCGGCAAGCTCATCAACATCCACCCCTCGCTGCTGCCAAAATATAAGGGCCTCAACACGCATGCGCGCGCGATTGAAGCGGGCGATGCCGAGCATGGTGCGACCGTGCATTGGGTGACGCCCGAGCTCGATTCCGGCGAAATTATATTGCAAGGCACCGTGCCGATTGCTGCAGGTGATACGCCCGAATTGCTGCAGCAAAAAGTGCATGCGCTGGAGCATCAGCTTTATCCCGCGGCGGTGAAAAAGATTGCACAAAAGCTGCAATAAAAAAGGGAGCCCGAAAGCTCCCTCCCTCATTTCATGATCGCCGCAGCGAACTAACCAACGATTTCCGAACCGCTGAAGAAATAAGCGATTTCAATTGCTGCGTTCTCATCCGAATCCGAACCGTGGACCGAGTTGCGCTCGATCGATTCCGCGAAGGTTTTGCGGATCGTGCCTTCGGCCGCGTTCGCCGGGTTGGTCGCGCCCATCAGCTCGCGGTTTTTGGCAACCGCATTTTCGCCTTCGAGCACTTGCACCACAACCGGGCCCGAGATCATGTAGTCGACGAGCTCGCCGTAGAACGGGCGCTCTTTATGCACGATGTAGAATTGCTCGGCCTGGTGGCGGCTCAGCTGCACGCGCTTTTGCGCAACGATGCGCAGGCCCGCTTTCTCGAACACGGCGTTGATCGCGCCAGTGAGGTTACGCTCGGTAGCATCGGGTTTCAGGATCGAAAAAGTGCGTTGCACGGACATAGTATACTCCAGTGGTTCATTTGAATCGTCGCGGGCTATAGGGGATGCCTCAGGCAAGCGCAAGTTTTTTATCACCCGCCATCGGGGTTGAAAGCTTGGGCTATATGCGCTAGAGCCTTCATAATAACAATAAAAATGAGGTGAATCAGGGTGAAAAACCCGGTTTTCCCGCACAGAAAGGGTACGGCAATGTCGAAATATATTCTCGCTTCACTGGTACTTTTATGCCTGCTGACGGGCTGCGATTACAGCCGCTCGCTCGAGGCGCTGGATAAGACCGAGCCGACGGGCGATGCCTATCAGAAAGCCCTCGTCGCGGATTACCACGACATGGCGGAAGAAAAAGCCGCGCGGTACGATTGGCCGGGGGCGGATTATTTCGCGGGCAAGGGGCTCGTCGCCGCGCGCGGATCGGAAGTGCAGCCCGAGGACCCGACCACGCGTTATATCCCCGCTGCCGAGATGAAAGAGCTGCGCGAGGCGCGTGAAAAGCTCATCGCCGCCATCAACGAAAACCGCAGCACGCAGCCGGAGATGACGGCTTCTGCACTCACCGCCTATGACCGTTGGGTGGACCGTGTCGCGAGTGACCGTGATGCGAGAAGCGTCGCCGAGCAGCGCAGCGCATTTAACGCCATTCTCGCCAAACTCTCGGAAGTGCATACGACGACGGTCGCCGATGCGCCGACGACGACTACGCCCGAGGATAGCTTCTCGAGCGTGCTTTATTTCCCGTTCGATAGCGATCGGCTGGGCGACTCCGCGCACGGCGCGCTCGCGGAATTGACGCGCCATGTGAAGGCGGCGGCCCAAGCGAAGGTGACGCTCAACGGCCATACGGACCGCGCGGGCACAGAGGAATATAACATGGATCTTTCCGAGCGCCGCGCGAAATTCGTCATGCAGCAATTGGTGAAGGATGGCATCCCCGCCCCACGCATCCATTATTTCGCGTTTGGGGAAACGGACCCCGCCGTGCCGACGGAAGATGGCGTGAAGGAGCCGAAAAACCGCCGTGTCGAAATTTCGGTTGAGTAGTTTCACCCGCTTATGATCACGCTCGGTGCATATCTTGCTTTGCTCTCGCAGCGGGCGGAATTCTTAGCGCCGTTGGTGGCGGGCGGCATGTTGCTCGGCGATTTATTCGCGCGCGGATTATTTGCCGGATTGGTCGAGCGCGGGCAAGGGCTCGTCGAGCGTTTCGGGCGGCTCGACAAACAAAAACGTGGCGTTGCACGCCTCGTTTATCGCGGCATCATCGCGGTGCTGATGCTGCTGGTGCCAACGCTTGCGATCAGCTTGGCGATCAGTTTGCAGCCCTGGCATCTCATTGCCGAAGCACCGTTCTTTTTCCTGTGGTTCGGCCATTGTTTCGCGCTGTGGCGCGGCGTGGCGTTCGCGGCGAGCACGAAAAAAAATCAGCCGCCGCTCGAGCTGCCGGGCCTCGCCTATCTCTTCGCCGATGGGCATGCGGTGCTGCGCTATGTCATCGTCACACGACTCGAGGCATTTGCCATCGGTATCTTGGGCAGCTGCTTTTGGTATGTGGTCGGCGGTTTGCCCGCAGCTTCCAGCTATCTCGTGCTCGCGAGTGCTTCCCGCATTTACCGCAGCAAGCTCGCTTTCGGCTGGGCGGCGCGCGGGCTGTTTCAGCTGATGGATCTCATCCCCCGCCAACTCAGCCGCGTATTGTTTTTTGTCGCCGCGTTATTCACGCCCGGCACGCGAACGTTTCAGCTGCTGCGCATTCGCCCCTGGCGGGTCGCGGTGGCAAATCTCCTCGCCCTCTCGCTCGGCGGTCCTTCCCCACGCGGGGAGGAGGCCTGGGCAGGCACCGGCACCGCGCGCCTCACCTACGCGCATTTGCGCCGGGCGTTGCTGCTCATCATCACCGCCGGGATTGTATTGAGTTTGCTGCTCGCCACCCATGAATCCATTAAGCTACTGGATTTATTGAAATAGATGGCCATGCGCCGCTAGCATAGCTCCCCCAACCAACCATGCGACTGTCACACAATCTTCACACAAAGCTGCGTGTGGATCGGCGCTTCTTCGGGTAAAATCAAAGGGTAATTACAAAGGACGCATTGCGCTTGGCACAAGTGACCACATCGCCCGACGCGACGAAAAACCCGGCACCGCAAGGGGCCGATGGCACCAGCGCGCCCGCGCCGACCAGCACCCTGGCCGAGACTTCGTACAACGATAAAACCCGCGCCGCCCCGGCCTACACGCAGCCGCAAGCGACGCTTTCGCCCACCTCCGAATGGGTGCGTTATCTGCTGCTCTTTCTGCCCGCACGCTACACCCCGCGCGGGTTTATCGGGTGGATGTTCGATCATAAACCTTACACCGACAATACGCTTGGGCGCTGGCTCGACAATGCCGCACAATGGACGCGCAAAATTTTTGGCAACCCCACGGCTTTCGAGAGTGCGGAGAAGAAGGCAGCGCATCTCGAGCAGACCTCCGCGCTGGTCTATAACAGCATCATGGGCATCGGCAGCTTGGGGCTCACCGCGAGTTACAGCTGGAACGTCTACAAAGACATCAAAAATATTTTCAGTGAAGCGGTGGCGTACGAAACCGGCAAAGATCCGGACCAGATTTCGCACAGTGATTTGCAAGCGAGCGACAACCGCATCGTCAAGAAAACGATGGAGAATTTCTGGCTGCGCCTGTTCAAGCGCGCCGTAACGGATCTTTTCTTCTTCCCCGCTGCATTGGTGCGTTCAGCACCACTCGGCGACCTCATGGTGGGTTTGAAGGCCGGCACCGCCTTCACCGAGACCTGGAAACGCAAGACGACCATGTTCGAGGATTTGATCACCTTCGTGAACAATAAAATTAACCCGCGCAACGGCCTCGGTCAGCCGATTTCGGTGGGCGAGGTGTTCGACCTCTACCAGCATTACAACGACGCGTTCAACCCGGATAAAATGTTCAGCAACGTGCTCGAGCGTGGCACCGGCGAAGGCGCGCTATGGGCACAAAGCCAGCCGATTTTCCAACGCCTGACCGAGCTGATGAACCTGACCTATGCCTATAAACATAGCTCAGTACTTGACCCGAATACGGGCCACGCGATTCGCCAGGCGGATTTCGCGCTGCCGAAATTCATTTACCTGCTCGGCCATGATCTGATCGATGTCAGCAAGCCCGAGCAAACCATGGCGGTGATCGATGTTGCGAATCGCTACGGCATCGGCGCAGTGAAGGAAATGCAGGCTATGCTGCATCAGGGCGGCAACCTCGCGCAAGTGTCGGCGCGCTTCCCGATTCCGCCACATAATTTCACCCCCACACCGCTGGAGGCGGGCAAGCGCAATGCGGTGATCGCGAAAGGTTCAACCGTACAGCTCGATCAAGCAGAGGGCGCTAGCCCAGCGACGAAGATCGATGTCGCGACCATCGCAGCCGCACCGCTGATGGATGCGAAGCTCGCGGCGAGCATCGCCTAGCAAATTCGTAAGCGGCCTACTGCGTAATCTTTAGGGTTTGCAGACTATCGACGATTTTATCAAAGGTATCCTGTAATTCTTTGGCAGTCGGCGCGACGAAGAAATAGGTGCCTTCGTTTGGATATTTGCCGTTACTTTTTACCCCACCATTGGGCCCTGTCGCACAATCCGAAAGGAAGGGCTTAATCAACGGATAGGCAGGATTGGTTGCGTCCTTACCAAAAGCGATGGTGTATACGAATACACCGTCTTTTTTCAGGGAGGTACAGTATCCCAGGCTGCTGGTGTTACGTTGCACGTTTTTTGGCGCAACATTCTCGCCATTACCGCCATCTGTCAGAAGAATTACTGCACGAATGGTCTTGGCAGGCGATGTTTTACTCATTGCCTCAGCCGCTTTTAAACCCGTCGTACTATCGGTACCGCCCCAGAGAAATATCTTGCTCATGAACGAGTTGATTTTGCTCATACTCGTTTCAAATTTGAGGACAGAATTCGTTGCCAAGTATTGTGGCCGTGGGCTGGGCGGATTATAGTCATAATCTGCCCAAGTAATCATTCCTATACGGTTACCGACCGTACTGGTGGTTAATAATTTAGTCGCAGCGGTCTGCGCGGCATAACGCATGGCATTTACACGGCTTGCCCCACTCACTTCGCTCCATGGTAATTTTGAAGGTCCAAAATCGGGCTTAGTTTTAACGTAATTATCGCAAACATTGGTAGCGGCTGTTTTATCCGCAACATAAATACCCGATTTAGGTTCCGTGTAGCCGAACCAATAGGCATAGAAGAAATCAATACAATTGCTTCTCACATTACCCCAGCTCGAAGGCAATAAAGTAAGGCTCGTCGCGGTCACATCCTGAATCCCCATCGACTCCGAACTATCCATCGCGATGATAAGATCAATCTTGCTCGCACCTTTTTTGAACTGGGCTTTGGTGAAGCCGTGGGCGGGGAGCGTTTCGATCCCAAAATTCGCGACAAAGGATGTTTCGATCGGCACCTCCGCCGCCACCGTGACATCGTTCGCACCGATGCTCACCTTAGCCTCGGGACGCTTCACGCCGAAATATTCTTTCGGGTAGTTCAGCTCAAAAAAGCGCTGGGCCATGGCCGTCCGCTCTTTGTCCGTCGGGTCGTTCGGGTTGGGCAACATGGAGGATGCCGCGAGTGCCGCCGCATCCGTTGCTTGCTGAAGTTTCTGGCGCACCAGTTGCTGGTGACCCAGATCATAGCCCGCACCGGCAATCCCCACGAGGAAAATGATCGACAGACCAAACAGGATCAGGATGCCGCCGGAGCAGTCGGCCATCAAACGTTTCAGCAATGAGCGTAGCATACAGGCCTCTCGTTATAGCGCAACTAGGGTACGGTAAACACCGGTGTTGGCGTTTCCGGCGGCAGCACAGGCGGCGTCGGTGTGGGGGTCGTGGGGCCAGGCGTTGGGCCTGGGCCAGGGCCCGGCGTCGGACCCGGACCAGCGGGGCCTGGGCCTGGGGTAGGTGTCGGCCCAGGGCCAGGACCCGGTGTTGGCGTTGGGGGCTTGGGCGTTGGTGTTGGGGGCTTGGGCGTTGGCACCGGTACAGGTGTTGGCACCGGCACCGGGGTTGATGTTGTTGGTCCCGGTAATAAGGTGAGCGGATCATTGCGCGGCACAAAATAAACGCGCTTGGTGTAAATGCGCGGCGTCATAAAAAAATGCAGCCCGGTTGCATTGCCGATATCGGTCATCAAGGTTTGCAGAATCGGCTGGTAATAGAAAAACACTTCCGCAACAATGATATTGTCATTATCCACCATTCCGGAAAGCGTTGCCGCCTCCTCTGCAGGGAACGAGGTTGGCAAATTGATATTGTTCGGATTAATTTTACCTGGCGATAATCCATTGACGATGCTGGTAACGCAGTTGCCCAGCGAATCGCATTTATCCATCTGATTGTCGCTACTGGCGGCACTGGGGCTTGCGATCTGCCACTTCAACAATAGGGTATGGGTTGTGGCGTCTTTTTGGATCGAACTGACAATCACCGCTTGATTGCTGGCATCTTTGAATTCCCCCATAATCCGCCCCATGAGTGGGAAGATATTGGTGTTCATTTCCGCCTGGGTCAGCATGGTGGGTGTGTAGGGCGCAACGCTGGCATTAACGTAATTGGTCACCACATCCGCCAGCACGAAGCCTACTTTCTCAACCTTCTGCTGAATATACATCAGCCGCACCACCTCAATGGTGCCAAACAGCAGCAGTAGCAGGAACGGAAAAATAATCGCGAACTCGATCAGCGAGACGCCCTGTTGCTGCTTCGCAAAATGCTTGAGAAATTTCGCTTTCATTGCCTCGGTTGCCTTAATTACTTTTCGGTTCGTTCTTGACTACGGTGGTCGAGCTCATCGTCACTTTGCCATCTTTGAATAGCAAATCCAGCATCGGAAACATCACGCGCCAGGTGTAAGTAATGCGTATCTCGACTTTGTCGCCCGATGTACCATAACTATCGACTGCGTCGTTATCCTGATAGCCGGGAATGCCGTTATTATCAATAAAGGTGGTGCAGTTTTTGGGGTTGGGGTCGCCCACCTTATCGAGACACAAATCCGGTATCGGCGGCGAATCGGTCGTTGGTTTATCAATCACGGTTGATGTAACCTGTACATATTCCGGATTTACTAGGCCGAGCGTTTTCTCCTTCAACAGTTTTTCCACCAGGCATTTGCGGTCACCGGCGCAGGCGGGATCATTATTCACTTGGTTCGAGCGCGAAATTTCCTGCGCAACACTTTCGATGGCGATTTTGGTCATCATGATCAAACCATACTCAATGATGGCGAACATGATGAGGAAGAACACGACCGAGACCACCGAAAACTCGATGATCGTCGCGCCGGATTCATCCGCGCGGAAACGATGCATGAGTTTACTGGCCGCCATAAACACTCCCTTGGGTCGATTCTAACGGTATTTTAGTTAATATTCGATTAATTTGCTAGGAAATCCGGTGGCTCGGCGCGTTTTGGTCGCGGTTGATGTAGACATGCTGCAACAACCCGCAGGCCATCAGCGTCGCGAGCATGAAGGAGCCGCCATAAGAAAGGAATGGCAAAGGCACGCCGACGACCGGAATCATGCCCATCACCATCGCCATATTGATGAAAATATGGATGAACATCATGGCCGCGACGCCCGCCGCCATGAGTCGCCCGTAAGTGCTGCGCGCGCGGGTGGCCATCACCATCGCGAAGCCGATGAGGAGCGCATAAAGTAGCATGAGGAACAGCGAGCCTGCGAAGCCGAGTTCCTCCGCGGTCATGGTGAAAATGAAATCTGTCTGTTTTTCCGGCAAAAAGTCGAGCTGCGATTGCGAGCCGTTGAGCAAGCCCTTGCCGAAAAACCCGCCCGAGCCGATGGCGATTTTGGATTGGATGATGTTGTAACCCGCGCCCAGCGGGTCGGAGCCGGGGTCGAGGAAGGTCATCACCCGCTGCTTTTGGTAATCATGCAGCATATGGTAAGCGACGGGTACGGCGGCCGCGACGGCACCAATCGCGCCAGCGAAATACCACCAGCGAATGCCCGCCATGAAGCACATGGAAAAGGCGATGACGGAGACGATGGTCGCCGTGCCGAGGTTCGGCTGTTTGAGAATCAACGCGACGGGAACGAGAGTGAGCATGCCCGGCACGATCAGCAGCAGAAAATGGCGGGCATTAGCGCTGATTTTCACGCCTTGGAAATAGCGCGCAAGGGCGAGAATCACGCCGATTTTCATGAGCTCCGAAGGCTGCAAGCTAGCACCACCGACACCAACCCAACGCTGCGCACCCAAATGCAGCGCACCCACCACCTCGACCACCACGAGCAGGCCGACGCAAAGCCCATAAATCACATACGAAAATCGGAAGAGTTTGCCCGAGGGCACACCGGCAAACAGCGCCATCAGCACGAAGCCGAGGATGACTTTGGTGGCCTGCGGCAGCGCGAATACGCGCGGGTCGCCCCCGGCGGCGGAATATTGCATGATGAGGCCAAGCGCGCAGAGCACGAGCGTGAGCAGCAACAGCCCGCGATGGTACCCCATGACGCGTTTTTGGAAACGTTTGAGCACGACCGTATTCACCATCATGCGCCTCCGTTGGTCGAAAGTTTCAACGGCGGGTTGCGCTTGAGCTCGAGCGCTTTGCGCAGCACATCCCGTGCGACGGGCGCGGCCGTCGCCGCCCCACCGCCGCCATGTTCGATAATCACCGAGCAGCAAATCTCGGGATTATTCACCGGCGCGTAACCGACAAACCAGGCATGGTGGCGGAACTCCCACGGCAGCGAATTCTGGTTCTGGCCATGCACCAGCAATTTCTTCACCTGGCTGGTGCCGGTTTTACCGCCGAACGCATATTGTTCGTCCTTGATCGTGCTGCCATAGGCCGTGCCGTGCGGGGTGTTCGCCACGCGGTACATGCCATCGCGAATGACTGCGAGCTGCTCGTCCGTTACCTCCACCTGGCCGATCGATTTATCCTCCTCATGCAGCAGCAAGCGCGGCTGGATTTTTTTGCCGCCATTGACCAGGCGCGCGGTCATGGTCGCGAGCTGAATCGGCGTGGTCAGCGTATCGCCCTGGCCGATGGCGCTGTTGATGGTTTCGCCCGGGTTCCACACACCACGGCCCGCTTTCAACTTCCACGCGGGGGACGGCACAATGCCCGGCTGCTCGCCGCGTAAACCGAGGCCTGATTTTTCGCCAAGCCCGAAATCATGCGCCATGGCGGCGAGGCCCTCGATACCGACTTCACGCGCGACGGTGTAGAAAAACACGTCGCAGGATTGCTGCAACGCGCTCGCCATATCCATGGTGCCGTGGCCTTCCACCTTCCAGCAGGTGAACGGATGGTTGCCGAGATAGAACGTGCCGTTGCAATGGATGTGGCTGTCTTTGGTGAATTTGCCGGATTTAAGCCCCGCCAATCCCGTCATCATTTTAAACGTCGAGCCTGGCGGGTATTGCCCGGCGATGGCTTTGTTCATCAGCGGCGCGCGTTTGTTTTCGTTGAGCTCTTTGTAGTAGCCCGCCTTGATGCCTTTGCTGAATTCGTTGGGGTCGAAAGCGGGCATCGATACCAGCGCCAACACCTCGCCGGTATGCACATCCATCACCACCACCGCGCCCGATTCCTGGCCGAGGGCTGAAATCGCAAATTCCTGCAGCCGGTTGTCGATGGTCAGGGGCAACTCATCCCCTGCCGTCGGCGCTTCGCGGCTGAGTTCGCGCACGGGTGAACCCACCGCATTCACCTCGATCTGCTTCGCGCCCGCTTTGCCTTGCAGCTTCTCCTCATACACCGCTTCGATGCCGTTTTTGCCGATTTTCATATCCGGCTGCATCAGCAGCGGCTGGCTTTCATCCACCTCTTTCTCGGCGACTTTGCCGACATAGCCGATGAGGTGGCTCGAGTGATCCGCAAACGGGTAATGCCGCCATTGGCCCTCATCAATGCTCACCGCCGGCAGCTCCGGCAAATGGTATTGGATGCGCGCGACCTCCGCCCAGCTCAAATGCTCGCGCACGAGGATGGGGATGCCGACTTTGCGGCGGGTGATCGCCTCCGTCAGCGCCTTCACTTCTTTGGGCGAAAGCTCCATCAGCGGAATTAAAATCTGCAAAGTGGCGCGCGCCTGCTTGCGGTTATCCGCCTCGATCACCAGGCGGTAATTCACCTGGTTCATCGCCATCGCGACGCCGTAGCGGTCGCTGATCACCCCGCGCGGGGGAATGATGAGCTGCATTTTGACACGGTTGCCCTCAGCCTCGAGCTTGAATTCGTCGCCATGCACGAACTGCAAAATATACAGGCGCGAGAGCAGTGCAAACCCGGCCGCTGCCTGCACCCCACCGAAAATCACGGCGCGGCGGCTGACCAGTTTTTGCAGCTCCTGCGGTCTCATTTCCCCTGCCCCAATGCGCCAAACAGCCGCGTGATGAGATGGTAGAAAATCGGGTACCAGAGCGCGTTCACCACGCCCACGCGCAGCAAATGGCGTAGGGATGCGCTATCCTGCGCCACGAAATGCATCAGCGCCCAGAGCAGCAGATGCCACAGCACCAGCATGCCCGCGGCCTCCAGCCAGCGCAGGCGAAAGGGCTGCGCCTGATTGCGTGCGGCTTGCACCGCGGCGACTTGGGCGAGCAGCAAGGTCAGCACCGCCTGGCTGCCAAGCGGTGTGCCAAATAGCATATCCTGCAACAACCCGAGCAGAAACGCGAAGCCGCGTGGCCATACTTGCGGGCAATGCGCGACCATGACGAGCGTCATCAACCACGCGATGTTGGGCGTATAGGTCACCCCGCCCGCTTCCATGGGCGCCGCCGCAAGCAACACCATCAGCAGCGCGAGAAGCGCAGGCAACAGAGCGAAAATCTGGAAGGAAACAGGACGCATGGGAAAGTCGTATCCTGCTGTAACGGATGCGGCAATATGAAAGCTACTTCGTCACCATCACGCGCACATATTCCGACGCGCCGAGCGGACGCAGGGGCTTCACCAACAAGCCGCTTTTATCGCGGCGGAAGATGGTGCCGACCATGATGCTTTCCGGGATCAACCCGCCTTCGGAGGTCGTCATCACCGGCTCGCCGAGCTGGATTTGCGATGCGTCCCCACCGACAAATGTCAGGCGCATCAGCTCATCCCCCGTGCCGGTGAGAATCGCGTGCTGGCGCGTGTTTCCGCTGATCACCGGCACGCGCGAACTGGTATCCGACAACAGCAGCACGCGCGCGGTGCGTTCGCCCACATCGACCATGCGCCCGACCAGCCCATACGCATCGATCACCGGCTGCAGCGAGCTCAATCCTTGCGCGCTGCCTGCATCGATCATCAGCGTGCCGGCATAGGCCTCGGGGCTTTGCGCGATCACCTGCGCGGTGACATATTGCACATTCTCCACCGGGTGGTAGGCGGCGAGTGCGCGCAGCGATTCATTCTCCGCCTTCAAGGCCTGCGCCACCGCCTGCCAATGGCGCAGCGTGTCGTTTTCCTCGCGCAATTGTTTGTTTTCTTCGTAGGCTTTGAAGAGCGCGTTTTTATTTTCCATCAAATGGCGAATGCCGCGCACCGGCGTGCCGACCAGTTCGATCACGGGTGCTGTAAGTTCTGCAAAGCCCGTGCGCAGGCGCGTGGTCAGCGGCGAATGGCTGCGCGTCATGATGAGCAGCGCGACGGCGAGCAACACCAGCACGGCGATGATGGCACGGCTCTTCAGCGATTTCCCCGCCCCGCCGCGCGCGCTGTAGCTGTATGAATATCGTTCCGGACGCATGGGGCAACTATGCTGAGCTCTCAGCACAAGCTCAAGTAAATAGTTGCGGGATTAATCCTGCTTGAACAGCACGTGCTTATAAGTCTGCAAATTCTCGAGCACGCGGCCGGTGCCGACAGCCACGCAGGAAAGCGAGTCCTCCGCGACAAATACAGGCAGGCCCGTCGCATGGCTCACCACCAAATCGAGATGCGTGAGCAGCGACCCGCCGCCCGACATGACAATGCCTTTATCGACAATATCGCTCGACAATTCCGGCGGCGTGGATTCGAGCGCGACTTTTACCGCCTCGATGATTTGGTGCACGGGCTCGGCCAACGCTTCCGCAATCTGCGCTTCGCTCAGGATGATTTCCTTCGGCACGCCGTTGAGCAAATCGCGGCCTTTGATCTCGATTAGCCGCCCCTGCCCATCCGCCGGCGGGCATGCCGCGCCGATTTCTTTTTTGATGCGCTCGGCCGTTGTCTCGCCGATCAGCAAATTATGGTAACGGCGGATATAGTTGATGATCGCCTCATCCATGCGGTCGCCACCCACGCGCGCCGAGCGGGCATAGACAATGCCCGAGAGCGAAAGCACCGCGACTTCCGTCGTGCCGCCGCCAATATCGACAATCATACTGCCGGTCGGTTCCGCTACCGGCAGGCCCGCGCCGATGGCCGCCGCCACGGGTTCTTCGATCAAATACACTTCGCGCGCACCGGCATTCTCGGCGGATTGCTGAATCGCCCGACGCTCCACCGGTGTGCTGCCCGCGGGCACGCAGATCACAATCAGCGGGCCCGTAAAGCTTTTGCGGTTATGCACGCGGTGGATGAAATATTTGATCATCTCCTCCGCCGCGCGGAAATCCGCAATCACCCCATCCTTCAGCGGGCGAATTGCCTCAATTTTTTCCGGCGTGCGGCCGAGCATATGCTTGGCATCGATCCCGAACGCATAGGGCACTTTCATGCCGCGTTCCTCGCGCAGCGCCACCACCGACGGCTCGTTCAGCACCACGCCCTTGCCCTTGACATAGACCAGCGTGTTCGCCGTCCCAAGGTCGATCGCCATGTCTTCCGACATCATCCCGAAAATTTTACCGAGTCCGAACATGGGTGCTCCAGTGATTTGCTTTCCCATTGGATTGCCACGTTGCACGGCCCGGGGCAATGCTGAATTCACCGCGCGGAGTTTTCCACAGGATAATAGTCGCTAGCTCGCCGCTTTTGCCGATTTCTTCGCTGGCGTTTTCGCCGCGGCGTTTTCTTCCTGATCGGTGAGGTCAAGTCGCGCGGTCAGGCGCTCGAGCTTGTTGATCGCCGAAATATACGCTTTCGCGGAAGCGACCAACGTATCCACATCCGAGCCATGGCCGGTCACGAGCTTTCCATCGCGCTCGAGGCGCACGGAAACTTCTGCCTGCGCATCCGTGCCACCCGTAATGCCATGCACCTGGTAGAGCTTCAGCTCCGCATCCGCCGCATCCAGCACCATGGATTTAATGCATTTGAAAATCGCATCAACCGGCCCCGCGCCCTCTTTTTTCGTGGTGCGCAGATGGCCATCGATCATCATGCCGAGCCGCGCCATTTGCGGGCCTTCCGAGCCGCATTCAATCTGCACATTCGCGAACGCATAACGCTCGTTCGCCGATTCCGTATCGATCAGCGCGAGGATATCCTCGTCGAACACTTCTTTCTTTTTATCGGCCAGCGCCTTAAAGCGCACGAACGCATCCTCGAGCTGATTCTCACCCACGCGGATGCCCATTTCGTTCAGCTTATCCTTGAATGCCGCGCGGCCGGAATGTTTGCCCATCACCAGATTCGTCTTCGTCACGCCCACGGATTCCGGCGTCATGATCTCATACGTATCGCGGTTTTTCAGCATGCCATCCTGGTGAATGCCGGATTCATGCGCGAACGCATTCGCCCCCACAATCGCCTTGTTCACCTGCACCGGCTGACCGGTCACCTGCGTCACGAGGCGCGAGGCGCGCATGAGGTGCTGCGTCTTCACGCCGCATTCCACGCCGAACACATCGCGGCGCACCTTGAGGGCCATCACCACTTCCTCGAGCGACGTGTTGCCCGCGCGCTCGCCAATGCCGTTGATGGTGCATTCGATCTGGCGGGCTCCGGCCTTCACCGCAGCGAGTGAATTCGCGGTTGCTAGGCCCAAATCATTCTGGCCGTGGAAGCTGAAAATCGCCTTATCTGCATTTTTTACTTTGCCCATCACATGGGTGAACATCTTGCCGATCGTCTCGGGCGTGCCATAGCCCACCGTGTCGGGCAGGTTGATCGTCGTCGCCCCCGCCGCTATCGCCACTTCCACCGCACGGCAGAGATAATCGAGCTCGGTGCGCGTCGCATCCATCGCGCTCCACTCCACGTTATCGGTGAAGCTGCGCGCCAGCGTCACGGCTTTTTTAATCACCTCGAGCGCCTCATCCTGCGAAATTTTGAACTGGTGCGTCAGGTGAATTTCACTCGTGCTCATAAACGTGTGAATGCGCGGGCGTTTGCAGTTTTTCAGCGCTTCCGCCGCGCGGCGAATATCCGCTTCCTTCGCGCGGGCAAGGCTACAAATCACCGCATTCTGTGCCGTTTCCGCAATCGCTTTGACGGATTCGAAATCACCATCACTCGCCATCGCGAACCCAGCCTCGATCACATCGATCCCCATCCCATCGAGCACCTCGGCGACAAGCAGCTTCTCCTCGCGCGTCATGCTCATGCCGGGCGATTGCTCGCCATCGCGCAGGGTGGTGTCGAAGATGACAATTCGTGACTCGGGGTTCGTGACTCGTGACTCGCTCATGATGCTAACCTCACTTGTAATTTAGCAATCAGCGCACGTAACATGCGCCCTACTGCATCCAGTTCTTCTGTAATTTCAATCATATCTGCTGCTGCCACATAATCTTGAGACTGAGCAAGTAGATATTGAGTTTCCAACTCACCGACGGACCCAAGCGCCACCGATAAAAAATGCTTATATTCCTTAGTTGAGTGGCGGTTAAAGCCCTCTGCAATATTCGAAGGAACCGAGACTGCCGCCCGTTGCATCTGCGAGACTAACCCGTAGCGTTCATCTCCGGGAAATCTCTTCGTATGCTTATAGGTTAGCTGGGCCAGCACCATGCCTCGTTGCCAAACTTTCAACTCTTTGAAGTTTGCGATTTCACGAGTCACGAGTCACGAACCCCGAGTCACTAATTCTTCGCCTGATCCACCAGCTTGTTCTTCGCGATCCACGGCATCATGTCGCGCATTTTTTTGCCGGTTTTTTCGATGGGGAGTTGCGTTGTCGCTTCGCGCCATTTCTCGAGGTTATGCGCCCCTTGCGTCGCGCGGTCGCCCATGAAATCGCGTGTGAATTTGCCGGATTGAATATCGGCCAGCACGCGCTTCATTTCCTTTTTCGTCTCGGCGGTGATGATGCGCGGGCCGGTGACGTAATCGCCATATTCCGCGGTATTGCTGATGCTGTAGCGCATGTTGCTCATGCCACCTTCATAGAGCAGATCGACGATGAGTTTCAGCTCGTGCATGCATTCGAAATAGGCCATTTCTTCTGGGTAACCGGCTTCCACCAGCGTTTCGAAGCCCGCGTTCACCAGCGCGGTTACGCCGCCGCACAGCACCGCTTGCTCGCCGAACAGATCGGTTTCGCACTCATCCTTAAACGTGGTTTCGATGATGCCCGAACGGCCGCCACCGACTGCGCTTGCATAGGAAAGCGCCAGCTTTTTCGCGCTGCCGGATTTGTCCTGGTACACCGCAATCAG
>JBEHYI010000015.1:0-21529 GCA_048498255.1 Pseudomonadota bacterium | reverse complement strand
TGCCGCGGCCGAGAAACTTGGATCGGAGTTGCTGGAATCGGGCATTGAATCGAGCATATCGCCATTCCAGCCGACATGTTCCACCGGCACTACCGGCATGCTCATGCTGTTGCGAAGCAGGTTCATCAGCGTTGGGTTGCGCCGCCCGCCGCCGCAGACGAGCACTTGGGTTGGCACTTCCGGCACCGCACCGCAGGCGAGGAAAATGCCCCCGGCGGTCATGGTGGTCAGCGTCGCCGCGCCATCCTCCACGCTCCAGTTTTTGCGCAAGCGGGCGAAGAGCGCGGCGAAATGCAGCCGGTCGAGGGATTTGGGCGCGTCGCGCATGAAGAACGGGTCTTGCAGAAATTCGCGCACGGCATCGGGGTCGCTCATGCCGATGGCCGCCAGCGCACCATCCGCATCGTAGCGCGCGCCGGTATGTTCCTGCACCCAATCATCGATCAGCGCGTTGCCGGGGCCGCAATCGAAGGCCACAATTTCACCTTTGCTGCCAATCCATGTCACATTCGCGACGCCGCCGATATTCACCACCATCACCGGTTTATCGAGCTTCGCGGCGAGTGCGGCGTGGTAGAGCGGTACCAGCGGCGCGCCCTGGCCACCATATTTTACATCATTCGTGCGGAAATCCGCAACGACCGGAATGCCCAGCTCCTGCGCCATCCGCTGCGGTTCGCCGATTTGCACGGTGATGCCCTCATGCGGCGCGTGGCGAATGGTTTGGCCGTGGAAGCCAATGAGCGCGACATCCTTCGCGGTGAAATTGGCTTTGGTGAGGAGCTGCTTTACCGCCGCGATATGCACATCCGTCAGCGCGGCAGCGATACTCGCCTCATCCCCCGCACCCCGCATCAACCCTAGGATTTCCGCGCGCAAGCTATCGTCATACGGCACGAAGAGCGACTCCCCGGCTTGCGCGATTTCCCGCCCATCCGTGCGTAAAATCGCGGCATCCACCCCATCGGCGCTGGTGCCGCTCATGAGGCCGATGATGGTGGCGGGAAATGCAATCGTGCTTGTCATGCCGCCAGTATGCACGGTATGAGGGGGCAAACAAGTTGAAACCCGTCATTCCAGACAAGCGAAGCGCGATCTGGAATCCACCTCAAAAAGATGGATTCCAGCTTTCGCTGGAATGACGCCACTGTGAGCGTTGCGTAACTATGAATTTCATCGACATCATCGAAGAACGCGGGTTTGTCCACCAGATGACGGACAAGAAGGGGCTGGAAGCCCTCCTCCAAACGCCGGGCCAGCGCGCGTATATTGGGTTTGATTGCACGGCGAAGTCGCTGCATGTCGGCTCGCTGCTGCAGATTATGCTGCTCTATTGGTGGCAGCAATGCGGGCACACGCCGATCGTTTTGCTCGGCGGCGGCACGACGAAGATTGGTGATCCGAGTGGGAAGGATGAGAGCCGGCCGAAGCTTGATGACGCGCTCATTGCCGAGAATATGGCGAGTTTGAAGGAAGTCTTCGCAAAGTTCATCGATTTCGGCGCGGATAAGGCGCTGATGGTGAATAACGACGATTGGCTGCGTGACCTCAACTACGTCGAGTTTCTGCGCGATTACGGGCGGCATTTCTCCGTCAACCGCATGCTGACGATGGATTCGGTGAAGCTGCGCCTCGAGCGTGAACAGACGCTGAGCTTCCTCGAATTCAATTACATGATTTTCCAGGCCTATGATTTTGTCGAGCTGAACAAGCGCTATCAATGCCGCGTGCAGCTTGGCGGCAGCGATCAGTGGGGGAATATCCTCAGCGGTATTGATTTAAATGGATACACCAATAGAACTGAACATAGGCACAATATTGCTCCATTAACTAGCGCCAGCATCGAATACATTTATAAAAACTTTGCTGAAGAATTAAAGAATAGGCGCGTGGTATCATGGATATTTGTTGGTAATGGCGATCTAATTTTTACATCAATACCGCTTATATACGGCATCACCTCCCCGCTCCTCACCACAAGCTCCGGCGCGAAGATGGGCAAAACCGCCGCCGGCGCGGTATGGCTGAATGCGGACTTGCTCAGCCCCTATGATTACTGGCAGTTCTGGCGCAATACGGAAGATGGCGATGTGATCAAATTCCTCAAGCTCTTCACCACTCTGCCCCTCGCGCAAATCAAGGAATATGAAGGCTGGCTTGGCAGCGCGAAAATCAACGACGCAAAGATCATCCTCGCCACCGAAGCGACCGCGATGCTGCACGGGCGCGACGCGGCGGAGAAAGCGAAAACCACAGCCGCCGAGATATTTGCAGGCAGTGGTGTGAGCGAGAATCTGCCGGAGATTGAAATCACCGCGGATAAGTTATCGCCCGGCATCGCCGTTTACGAACTGCTCGTGCTCGCTGGATTTGCCGCCAGCAACGGTGAAGCGCGCCGCCTTATCAAAGGCAATGGCGTCAGCGTGAATGATGGCAAGGTGAGCGATGATAATGCCAAGCTCACCACCGCCGATTTCGCGCAAGGTTTTGTAAAGCTCAGTAAAGGCAAGAAGCAGCATGTGCTGGTGAAGGTAGCGTAGCATGATGGCTAAGCTATATCAACGCTGCAAAGAGGCATTTGAACAAGCGAACCCCCATCTCAAAGGCCAGTATTTTTCCTTCTGGAAATGGCTTGCGCTTAGGGATGATAGCGGCGTTATCAGCGACAAAGCCTATCGGAAGCGATTCGGCACCCAGCCTTACGTGAATACGGATAGTTTAGCACACTCTATTAAACATATAGCCACGCAGCTTGCGGGGGTGAAGAATAAACTCTCCAAACCCACGATTAGCTTACTGCTCGCCGTGCTGTTTGTGCTGGCGTTAGGCGTGCTTTAAGTTGCGCAATTACGATTAGAGATTCATCCGCGTATCAATCAACTTCGCCACCACCTCCGGGTCGAGCAGCGTGCTCGTATCCCCCAGCGCGTCCACCTCGTTCTCGGCGATTTTGCGCAGGATGCGGCGCATAATTTTGCCGCTGCGGGTTTTGGGCAGGCCGGGGGTGAAATGGATGAAGTCGGGCACGGCCAAGCCGCCAATCGCTGCGCGTACATGGTGCTTTAGCTCCTTCGATAAATCCTCGCTGCCCGCCTCGCCCACATTCAGCGTCACATAAGCATACACGCCCTGGCCCTTGATCTCGTGCGGGTAGCCGACTACCGCAGCTTCCGCCACTTTCGCGTGAGCGACGAGTGCGGATTCGATCTCCGCCGTGCCGAGACGGTGGCCCGACACATTGATCACATCATCCACGCGGCCGGTGATCCAGTAATAGCCGTCGGCGTCGCAGCGGCAGCCATCCGAGGTGAAATATTTGCCCTTCACCTGGCTGAAATAGGTTTTTACGAACCGCGCATGGTCGCCCCAAATGCTGCGCGCCTGGCCGGGCCAGCTCTCGCCGATGCAGAGCATGCCTTCCGCAGCACCTTTGAGCAGCACGCCTTTCGCGTCATAAATCTCCGGGCGAATGCCGAAGAACGGTTTGGTGCAGGAGCCCGGTTTGGTGGGGATGGCGCCGGGCAGCGGGGTCAGAATATGGCCGCCCGTCTCGGTTTGCCAATAGGTATCGACAATCGCGCAGCGCCCCTCGCCCACCACATTGTGGAACCATAGCCACGCTTCGGGGTTGATGGGTTCACCCACGGACCCAAGGATTTTAAGGGATGTGCGCGAGGTGGATTTCACGAACCCATCCCCCTGCGCCATCAGCGACCTAATCGCCGTCGGCGCGGTGTAGAATTTAGTGACCTTATGCGCGTCGATCACCTGCCAAAAGCGCGAGGCATCCGGGTAATTCGGCACGCCTTCGAACATCAGCGTCGTCGCGCCGTTCGCGAGCGGGCCATAGACAATGTAGCTGTGGCCGGTGATCCAGCCCACATCGGCGGTGCACCAGTAAATATCGTCCGGCTGCAGGTCGAACACGGCGCGCGTGGTCATCGCGGTGTAAACCATATAGCCCGCGGTGGTGTGTAGCATGCCTTTGGGTTTCCCGGTGGAGCCGGAGGTGTAGAGGATGAAAAGCGGGTCCTCCGCATCCATGCGCTCGGGCGCGCAGGCGCTGGGCTGGTGCGGCACGATGCTGTGCCACCAATGGTCGCGAGCTTCTTGCATCGCGGTGTCGGCTTTCGTGGTTTCATAGACCAGCACGGCGCGCACGCTGAGATCCTTGATCGCCGCATCCACCGTGGCTTTGAGGGGAATCACCTTACCGCCGCGACGGCTAACATTCGCGGTGATGACCACCTCGCTCGCGCAATCTTCAATGCGGCTTTTGATCGCATCCGCCGAGAAGCCGCCAAAGACGACGGAGTGGATGGCGCCAAGCCGCGCGGTGGCGAGCATGGCGATGGCCGCTTCCGGCACCATCGGCATGTAGATCGTGACGCGGGCGCCTTTTTTCACGCCGAGCGATTTCAGCGCGTTTGCGGTGCGGCCCACTTCCTCAAGCAGCTCGCGATAGGTGATGCGGCGCGTGTCGCCAGGCGTGTCGCCCTCCCACAAAATCGCGATTTTATCGGGCGTCGCGGTGGCATGGCGGTCGAGGCAACTTTCGGTGATATTCAGCTTGCCGCCTTCGAACCAGCGGATGCTGACATCCCCCGTAAAGCTCGCGTTTTTGACCTTCGTCCACGGCTCCATCCAGACGAATTCTTTCGCCGCATCGCCCCAGAAAAGGTCCGGATGCGTCAGCGACAGCGCGTACATTTCCTCATACCGCGCGGGCGTGATGTGGGTTTCGTTCGCGATTGTGGCAGGGATGGGAAATATGTCCATGATACCTCCTTGAGATGCGGACAGCATAGACCTTCCGTCATTCCAGCGAAAGCTGGAATCCACCTGTTTTGCCGAAAGATGGATTCCAGCTTTCGCTGGAATGACGGTGGTGTATATAAGCGCCATGCCCCGCTACAAACTCACTCTCGAATATGACGGCACGCCTTATTCCGGCTGGCAGCGCCAAACGGAAGCGCCGAGCGTGCAAGCGGTGATCGAGGAAGCGGCGCGGGTGTTTTGCAACGCCGAGGCGCCGGTCGAGGTGCAATGCGCAGGACGCACGGATGCGGGCGTGCATGCGCGCGGCCAGGTGGCGCATGTGGATTTGCCGGAGCGCCCGCTCAACGCCATTGTGCGCGGGTTGAACGGGCTGATGATTCAGCACCCGATTTCGGTGCTCAGCGCGGAGTTGGCTTCGGATGAGTTTAACGCACGGTTTGATGCGGCTTCGCGGCATTACCTCTACCGCATCGTGAATCGCAAGGGCCAGCCCGCGCTGGATCGCGACCGCGCGTGGCACGTACATAAACCGCTCGACATTGCGGCGATGAACGAGGCGGCACAATTATTGGTGGGACGCCATGATTTCACCAGCTTCCGCGCAGGTGATTGCCAGGCGCAGAGCCCGGTGAAGACGCTGGATTATTTGGAAGTGAAAACGCGCGAGAAAAATCCGCAACAGGTGATGATTTATACCGGCGCGAAGTCATTCCTCCACCATCAGGTACGCAATATGGTGGGCACGCTGGTCTATGTCGGCATCGGCAAATGGCCGGTTGCTCGTGTGGCGCAAGCCCTCGCCGCGAAGGATCGCCGCGAAGGTGGGCCAATGGCCCCCGCGCATGGGCTGTATTTGATGCGGGTGGAGTATTAAGCGAAAAACCGCTCGAGCATGCACTGATAAATCTTCGCTAATCCCTCAAGCGTTTTCACCTCCACCCGCTCATCCACCATATGGCTGGTGCGCCCGGTGGTGCCAAACTCAATAACGGGGCAGAAATCTTTGATAAACCGCGCATCGGAGGTACCGCCGGTGGTGCTGAGGGCGGGCGTTTTGCCAGTCACATCCTTCACTGCTTCCACCACAATCGTCGCGAGGCGTTCATCGCGCGTGAGGAAGGATTCGCCGCTGATGCGGTGCGTGAGTTCATGCGCGCCGAAGGGGGCGATGCGGGCTTTCACCCACTCGATCACTTTTTCGCCGGTATAGAGATCGTTGAAGCGCACGTTGAATTGCGCGCGGGCGCGGGCGGGGATGAGGTTGCTGGTCGGGTTGCCGACATCGATGCTGGTGATCTCGAGATTGCTCGGTGGGAACGCGGCGTTGCCCGCATCGAGCGGCACGGATTTTAGCGCGTGGAGCATGTTGACGAGGCGGGTGTTTGGGTTATCGGCGAGGTCCGGATAGGCCACATGGCCCTGCTTGCCGATGACATCGAGCCCGAAACCGACCGAGCCACGGCGGCCGATTTTCGCCATTTCGCCCAGCACCGCCGGGTTTGTGGGTTCGCCGACGATGCAAACATCGAGCTTCTCGTTTTTTGCGGCAAGGTAATCGAGCATTTTCTTCGTGCCGTTGATGGCAATGCCTTCTTCATCCTGCGTGATGAGCATAGAGATGGAGCCGCGGCATTGGCCGCTTGCCACGAATTCGCGCGCGGCGATCATAAACGCGGCCACCGCGCCTTTCATGTCCTCCGCCCCACGGCCGACAAGCTCGCCATCCACCACGCGCGGCTCGAAGGGCGGCACTTTCCAGGCTTTTTCATCGCCGACAGGCACGACATCCGTATGGCCCGCGAAGCAGAAATTGGGGCCTGCGGTGCCGTAACGCAGATAGAGATTTTCAACCGGCGCGGTACCCTCTTCCTCGAACGTCACGCGTGTGACGGCGAAGCCCAGCGGCGCCATAAAACGCTCGATCACGTCGAACACGCCCGCGGTTGCCGGCGTCACGCTCGGGCAGCGGATGAGTTCTTTCGTGAGTTCGGTAACGTCCATTATTCGTCGAATAAGTCAGAATGGGTGCCAGTAGCAACTAAATAGACGAATTCATCGCTCAATTGATAAATCAAAAGCCAATCTGGCTCCAAATGGCATTCAAGATGATGGACCCAATCGCCCTTTAAAGGATGATTCCGGTATTTCGGCGGTAAAGGCTCACCATCCTGCAACAGCTGAAGCACGATGCGCAGCTTATCCATCTTTTTGCCGCGTTTTTCTGCAAGAGCAAAATTTTTCTTAAAGCGATTCGAGAATTTTAGCTCGCGCGGCATTATCTTTTATTCTGAGACAGCTTAGAAAACAGCTCATCAACATTTTTTGCATGACCAAGATTTTTCCGCTGATCCACATCCCGCATCGCTTTGCGCAGTTCCTTATTCGGAATTTTCACGTCAAACGGAATGCCTTTAGTCATTTTGATGCTGCTGTAATACATCGAAATCGCTTCCGATGCGGAGAGACCAAGCTTGGCAAGGATCGCTTCCGCATCCTTTTTCAATTTCGGCTCGATACGCACTTGCACGGTTGCTGTTTTCATAGAAAATCTCCTGTCATGCAAATGTACTACAAATGCACTACAAAGTCAATTAGTCGCGCAACAATTCGTTAATCCCGGTTTTGCTCCGCGTTTTTTCATCCACGCGCTTCACGATAATGGCGGCGGCGAGGTGCGGATCGGCTGGGGTTTTGCCGGGCAACGTGCCGGGGACGACCACGGAATAGGCCGGTACGCGGCCATAGGTGACTTCGCCCGTCGCGCGGTCAACAATTTTGGTGGAGGCGCCGAGGAACACGCCCATGCTGATCACCGCGCCCTCTTCCACAATCACACCCTCGGCGATTTCTGAACGCGCGCCGATGAAGCAATTATCCTCGATGATGACGGGGTTTGCCTGCAGCGGCTCGAGCACGCCGCCGATGCCGACGCCGCCGGAGATGTGGCAGTTTTTCCCGATTTGTGCGCAGGAGCCGATCGTCACCCAAGTATCGACCATGGTGCCCGCACCCACGCGCGCGCCGATATTGATGAAGCTCGGCATGAGCACCACGCCTTTATCGATGAAGCTACCGCGGCGCACGAAGCTGCCGGGAACCGCACGAAAGCCCGCTTCACGGAATTTCACATCGTCCCAACCGTTGAATTTCAGCGGTACTTTGTCAAACCAGGCGGAGCGGCCATCCGAGCCCGTCGGCCCGTGGATGATTTCGTTGTCGTTGAGGCGGAAGCTGAGGAGAATCGCCTGCTTCACCCACTGATTGACCGCCCATTCGCTGCCCTGCTTCTCGGCCACGCGGATGTCGCCGCTATCGAGGCCCGCGAGCACGTGATCGACCGCATCGCGCAGTTCGCCTTGCGTGCTGAGGTTCACTTCGGCGCGGTTTTCCCAGCCGGTGGCGATGATGGTGCTTAGGGTATCGGTCATAGTTTTCTCCGTTGATGGCGGGATTGCTAGAAACAAAAGCGTGCTCGCGCAAGTGAATGTTGACTTGTTTCGTCAGGTTTTTGCTCTATATAGCAAGCAAATCATGAGGCTTTATGTTTATCCAAACCGAATCGACCCCAAACCCCAACACCATGAAATTCCTGCCCGGGCAGGATGTTTTGGGTGAGAAAACCGCGTTTTTCACGGATTCGGAGAATGCGAAAGCGTCGCCGCTTGCCAGCGCATTATTCGTGCTCAGCGACATTCGCGCGGTGTTTTTCGGCAGCGATTTCGTGACGGTGACGAAAACGGAAGCCGCGAGCTGGGATGTGCTCAAACCCCAAATCCTCACCACCGTGATGGAACATTACCAAAGCGGCCTGCCGATCATGGGCGCCGCGGTGAAGGAAAATGGCGAAGCAAACCGCACCTATTCCGAGAATGACCAGCAGATCGTCGATCAGATTAAAGAACTCATCGAAACCCGCGTGCGCCCGGCTGTCGCGCAAGATGGCGGGGATATCGTGTTCCATAGCTTTGAGGACGGGATTGTGAAACTCGAGATGCATGGCGCGTGCTCGGGCTGCCCAAGCTCAACGGCGACGCTCAAAAGTGGCATCGAGAACATGCTAAAGCATTATATTCCGGAAGTGGTGGCGGTGGAACCGGCTTAGTTACGCCGTAATATCCACCAAATATTTATTCAGCTTATCCTGAACTTGCAGCACCTTCAAATCCGCTTTCGCGCTGTAGGTCGCCACTTGCGCCTCAACCACCTGCTCGGTGAGGTCCACATTCGGGCGCTGCTCAGTCCCACCATCGGTCGTCGACACGCTGATGGTCGGCGGGTTGCGATCCACCACGCTCGTGGTGACGCCACCAGCTTCATTGCTCGATTGGGTGACTTGTTTGGCGTTGTAATCCGGGCTGTCGACATTGGCGATATTATCCGCCGCGACGGCAATGCGCTGCTCGTTGGCATACAGGCCCGATAACGCCGCTGCGCCTACACTACCCATCGTCCGCTCCTTCTTGAGCTCAGTTCGAGCTTCTTGTCTCTATCCTAGAGAATACACGAAAATGATTAAGAAAGCACGAAGATTTTAGGCCCGTGGAAAACCTAGCGTTTATGTACCGCACTGGACTGGTTTAGCCCCACGGGCTTTGATTTTGCTGCTTTATCCGCTTCCGCCGTTTGCTTTCCCTGTTTGCCATCGAACATACCGAAAATGCCGCGTAAAAAGCCCGGCGTGAGGCCTGAAAGCGGGTTCACGCCCACATCCGGGTTATCGTAGCCGCCTTTGACGTAATAATTAAAGGCGATCAGCCCTTCTTCGCCCCCCGCCAGCGCGCCGATGATGGGGATTTTACCGAGGATGGAATTGAGTGCATAGGCCGGCACCACCACGCCTTTCAGCGCCATTTTGGTGGTCGTGGTATCGATTGTGCCATCGGTGGTGATGCCAATCGAAGTGCCCTGCGCCATACCTTTGCTGACGGTAATAATACCGCGCTGCGCATCGATATTCGCGACCATTTTATCGAAGGAAATGCCGCTGCCGGTGAGCGCATTTTGCAAGCCCGTGAGTGAGCCGATGGCAAAAATACGTCCCAAAATCTCCGAATTTTTCAGCGTAAAATCATCGATGCGTAATTTGCCGCTGAAGGCGGGCGGCATGGCTTTGTCGTCGTAATGCCCGTTCATTTCGAGCTTACCTTTCATCATGCGGTCGGTGATGCCAAAGGCTTTGAGCGTGCTGCCCGCATCGCTGCCGGTGAAGAGGAATTGGCGCGCACCGGCGATGATTTGAATGCCGGCTTTGATCGTCGATTTCTCCGTTTTCGCCTTGAAGTCAGCCGATTCGCATCGGCGCGGCGTGCAATAGAGCGCGGCGGCAATTTCCTGCAGCGGCGGCGCGTCGCGCGCGAGTAGTATTTCATCGAGCGTGGCGTTGAGTTTCATGGCCGGAAAATCGGAAAGCAATGCGCTACCTTTGCTTGCCCCGTAAGGTGCGCGCATATCCATGCGCTTGCCGGTGACACTGATTTGCGGAATCGCGCCGCTGGTGTAACTCAATGCGAAATCATTGCGCGATTCAGGCATTTTCGCTTGCGCGGACTCGATGCCTTTGACCTCGACACTCAGCGGTTTGCCGCTCGGCTGGCTCAGCTTCACACTATCCGTTCCGGCTTCACCCAAACGCACGCTGCCGGTGAAATTCAGCCCATCATTATTCGCTTTCAGCGCCCCGTTGACGGATTTCGCATCAAAACTTCCGGCGATTTTATCTTGCGCCACGTCATGCAAATTCGCGGCGATGTCGTAATCCACTTTTTCCAAATGAATCTCGTTCGGGTCGCCGCCTTCATGGCCCGAAAACGCATCGAATTTCAGCTTCATCGTCGCATCCAGCAAGCCTTTGATGGTCGCGGGATTGAGCTCCAAATTATCATCAAACGCGAAATGCTTGAGCGCCAACATCGTCGCTGCATCGTTCGCGGGCGCGGTGAAGGTGGCGTCCACTTCCATCGGGTTGCTGGGCTCGTTCAATTTCGGGCACCACAGCACGGCGTGGCTGATCTTGGTGCCGCCCAGCATACTGCCGGTGGTGCCTTCCACTTTCACCGTCGTCGCCGTGAAATGCGCAATGCCGTCCATATGCTCAATCAGCGGGAATCCCGGGAGATATTCGAAGCTGATGTCGCGCGCATCGGCCACCGCATCCACCGCCGCATCCGGCAGCACGTCTGCTGCGAAATCGGCGGGTGTGAGGTTCAACTTCATCGTGCCTTTAGCGGCGTAACCGGCCTTCAGTTTCGAGGTCACCCATTTACGCGAATCCGGCGCCATAATCAGCGGCCAATATTTGTAAATTTTGCTTACCTCAAGGCGCGAGGCCGCGGCATCCGCCGTTGCGTACCAGCCATCCTCGGCTTTGCGCAACGTGCCGCTCGCGGTGATGGTGGTGTCGGTCAGCGGCAAGGTCGCCTGGCGCAGCGCGATGTGTTTTTTGCTCCAATCGCCTTCGGCCACAATGCTGCCACCGGTGATTTTCAGCGGCTCGGCGAACCAATCCGGCAGCACAAAAGTCGTTTTCGGCAAATTGATTTCGGTATGGTAATTCGAGATCGAAAAATCATCCGCCACCACGGCTTTCAGCATCGCATCCAGCTTGCCTTCAACCGCAACTTTTTCCGGGCAGGTATCGAACTGGCAGAGCAATTTTCCCGGAAATTGCAGCATATTCACCATCAACACATGCTGCGTGCCTTTCGACTGCGCGCGGTATTGCGCAGTAATTTTCACCGGCGCATCATCCACCGTAAAGGGCATGCTCATCGCCGCTTCGTAATTGCCGCGTTTGCGCCCGACTTGGAAGTTAAATGGGCTGCTGATAATTTTCGTATCCGTCGCTTCATCCGTAAAGGTCAGCGTTGCATCTTTGATCTGGAAATCATGCATCGGCAGGCTGAGCGGTGTGGGCTCGCCTTTCACATCCTTGCCGCCATTAGCCGAGAAAAAATCCACGAGTTCGGAGAATGCAACCCGCGCCGGCGAGCCCTCGAAGCCGAGCTCCACCGCCCCATCCTTATTGCGCGCGGCGAAGATGCGTGGTTCGCGCACAATGACTTTGTGTAACAAATGGCGCGTGGGCAAAAAGCCAATCGGGTCGATGGTGGCATAGACTTCCGGCAGTTGGGCAAAAATATTTCCGTCGCGCTTGGCCGCCGTCACCTGCGTAATATGCAGTTTGCCCAGCAGTGCAACATTCGTCCAATCCACCGTCACATTGCCAATCGCGATGACATAGGGCGCATCGGGGCTATTCACCGCATTCTCGATCCAGGGCTTGGCGAAACTCAGCGAGCGCTCCGCCGCATGCAGCCAAAACGCCAGGCCAAGCAGCACAATCACGCCCACCAGCACCAGCCGCTTGAGTGCGACCCAGCCATATTTCAGATGCCGTAAATGCCTGAGATGCTTGACCATTGGACCTGTAACGTTCAGAAGATGTGCATGCGCACCGAGATTCCAGCTGTTACTATCACCAGCCCCTTGCCCGAGGCAAGCCGCGAAACGGAAGCGCTGAGCTGTCTCGAGCAATTAGGCGCCGATCCTAGCCTTCAGGCCACAGTTGCGAATGAGGCGATGCGCGGGTTGATTATGAGTGCCGCCGGGAATGCGCCGTATCTCGCGCGGTTGATGACGAAATATCCCGCGCAACTCGCCGATATTTTCGAAAACGGGTTCGATGGTTCCTGGGAGAAAATCGCCGCAGAAACGCAGCAGCTCGGCACCGCGCAACTCACCCAACCGGCGATGATGCTGCAATTGCGCCAAATCAAAGCGCGCGTCGCGCTCACCACGGCGCTTGCGGATATTTCCGGCCAGTGGGCGCTCGCGCAAGTCACCTCCGCACTCTCGCATTTCGCGGGGGATGCGGTAACGGCGACGCTGCGCCACCTGCTCCACCATGCGGCGGCGCGCGGGGAATTCACAGTTCGCGACAGTGCGGAGCCTGAGGCAGGCAGCGGCATTATCATCCTCGGCATGGGTAAACTCGGCGCGTTTGAGCTGAACTATTCCAGCGATATCGACCTCATCGTGCTGTTCGACAAAGACACGCTGCCTTACACCGGTGCGCGCAATGCCCAGCATTTCATGAACAAAATCGCGAGCGATCTCACCACAATTCTGCAGGAACGCACCTCGGACGGTTATGTGTTCCGCACCGATTTGCGCCTGAGGCCGGACCCGATGTCGACACCGCTTGCCGTCACCGTCGCCGCCGCCCTCACCTATTACGAAACGGTGGGCCAAAACTGGGAGCGCGCGGCGATGATTAAGGCGCGGCCGATCGCGGGCGATATGCTGGCCGCAAAAAATTACATGCGCGAGCTGATCCCTTTCATCTGGCGCAAAACGCTGGATTTCGCGACGATTGCGGATATCCACTCCATCAAACGCCAGATGAATGTGAAGAGCGGTAAAGAGCTTTCGCTCTACAACCATAACATCAAAATCGGCGTTGGCGGCATTCGCGAAATCGAGTTTTTCGTGCAGACGCAGCAGCTGGTGTGGGGTGGGCGCATACCGGAAGTGCGCGTACCGGCGACGCTTGCGGGCCTCGATGCGCTGACGAAATACGAGCTGGTGACGCCAGACGTTCGCGACACGCTCACTGCCAGCTACCAATGGCTGCGCATGGTGGAGCACCGCCTGCAAATGCGCAACGACGAACAAACGCACACGCTGCCGAACGACCCGGAAACCATGCGCGAGGTGAGCTTGTTCGCGGGCTATGCGAGCATCGATGCTTTCGCCGATAGCTGCCTTGGCACGCTGCGCAAAGTGCACACGATTTACACGGATTCGATGGTGGATTCTGACCCGCTCGCGGTGCATGGTAACCTCGTTTTCACCGGGGTGGAGGCAGACCCCGAGACGCTTAAAACCTTGGGCTCCCTAGGTTACACGGAAACGCAGCGCATTTCGGATATCATCCAGGGCTGGCATCGCGGCCATCGACGCTCCACCAAAAGCAAGCGCTCGCGCCAGGTGTTGACCGAGCTAGTGCCCGCGCTGCTGACGGCGCTTGGCAAAACCGCGAACCCTGATGCGGCGTTTTTCCATTTCGACGATTTTATCGACCGCCTACCCTCCGGCGCGCAGATTTTTTCGCTGTTCCTCTCACGCCCGGAAATGCTGACATTGCTGGCGGATATTCTTGGGTCCGCACCGGCGCTGGGTGACACGCTGAGCAATAATCCGTCCCTGCTCGATAGCGTACTTGAGGCGGATTTTTTCCTCGGCCTCCCTTCCAAAGAAGAACTCGAAAATCTCGTCGTCGAGCGGTTGCGCTTCGCCCATGCGTTCGAGCAAAAAATGCTTTATTTGCGCAGTTTCAATAACGAAAAACGCTTCCAGGCCGGTGTACATTTGTTGAAACGCCTCGCCACGCCAAAACGCATCGGCGCGTTTTTGTCGGACATTGCGGAGATCATTCTCCAATGCACGATGGTGGAGGTAACCGCGGAATATGCCGCGAATACGCCGAGTTTCACGCATGTGCCCTTCGCGGTGCTGGCGCTTGGCAAGCTCGGCGGGCGGGAGATGACGTTTGGCTCCGACCTCGACATTGTGCTGATTTACGAGGATGCCGATGCCGCGTCCGAAGCGCGCACGCATCTCACCCGCATCAGCCAGCGTTTTCTCTCGGCGCTGACGTTGCTGACGCGCGAAGGGCGCTTGTATGAGGTCGATACGCGCCTGCGCCCCGGCGGCTCGGACGGCCCGCTGGCGGTAAGCCTCGCGGCGTTCGATGCGTATTTCACCAACAGCGCTTGGACCTATGAGCACATGGCGCTCACCCGCGCGCGCGTTGTCGCCACGAATGACCCGGATTTCGCGGGTCGCATCCGCGCCACGGTGAAACATCACGTGCTGAAAAATCGGGACACCACGCTGCTGCTGAGCGATGTGTGCAACATGCGCACGCGCATTGCGGGGCAGTTCACCACGCGCAATCCGTGGGCGCTGAAACATGTGCGCGGCGGCATGGTCGATCTCGATTTCATCGCGCAATATCTGGTGTTGCGCCATGGGCCGGAGCTTCCCGCGCTGTGGCATCGTAGCGCGCGGCAAGTGTTCGAAGCGGCGCAAACCGGCGGGCTGCTCGATGAATCCATCACCGCGCCGCTCATCGCCGCGAAAAAATTCATGAGCGATTTGATGAGCCTGCTGCGCCTCTCCGCCCCCGGTGGCGTGATTACGGATGATGCACCGGTGGGGCTTAAAACGCTGCTATGCAAAAACATGCGCATCAAAAAATTCCCGGCGCTGAAGGAGCAACTGCTCGAGCATCAAGCCCGTGTGCTGAGCATTTACGAGCGCATGGCGCAGGGCGGGTTGTAGCACTTGCAGATCGCAAAAATCGGACTAGGTTACAGGCATCAACCTTAGGAGAACATCATGGCTAGCACCGCGAAAAAAACTGAATCCGCAACTCCTGCCGAGGGCGCATCCGCGCCGGTGTGCAGCTTGTCGCTGACGGGGAATAAAAACGTTGATCTCGCGAGCTACAAGGGCAAGAAAAACGTCGTGATTTATTTTTATCCGAAGGATGACACACCCGGCTGCACCACGGAAGCGAAGGATTTCGCGGAGCTACACGCGCAATTCGAAAAAGCGGATACGGTGGTGATCGGTATCAGCAAGGACGACCATAAAAGCCACGACAAATTCCGCGCGAAATATGAGCTGCCGTTTGCGCTCGCGGCGGATGATTCCGGCATTGCGGAGGCGTTCGGCGTGTGGGGCGAGAAGAATATGTACGGCAAAAAATACATGGGCATTGTGCGCTCAACCTTCCTTATCGACAAATCCGGCAGCATTGCAAAAAGCTGGCCGAAAGTCAGCGTCACCGGCCACGCGGCAGAAGTGCTGAAGGAAGTTCAGAAGCTGAAGTAAAGCTATCCGCCGTCATTCCAGCCAAGCGCAGCGCGAGCTGGAATCCACCTTCTAAAATCATCTAGCTTTTACAAAAAGGTGGATTCCAACTTTCGTTGGAATGACGGAGTTTGGGCACAGCTACCCCACCATCTCCTCTACCCATGCCGGCACCAACTCCGTCGCGGGGCCATAGCGCGTTTCGGCGAAGTGGCTGCGGGTGAGCGAGGGCTCGAGGTTGAGCTCGAGCGTATGCGCACCGGCGAAACGCGCTTCCGCCACGAAGCCCGCGGCGGGGTAAACATTGCCTGAAGTGCCGATCGACACGAAGAGGTCGCAATTGCGCAGTGCGTGGGTGATCGCTTCCATCGCGAGCGGCGTTTCGCCGAACCACACAATATGCGGGCGCAACGTGCCATCGGCCGTGAGGTCCGCATCGCACTCCTCGATTTCACCGCTCAACCGGCAGCGCGCTTTTTTCAATTCACCATGCATATGGATCAGCTGAAACCCGCTCTGCGGCTTAATTTCCGCATGTGCGCGCCCGTGCAAATCATCGACATTTTGGGTGACAAGCAACAAATTTCCCCGCCACTGCGCCGCGAGTTTGGCAAGCGCGAGATGCGCGGCATTGGGTACCACTTCCTTCAGCTGGCGGCGGCGGGTATTGTAAAATTCCTGTACCAACGCGGGGTTTTTTGCATAAGCTTCCGGCGTCGCCACATCCTCGACGCGATGGCCGCACCAGAGGCCGTCATCCGCGCGAAACGTTGCCAGGCCGGACTCCGCCGAGATCCCCGCCCCTGTCAGCACCACGATATTTTCGATATCCACAGCTTGCTCCTTTCTTGCTTTTATACTGTCGCGCCGCGGAAATCTTCATTAAAAAAGCAGCTGTAACGAGGAGTGGTTTTTCATGAAGATTTGTGTGCTTGGCGCAGGCGTGCTCGGGGTGACGAGCGCCTATGAACTCGCGAAACGCGGCCATGAGGTAACGGTGCTGGAGCGCCAGCCGCAAGCCGCGAATGAGTGCAGCTTCGCCAATGGCGGCCAGCTTTCCTACGCGCATGCGGAGCCGTGGGCGAACCCGGCGGTGTTCCCGAAATTGTTCAAATGGATGTGGCAGGACGATGCGCCGCTGGTGCTGCGCCCCTCCACCGACATTCACATGATGCGCTGGGGCGCGCTGTTTTTGCTCAACTGCCTGCCGAGCAAAGCGCGCGCGAATTGTGAAACCATGATGCGCCTTGGCCTTTACAGCAAACGCAAAATGGCGGAGCTGATGGCGGAGACGAACGTGCCGTTCCATTACCTTGGCAATGGGATTTTGCATGTGTTCGATAATCAGAATTCCTTCGATCACGCGCAGAAACACGCGGAGTTTCAGCACACGCTCGGCTGCGATGAAAAGTCACTCACACCCCAACAATGTTTCGAGCTGGAGCCAACGCTTGCCAACACCACGAAGAAAATTATCGGCGGCATGTATGCGGATATCGATGCGTCCGGCGATATCCATCTCTTCACACGCAATTTGGCCGATCACATCACGCAAACATACGGCGTGAAGTTCATGTATGGCCAAAAAATCCGCCGTATTCATAAGCAGGGTGACCGCATCAGCCATCTCGAGCTTGAGAATGAGAAGGATTACTTAAGCGGCTTCGATGCGTATGTGATGGCGATGGGTTCGCACAGCGCGGTGCATTTGCGCAAGCTGGGTTTGTATGTGCCGATTTACCCGATGAAGGGCTACAGCATTTCCTTCAACGCCAGCGAGCATTGCCCGAAAATCAGCATCACGGATGATGCGGCGAAGCAGGTGTACAGCCTGCTGGGTAACCGCATGCGCGTCGCGGGCACGGCGGAATTCGCGGGGTATAACGAAACGGTGCGTAAGGTGCGGATCGACCCGCTGAAAAAAGGCATGCGCGAGTTATTCCCGAAAGCACCGCAGGAAGAGCTCACCGAATGGGCGTGCCTGCGCCCGAGTACGCCGGATGGCCCGCCGATCATCGGCAAAACGCCGCTCAGCAATTTGTTCATGAATTCCGGTCATGGCACGTTGGGGTGGACGCAAGCCGCCGGTTCCGCGCGGTTGCTGGCCGATGTGGTGGATGGCGCGCCGACAGAAATTCCGCTCAGCGGTTTAGAAATCACTCGCGCGCTGATTCGGCTTTAGCATGCAGCCCACCCGCCACAGCATCCGTCTGCACAACAGCATCGGGGCTGATGGCACGCATGAAATCGTGTTTTATGACTGGGGCAATGTCGATGCGGCGAAAGTCACGATCTGCGTGCATGGCCTAACCCGAAACGCGCATGATTTCGATGTGATCGCGCAATATCTCGCGGGCAGCGGGCGACGCGTGTTCAGCATCAGCATGGCTGGCCGCGGCGAGAGCGAATGGCTCGCTGATCCCGCCGGGTATAATTACGCCAGTTATGTCGCCGATTGTATTGCCATTCTCGATAATTTTCATATGCGCGAGGTGGAGTGGCTGGGCACCAGCATGGGCGGCATTATCGGCATGATGATTGCGGCGCAGCACCCGAGCCGCATCCGCAAATTGATCATGAACGATATCGGCGCGTTGCTTACCAAACCCGCACTCACCCGCATTTACGACTATGTGCGCACGATGCCCACGCAATTCGCCAACCGCACCGAAGCGGATGCGTATTTGCGCACGGCGTTTGCGCCGTTCAACATCACCGATGCGAAATTATGGGAGCAGTTTGTCGATGCGTCGCTCATCACGCGCGATGGGCAATTGCGTTATACGTGCGACCCTGCGATTGCTGTACCGCTCTCTGCTGCCACCGAAAATTTTACGAAGATCGAGGATGTGAATTTAAGCCCCATCTGGGCTGAGATTCAGACGCCAACCTTGATTCTACATGGGGCGGAATCCGATATTTTAAGCGCCGACACAATTCGCGCCATGCGCTCGACGAATATCAATACTGAGAGCATTACCTTCGAGGGTGTCGGCCATGCTCCGGCGCTGATGACGGAAGCGCAAATCCATCCGATCCTGCGTTGGCTGGACCGCACGACGGTGAGCATGATGGCAACAAGCTTCTAATATCTAAGCTAATTTCGCTCTATGACAGGCGCATTTGATTATGCTATACTGGCCCCATGTCCGACACCAAAATTAAAGGCGATTCCTTCCTACGCGCGGCAGAGCGCGTGCGTGCAGCACGTGATGCGGAGCGCACCGGTAAAGTGGAAGCCACCCCGCTGGTTCAGCCCAAAACTACCACGCAAGTGCGCGCGCGGCTCAACCATATTCCCAATGCAGAGGATTTGGCGCAGCTTATTGGCAACGCTTTGTCGGCGTTATCGCGCGGTGTGCGCTGGGCTCGCGGTTCGATTTTGAATTTGCTGGTGTAATCCAGACATCTTTATCCGCGATTTAAGCCACCGCTATTTTTATGCAGCGCCATGAGATCATGAACAGCAGAACCAACCCTGTTCTTTCTTAAATCGTCAAAGCCTAACCCGGTTGTAGAAGCCAATCCCACGATTCTGGCGATATCTCTTACATCGAGCTGCTTTAACTCGCCCAATGTGTCCGGAAATCCGATTGCATGTCGTTCCGGATCTCTGCCAAAACGGTTTTTGAGATCTTCAAACTGGACCAGCGCCAATTTTTCATATTCATAAACTCGGCCATGCGCCGCTACTAGCTTGCCACTCAAATCACTATATTCAATGGCGGCTGCACCCGCGGGCATCTGCAGACACTTCATGAATAAACTCGCCAATTTTTTAGGCGACAGTGACTTCGCTTCATCTTTATTTGTTAGCTTTAATTGTTTCTCCAACGATGGCAAAGCATGCAATGTGCAAAATGCATTTACAGCATCCCACGCAATATTGAATCTTGTATCCGGTCGCAATACGACGGGAATGTTTGGAATCCCTCTAACCATTTTGCCACTGTAGTAAAATTTTATGTCATTTTGATGACAAGTGCCGATTCTTATCGTGACACGAATAAACCGAAGGCTTATCATTAGGTTATGCTCAAAGAAATCAACTGGCAGGATCCCCTCAACCTCGATGCGGAACTCACCGATGAGGAGCGCATGGTGCGCGATGCGGCACGTTCGTTCGCACGCGACCGCCTCTTCCCCGGCATTATCGAAGCCAATCGCCACGAGAAATTCGACCGCGAAATTCTGCGCGATATGGGCACGCAGGGGCTGCTCGGCAGCACCATTCAGGGCTATGGCTGCGCAGGCGTAAGCCATGTGGCCTATGGCCTGGTTGCGCGCGAGGTGGAATGGGTGGATTCGGGCTATCGCTCGGCGCTTTCGGTGCAGTCGTCACTCGTCATGCACCCGATTCATGCGTTTGCAAGTGAGGCGATGAAGGAGAAATATCTGCCGCGCCTTGCGAGTGGTGAATTGGTTGGCTGTTTCGGCCTCACCGAGCCCGATCACGGCTCCGACCCTGGCTCCATGAAAACCCGCGCGGTGAAGGTAGATGGCGGCTATAAAATTTCCGGCAGCAAAACCTGGATCACCAATTCGCCGATTGCGGATGTGATGATTATTTGGGCGAAGCTTGATGACCAAATCCGCGGATTTATTGTCGAGCGCGGGGATAAGGGAAATATCAGCACGCCGAAAATCGAAGGGAAAATGTCACTGCGCGCCAGCATCACCGGCATGATTATGCTCGATGAGGTGTTCGTGCCCGAAGAGCGTATCCTCAATGTGAGCGGACTTAAGGGTCCATTTAGCTGCCTCAACAAAGCGCGTTACGGCATTGCCTGGGGCGTCACCGGTTCGGCGCTGCATTGCATGGAAATCGCGCGGGATTATACGCTGGAGCGGCACCAATTCGCACGCCCCCTCGCCGCCAATCAGCTGATTCAGAAAAAGCTCGCGGATATGCTGACAGAAATTACGCTCGCGACGCATGCTGCACTGCGTGTGGGCCGATTGATGGATACGGATGAATATGCGCCGGAGATGATCTCCCTCATCAAGCGTAACTCCTGCGGCAAGTCGCTCGACATTGCCCGCGTGGCGCGCGATATGCTCGGCGGCAATGGCATTGCGGATGAGTATCATGTGATTCGCCATATGATGAATCTGGAGGCGGTGAATACCTATGAGGGTACGCACGATATCCACGCGCTGATTTTGGGCCGGGCGATTACGGGGATTCCGGCATTCTCATGAACGAATTCCTCACCTTCGCCCACCAACTTGCCGATGCCGCGGGCGATGCGATTCGCCCCTATTTCGGCGCGCATGGGGATGTGGAGGCGAAGGGCGATAGCTCACCCGTCACCATCGCTGACCGCGCAGCAGAAAGCGCGATGCGGAAATTGATTGAGGCCACCTACCCCGATCACAGTATTTACGGTGAGGAATTTGGGCAGCAACTCACAACGCACAACGCACAACTCACTACTCACTACACCTGGGTGCTTGACCCCATAGACAAAAGTCGGTCACGCTGGAAGGCAACGTGACCGGCTTCATCCCGCAAAATCAACTCGCACATGGCGGCGAGCGGTCCATCCGGCGCATGCTGGCGCAACAACCGGTAGTAACCGGTGCTGACCAGTTCGGTCAGGGTGAGTACCTGTAATTCAAACCGGACACCCAAGACGCGGCGACACAGACAAAACAGCGAAAAGCTCCAGTGCGACGTGATGATGCGTCCGCCAAACCGCCGTACCGCGCAACCGAGCAGGCGCGCATGTTCAGCTTCCTCCAAAAACCACAGATCTACGATTTGGCGCATCGCCTCGGTGCGGCAACGAAACGTTTCCCGGTTGAAAGCGATCAATGAAGCCGGGCCGCCGCCATCGCCCAGCAGGAATTGTTCGATCGATTTCAACAA
>JBEHYI010000014.1:0-21989 GCA_048498255.1 Pseudomonadota bacterium | reverse complement strand
TCGTCATCAAGCGCTTGTTTACCGCAGATGATCAGGTTCGTCTTCTCCTTCTCGGCGAGCGCTTTGAGGAGTTTCGCGGCCGCTAAGGGTTCAATCCGCTGGTCGGTACTGATCACAACCCCACGGTCGCACCCAACGGCGAGCGCCGTGCGCAGGGTTTCCTCCACCGGTTTCGCGCCAATCGACACCACCACCACTTCCGTCGCAATGCCCTTTTCCTTGAGGCGGATCGCCTCTTCCACCGCGATCTCGTCGAACGGGTTCATGCTCATCTTCACATTGGCGAGCTCGATGCCCGAACCATCGCCCTTCACGCGGATTTTGACGTTGTAATCCACCACCCGTTTGACCGGCACCAGAATCCGCATGCAACCTCCTTGTGAAGCGTCATCATGCGGGTTTTTTAGAGCAATTGCAAGGACTAGGCATGCAGTGCAGCATAGCTAAAATGCCATCTTTTTCCTCTATGAAGATTTGATGACAATTGCTTGGGCCCCATTCTAGCCGCCCGGCATTTCTGCTAAAATAGGCCTGTTAATGCCTTACCGTAGTTTTTTAAGCCGCGTTTTTTGGCAACCAACCGGGCTATGTAGTTTTACTGCATTGCCCTTGTCTGTCCTTTAAGGACTTTTTTTGGGAGATATCTCCGATGATCCACATGACTACTCAAACCGCCACGATCGACGGAAACACACTCTGCGGCAACGAAGGCAGGGTCTATTGCGAGCTTGTTGGCCGCGATACGGTTCCGATGCTGAAGCTACTAGTGTGCTTCGGTGAGCCGACGGATGCGCTGTTTGCAGAGAAAGCGGTATCCATACCGCTCTCACTCGAACACCCATTCAAGGCACCGGACATGGCGTTTGAGATCACACAACCCCGACGCTGGTTTTTTGGCCAACGCTGGAAAATAACGGCTAAATTTTTTCGACGAGAGCGCGGTGTTTTTCACCTCACTATATGGTCCGAGAAAAAACGGCTGTTTAAACGAAAAGGCAGGGAAAACGGCGGCATTTTCTACGCCAGAATTCCTGACGACACCTTCGGGTGCCTGGTCAAGGCAGCCTAAAAACTGCCGAAAGAAGCTTGGGAGGGGCAACTCGCCCAAGCTTTCTTTTTTAATGCTTCACCGCAAATAGCAACACCACCAGCACAATCGCCGCGCCCTGCAGCGCCACACGTGCGACCATCATTTTATTGCCGTATTTGCGGTTGGTTTCCCCACCCCGCGCCATGACGATAATGCCGCCGACGAGCACGGCGACGGTCGCCATCATGAGGCCAACGAGCAGGATGACCGGAAACGCGCCCATTTAGGCGAAAGTTCCGGTTTTCGCCGCACGCAGCAAATAGGTGCGGCTGCAATACGGGCAGGTGATTTTGTTGCCGTCATCATGGTCGATATGCAAATAGACGCGCGGATGCCCGAGCGCGCCGTTGCCGCCGTCGCAGGCAACTTCCACATGGCTGACTTCGATGGTTTCAAACATAGAGAATCCTAATTGGCGAAAACGAATTTGGGGCCGGATGCGCCAACAGGTACGGCGGCGGATGCGGTATTGTCAAGACTAACCCGGCGCACGGAATCCCCCGCCTCGACCGCCGGGGAAATCGCTGCCGTATTCACCGGCAAGGTTGGCGCGGAGGTGGTGGTTGCCGAAGCCACCGTCACCGGCGCGGAAGGTGCAACCGGTGCTGCTGGCGCGGTCGGCGCTTTCACCACCATCACCTCGGAACGCGTGCGCGCATCGCTCACCTGAATCACCCGCGCGCGACGGGATTCCTGCATGGGGCGCACTGTATTGATCACGCGCGGTTTGCTCTCCGCCACCACGCGCGGCAACGCGGCGGCCGCCGGAGCAGCCTTCGCATCCGCCACCGCCACTTCTGCAGTCACGCCGGATTTATTCGCCCGCGCCTCGGCCACTTTGCCGACAATGCGGTTCCAGCTGCGCTCGATATCGACGAGATATTGCTGACCATAGACCGGCGTGCGCGAGTGGTACGCCGCGGTCGCCTTGATCCAATCACCCAGCGTCGCGTAATTATCATGCAAAAACTTCGCGGCATAAGCCACGTTGGTCGAGGGGTCGAACGCCTGATTCAAATTCGCAAATGCCTTCGGGTGGTGCTTCAGATTCACCTGCATGCAGCCGACATCGATGCTTTGCACGCCCTTCGCCAGCAGGCTTTGCGTCTGCGCAATCGCCTCGGCCTTGCTGTTGAAATAATAGCCTTTGCCCTCAACATTGATTGTCCACGGCCAAGGCACGCTCATGCCAAGGCCTTTATGGAAACGGCCGGATTCGGTAGTCGCAATCGCCGCCAGCAAATGGGTGGGGATGCTGTTTTTGCGCTCTTCGCTCGGGAAATACTGGGTGCATTGGCGCGCACCCTCGATCAGCGGGTCGGCATCCGCCATCGCCGAAAACGGCAAAAACGCGACGCCAAGCAGCATTGCCGCCGCAATCCCTTTACCCCCGAAACTCCCCATGGATTTTTTCATCGGCTCTATTCTAGCAAGTCACATGCCGGGATACAAAAGAAATCCGTATGACAATCGCTTAAACTTCCTCTAAAATGCTGACGAACAACCAGGAGTGTGCTGTGTTTCCATCATCCCCCGCCCTAAGCCCGCGTCACGGATTCACCTTGGTGGAACTTTCGGTGGTGCTGGTGATTATCGCCCTGCTGGTTGGCGGGATTGTGGGCCTGCGCAGCTACACCAACAATGCGCGCCTGAGCACCATGATGAACGAGAGCAAACTGCTCATCAACGCCTTCAACCAGTTCCAAACGCGCTACGGCACCCCGCCGGGGGATTATTGCAACGGCACCTGCGGCACCCAGGCTACGCCCGTCGCGAGCTCTGCCTGGTCGAACTCGTGGAATGGCGATGGCAACGGCCTGATTTACGCCGCCGGCACCACCTTCCCGCTCGAGCGTTACTACGCCTTCCAGCACCTCGCGCTCGCTGGCTTCATCAGCGGCACATATACAGGTGCGGTGAACGCAACCAATGGTGCTACAGCCGGGCTCAACGTCGCCGCTTCCTCCATGGATAAAGTTGCATTTATCTTTGATCACCCGGCGGAGACGGACGGCTTCGTCACCAACGGCACCGGCGGCACGGATGCCCTCTATTTCTACGGTAATTACGGCAATATCCTGCGCGTGGCAGGGCTGAACGATAACGCCACTAGCATTCCCGACCAGGCATTCCTCACCCCCAAACAAGCCTACCAGATCGACGATAAATTCGATGATGGCCAGCCGGGTACCGGCAATATCCTCACCCCCATCAACACCGCACTCACCAATTGCGCCACTACTAATAACCCCACTTTGAACACCCCTACTGCCGCAACGGCTGCCGCAACCTACAATACAGCGACCGCCAGCGTGGCCGATAGCAAGGCGTGCTATCTCTTCATTAAAATCCAGTAGAAACGGCCTATTTCTTCGTAGTTTCCAGCCCTTTTTTCTGGTAGGATAACCTATTATCTTACCGGAGCGCCCATGGCTGATGCAAACCGTGACCTCGAGTTAATGCTGCGCGATTACCGGTTGACCACGGCCGAAATTCTCTACCATTTCCCAGATCACCCGGTGCTGCTGCAATCCTATGTCTGGCAGGAGTTCGACCTCGCCCCGAAATTCCCAACCCTTAAAAAATTCCTGCATTTCTGGGAGCGCGAGCTCGATGGGAAAATTCACTCGGTGAAAGTGATGCATGCGGAATTAATCGCCCCAAGCGAATTCAAACTCGTGCGTAACCCCATTCGCATTCACTGAATCGAGCGCCGCGTATGCCGCAAATAGAGCATCGGGGCCAACAGCTTGGGCGTTTACAAACGACGTTGAAGGACTATAGTGCGCAGCATGCTTGAGCTGCGCCCCAACTGCGAATGCTGCAACCGCGACCTGCCGCCGGAATCCGCGGAGGCGATGATTTGCAGCTTCGAATGCACCTTCTGCCGTGATTGCGTGGAAGGAACGCTTGGCGGAACCTGCCCCAATTGCGGTGGCAATTTCAGCGCGCGGCCCATTCGCCCGGCCATCAAACTCGACCAATATCCAGCGTCGACCACACGGAAACTGAAGCCAGAGGGGTGCGCCGCATGAGCCTGCTGCGCAGCATCATCGAAATCACGGGTGAGGATCGCGTCAGCTTCCTGCAAGCCATCCTGACGAATGATGTGGCGAAACTGAACGAAGATAAAATCCAATTCGCCGCCATGCTTTCCCCGCAAGGAAAAATCCTGCACGATATGTTTCTCATCGCGGTGGATAATGCGATTCTCATCGACACCCAAGCGGCCTATAAGGATACCCTCCTCAAACGTCTGATGATGTATAAACTCCGCGCGAAAGTGACGATTGCGGAAACGAGCCCGCCTGCACTCACGCTCCCCGACCCGCGCCACCCGTCCCTTCCGCCGCGTAATTACACTTCCCCGAATCCCGAATCCCGAATCCCGAATCTCACCCTCGCCTTAGGCATCCCCGAACTCGGCCGCGATTTCGAGCCCGATTCCGTTGTCGCGCTCGATGCGGGCTATGATCTACTCCACGCCATCAGCTTCACCAAAGGCTGCTATGTCGGCCAGGAAGTCACCGCGCGCATGCATTACAAAAACATCGCCCGCCGCGGGTTTTACATCCTCGAGCAAAACGGTGTCGCCCAGCGCCTCGCTTTGCTGAAATTCGAGGAGGTGACGGCAGCCCATGGGAACATCACCGTGGATAACCAAACTTACACCGCCCGGCTACCGGATTGGATGGCGAGCAAATTCGCCGCATTCGCGCAGGCCCAGGAAAAGCAATAGAATTATTGCGTGTGCAGCGCACTATTGCATTTGGCGCATGGCGCCCTACATGCTAGGTTAGGAACAACAATAAGACTCGGGACGACGCCATCATGAAACTCTTGCGCAAGGTAAAAACCATGCTGACCACGGATGCTTCGTCTTCGCCTGAAATCACCATTGCCAAATCGGCCTTCAGCGCCCCCAATATTCTCGATGCGAGCGCGGAAAGCGGTTACCTCACCGGCCAATTGCTGGTCGCCACGCCAGTCATCGACACGGGCTGCTTCCAAAAAGCGGTGGTGTATATTTTCAACCACTCGGCGGATGGGGCAATGGGCCTCATCATCAACCAGCCGATCGAGCTGGTGAATTACAGCACCTTGGTCGAGGGGATGGATTTGCCGAAAGATAACAGCAACCGCGAGATTCCCGTCTATTTCGGCGGCCCGGTCGAGCGTGCGCGTGGCTTTGTAATCCATAGCACGGATTATTATAAGGATTTCTCGCTGGCCCGCTCGGGCGAACTCGCCGTCACCGCCTCGAGCGCGATTCTAAGCGATATTGTCGAAGGCCGTGGCCCCAAACATTCAGCGCTGATTGTTGGCTACGCAGGCTGGACCGCCGGCCAGCTCGAAGCCGAGATCGAGCAAAATAGCTGGATCAGCGTGCCTGCCACCGAAAAACTCATGTTCGGCACCGAAAACGAGCTGAAATGGGCCACCGCCAGCAAATCGCTCGGCATCGACATGGCGTTTTTCAGCACCACCGTTGGCCACGCGTAAATCGTCACAAAAGCTTCATACAACGGTGGTTGTAACGGCGCTATAGTACCGCGCATGGAACTGTCAGAATTTCAGCATTTAAATCGTGATGAACGCAGCTATGTGCTTGGCTTTATCATCCAGGCGCGCAAGGCGGTTGCACTTACTATCGCAACACCAAAAACTACACATGAGCACGAGCTCTATCAAAAACTGAACGCATTAAGAACACGCGCAGTTTTGCCTTACAAGCTGGAGAATCTGGCAGCACGCTTACGGCCAACCATGGAGAAGCTAGCTTCCGTGCCGCCTATTCCGCTGCAATTCCCGGCAACGGCCGAGCCTAACCATTACCAATTGACGGATGATGCCCGCCCCGTACTAGACAAAGAAATGCAAAAGCCATTAATGCTGTATATTCCCAACCGCGGCCGATTATATACCACCAAAAACGATCTGCGCGCTTTGGATGCGATATTGCAGGATGCAGAAAATACGATTCTCGATCATCCCAAACAAACCCAGACAGATCGACGCGCACTCCGCCAAACCTGGACCGGTGCAGGCTTACCCCTCATCCCGAACCCCGATGTTCCGGCCGCTTACGCCCGCGGATCGGACGTGCAACCCGCGAGCATGCTCAAAGCGGTGCTGCATAAAAATTGGTTTGAGATTAACCGGTCGCGACTGACGCGTGAAGCCCTTCTCGATATCACCGGCACAACCCTCTATTACCTCGCCCAGTTGAAAAAAAATGCACCTGAGGAGCTCAACATCCTCCACACCTACGCGCACCAAAAAATTTGGGATGACGCGATCCTCACCGACACGATGAAGGATATTTTCGTCGGCCGCACCAATGGAGAGTTCATCCGCACGTTGCTGACCCACGCGCTGAATGGCTCGCCTGAAACTGGCTTCCGCGTGCCCCCTGTCAAAAACAGAACCCTACGCGATCAACGTGCGGAGGCCATCACAAACCTCCTGCAAGACCGCATGTTGCTGGAAGAACGCGAATCCGCGACCGCCATCCGCAGCCGCCCCTAAATCTTCACCAAACTGTCACACAAACCCTGCCTTGCATCCGCTACAAGGCCGGTTCGTTTTATGATTTGTCTGAACTCCACCACCAACTTGTTGGTCGTGCAGTACATACAGCTCATTTGGTAACGTGTGAGGCCGAACATCCGTTCGGTCTCGACTATACTGGCCACCCGCCCTCCTTTTCTTGGGTGTGCCGGTCAGTACACTGCGGTTGCAGAAATTTTCTACTGCCACCGTAGCTGTGCCGAAGTGACGACCCTATTCCCCGTAAGGTCGTCATGGGTTTCGATGAGCCACAAGCTCATCATTCGGGCTAGAGGGTGTGTTCTATGAACGCAGCCCTCGTGCAGCAGCGCTTCGGAGCGATGCTGCGCTCCCAGATCTGTAGGGGGTTACAGATCTGGTGAGTTTATGCTCCCCGCCGCGCCGTTGGGTGCGGTGGGGGGCATTCTACCCTCGGAAAGTCGCGGAGATTTTTGCCCATCGACGTGATTTTCCGGGAACTTGGTCCCCTAGCATCTAGCCAATGCTATGGGATCCTTTTTACACGTGAATTCATTAGCATCCGAGGCCTAACCGCCCGTTTGCTGAATGGAAACACAGAGGCCGGCGCAAGCTGGCCTTTTATGGGCAACCCGAATCAGCGTTTTTAACGCACGCCCTCTAGCGGATTCGGGAAGTAATACGGCAGCTAAAAACCCAGAGCAGAAGCTTTGGGGTGTTGCCGTATCGGTTCCCGGGGAGAAGATATTGTTCCAGAAGGTGCAATAATGCTCGATCTCCCCGGGGATCACTACCAATTGCGATCCTGATGTAAGTTGTCTCCCGATAACCCAACATCAGGTAGCGAAGCATGAAGCGAAGCGTTTCCCCGCTTCATGCTATCCGCGGATGACCTCCTCCTTATCCCCTGCAGGAGGAGGTCGTTCCCGCGAAGCCAATTCCGAACCTGATCTACGGATCAACGTTCGGCACATAATCAGTGGCTCCACGCACAAGCCACCGGTGGGATGGGCGAATTTGCTAATGCTGTACTTGGGAGAGCCCAGCATCGCGGATTCGCTCATTTCCCAACCCCATACCCGGCTTGTCCGGGTTTATTTCTTGGGCTAGCAGACATTACCTCACATACTGCCTGCTTTAGCCCAATGGTCCCCGCCCCCTTTCCCTAGGGACTCTGCAAAAACTGGCGGGGACCATTTTTCTCCCATCATCCCTTGCCTTCCGCCCGCGCGCGCGCTAAACACGCGCGCATGAAATCGTTCCAAGATATTATCCTGACGTTGCAGAACTTCTGGGCGAAGCAGGGCTGCGTGATCCTGCAACCTTATGACATGGAGGTTGGGGCTGGAACTTTCCACCCGGCAACAACCTTAAGAGCGCTTGGCCCCAAGCCCTGGAATTGCGCCTATGTGCAGCCCTCCCGCCGCCCGAAGGATGGGCGCTATGGCGAGAACCCCAACCGTTTGCAGCATTACTACCAGTTCCAGGTCATCCTGAAACCAAGCCCGGATAATCTCCAGCAGCTCTATCTCGACTCACTTCGTGAGCTCGGCGTGAAGCCCGAGGAGCACGATATCCGCTTCGTGGAGGATGATTGGGAAAGCCCCACGCTCGGCGCCTGGGGCTTGGGGTGGGAAGTCTGGTGCGACGGTATGGAAGTCACCCAATTCACCTATTTTCAGCAAGTCGGCGGCATTGAATGCAGCCCCGTCTCGGGCGAACTCACCTACGGGCTCGAGCGCCTCGCGATGTATATCCAGGGCGTCGAAAACGTCTATGACCTGAAATGGAACGACGCGAAAGAAGGCGAAGTGCAGTTCTATTACGGCGATGTGTTCAAACAAGCCGAAGTCGAATTCTCCGCCTATAACCTCGAGGCCGCCAACACCGAGCAGCTCTTCAAACAATTCGAGGAAGCGGAAGCCGAGTGCAAAGCCCTCCTCGCTTACAGCAACGAGCGTTCGGTCGCACTCACCCTTCCCGCCTACGACCAATGCATTAAAGCGTCGCACCGCTTCAATTTGCTCGATGCGCGCGGCGTCATCGGCGTCACCGAACGCGCCAGCTACATTGGCCGCGTGCGCGCGCTGGCAAAAGCCTGCTGCGAAGCCTGGGTGAAAAGCCAGACGGAGGCGGCGTGAAATTCTTGCCGCTCATCACTATATTGCTGACACTAACCGCCTGCGGCGACGTGCATTACGTCGCTGCCGCCCCGGTGGATGACGTGACGCAAGGAGACCTCGAATGATCCTGACCCTGATGAAAGGTAAAATCCACCGCTGCGTTTGCACCGGCGCGGACCTCAACTATAACGGCTCGATCACCGTCGATCCCGTGCTGCTCGAAGCCGCGAACATCCTGCCGCACGAGCAGGTGGATGTGCTCGACATCACCAACGGCGCGCGGCTGACGACGTACGCGATCCCCAGCAAAAAACGCGGGGGCGGCGAAATCACCATCAACGGTGCGGCGGCGCATTTGGTGAAAAAAGGCGACCTACTCATCATCTGCGCCTATGCGCAAATGACAGAGGCTGAAGCCAAAAAACACAAGCCCCGCGTGATCCTGGTGGATGCAAAAAACCAAATCGCCAAAACCGCAAATAAAAGTGCACCCGGCAAACATGTGCAGCCGAAACTGGTGACAAAAAAGAAGGCGAAGAAAGTAGGAAAAGGCAAATGAGCGCGAACTTAGAAGTTTGTCATTCCCGAGTTAGTGCCGTCCAAATGCTTCTTCAGCATTTGGTAACGGCGCTTCATCGGGAATCCATTTCTTATCTCATCGCTGGATTCCCGATGAAGCTTTGCAACAAAAACGAAGGCGTTTTTGGCAAAGCTAACTCGGGAATGACAAGCCTCGCCGGGAGCGCACACTAATGGCCACGCTCCTGCTCGAACTTTTCTCGGAAGAAATCCCCAGCCGCATGCAACGTGGCGCCGCGGAGCAATTGCAGCGCCTCATCACCACCGGCCTCGAGAAAAATATGCTACAGGCGGGCGAGTGCAAAACTTTTGTCAGCCCCCGCCATCTCGCCATTCAAATTTTCGGCCTGCCGACCATTCAGCCGGATGTGAAAGAAGAGCGCCGCGGCCCCAAAATCGGCGCGCCGGAACAGGCGATGAAGGGCTTCCTCACCTCCACCGGCTTGCGCCTTGAGCAATGCGAACAGCGCGACGGCTATTACTACGCCACCATCGAACGCAAAGGCCGTTCGGTTGCCGAAGTAGTGAAAGAAATTGCGGCACTTGCCCTCGCCGATTTCAGCTGGCCGAAATCCATGCGTTGGGGTGCGCGCGAGCTCGCCTGGGTGCGCCCGCTCCACCGCATCACCTGCTTACTGGATAGCGAAATCGTAGAGGTAAAATTCGCCCACCTCATTGCGAGCAATGTCACGGAAGGTCACCGCTTTTTGAGCCCCGCCCCCATCACTATTTCGCATGCAGAAAAATACGAAACACTGCTCAAAGCCGCGCATGTGATGGTGGATTATGCTGCGCGCAAAGAAGTTATCCGCCAGGGCGTGAACCAGATCGCCGCGCAGCAAAAACTTAGCTTAGTGGAAGACGAAGGCCTGCTCGATGAAGTGACCGGCCTGGTCGAATGGCCCGTGCCGCTGGTCGGCGAATTCGAAGCGAAATTCCTCGACCTGCCGCCGGAAGTCCTCATCTCCGAAATGAAAACCCACCAGCGTTATTTCGCGCTGCGTTCGGCCGATGGCAAGCTCGCCAATAAATTCATCACTATCGCTAATATGATCAACGCCGATGACGGCAAAAAAGTGATGGAAGGCAATGCGCGCGTCGTCCGTGCCCGCCTGTCGGATGGTGAGTTCTACTGGGTGCAGGACCGCAAAACCAGCCTCGCCGAATGGGGCAAAAAACTCAGCGATGTCGTGTTCCACGCCAAAGTGGGCATGATGGATCAGAAGGTCGCGCGCATTGAAAAGCTCGCCGTCGAAATTGCAAAATCGGTTGGCTTCGCGGATGAAAAATCCGTGATCCGCGCTGCGCAATTGTGCAAAGCGGATCTCACCTCCGGCATGGTCGGCGAGTTCCCCGAACTGCAAGGCATCATGGGCCGCTATTACGCGCTCGACCAAAAGGAATCCGCCGACATTGCCGATGCCATCCGCGACCATTACAAGCCGCTGGGCGCGAACGACTCAGTGCCAGAATCTAAGCTTGCAGCCATTGTCGCTATTGCCGACAAACTTGATTCTATTTGTAGCCTCTTCATGGCGAATGAACGCCCCACTGGAAGCAAAGATCCTCTTGCCCTAAGACGTAGTGCCTTAGGAGCTATCAGAACAAGCATTGAACACGGGATGCACCTAGAATTCACAGTGCTTAGTTTTGATTCCATCAAGCGCGGATTAAGGCAATTATGGGATTCATACCAAGATGCTGAAAAAGAAAAGCTAGAAGAGCTTAAGAAAATACTTGGGGATGAAGGCTACGAAGCTGCAAAAGAATATCACAAAGAGCGCACCAAGAATCTTGATTCTGCTACGACTAACAAATTTGTTGAAATGTTCTGCGCAAACTATGCACTTCAAATAACCGGATTTTTCCGTGATCGCATACAGAACATTTTGCGTGATGAAGGCATACGTCACGACGCCATCGAGGCCACTATTGCTGCAACAAAAGGATTTAATCCCGTTGCTCTTGCAGCAAACACCCGCACGCTTGCAACATGGCTCGAAACTGCGAAAGGCAAAAATACCCTAGCCGCCATCAAGCGCAGCATGAACATCCTCGCCGCCGAGGAGAAAAAGGCGAAGACAAAAATCGCCACCATTCTGGGCAATGGCGACCTGTTCTTGAAGCTCGAAAAAAGTGAAGAAAAAGCGCTGCTGCAAGCCGTGCAACAGGCAGCCAACCGTAAGCTCGAAAACCTGGCCGAGCTCACCGCCCCCATCAACGCTTTCTTCGAGGCCTGCCTCATCACCGAAGAAGGCTTCCGCGACGCGCGCCTGAGCCTGCTCGCCGCCGTGCGCGACGCCGCAAATACTTATGCCGATTTCTCAAAGCTCGAAGGATAGGAGCCACCATGCCAACCGCGACCGCAAAAAAAACCGACCTCGCCGATAAGCTCGTCTACACGTTTGGCGATGGCAAGGCGGAGGGCTCTGCCAAAATGAAAAACGAGCTGGGCGGCAAAGGCGCCAACCTCGCCGATATGTGCGCACTGGGCCTGCCGGTGCCCCCCGGTTTCACCATCCCGACGGATGTCTGCGTCGCCTATTATGCTGCGCAAAAAAACTTCCCGGAAAGCCTCGACGCGCAAGTGCAGCAAGGCATCAAATACATCGAAAAAATCGTCGGCCGTCAGTTCGGCGATGCGAAAAACCCGCTCCTCGTTTCGGTGCGCTCGGGTGCGCGTGCATCCATGCCCGGCATGATGGACACCATCCTCAATCTCGGCCTGAACGACACCACTGTCGAGGGCCTCGCCGCCAAAACCGGCAATGCGCGTTTTGCGTATGATTCCTACCGCCGCTTCATCCAAATGTATTCGGATGTCGTCCTCGGCGTCGATCACGACCATTTCGAGGATTTGCTCGACCTCATGAAAAACGAGCGCGATTTCTCGCAGGATACCGACCTCTCGGCGGATGACCTCAAAGAACTCGTCGCGCAATATAAAGCGAAGGTGGAGCACGAAATCAAACACCCCTTCCCGCAGGATGTAAACGAGCAGCTCTGGGGCGCCGTGCGCGCCGTATTCGATAGTTGGATGAACCCGCGCGCCTGCACCTACCGCAATTTGCACGACATCCCCGCAAGCTGGGGCACGGCGGTCAACATCCAATCCATGGTGTTTGGCAATATGGGCGACGATTGCGCGACCGGCGTGGCGTTCACCCGCAACCCAAGCACGGGCGAAAACAAATTCTACGGCGAGTTTTTGGTGAATGCGCAAGGCGAAGATGTCGTCGCCGGTATTCGCACCCCGCAGCCGCTCACCGTGCAGGGCAAGGCCGAAGGCGGCGATTTGCCGAGCATGGAAGAAGTGATGCCGGATGTGTTCGCCGACCTCGTGAAAATCTACCAAAAACTTGAATCGCATTACCGCGACATGCAGGATATTGAGTTCACGGTTGAAAACCGCAAACTCTGGATGCTGCAGACCCGCAACGGCAAACGCACCGCCAAAGCCGCGCTCAAAATCGCGGTGGATATGGTGAAGGAAAAACTCATCACGAAGGAAGAGGCATTGCTGCGCCTCGATCCCTTAAGCCTCGACCAATTGCTGCACCCGACGCTTGACCCGAATGCAAAAAAACAGGTCATCGCGCGCGGGCTGCCCGCAAGCCCGGGGGCTGCTTCCGGCAAGGTAGTGTTCACGGCGGAAGACGCGGAACATGCCGCGAATTTGAAGGAAAAAGTGATCCTCGTGCGCATCGAAACCAGCCCAGAAGATATTCACGGCATGCATGCCGCGCAGGGGATTTTGACTGCGCGTGGCGGCATGACTTCGCATGCTGCGGTCGTCGCGCGCGGTATGGGCAAATGCTGCGTTTCCGGCGCAGGCGAAGTACGCATCAACTATGCAAAAAAGGAATTTGCTGCAGGCACCATCACTGTGCGCGAGGGGGATATCATTACGCTCAATGGCTCCACCGGTGAGGTGATTCTGGGCGAAGTCGGCACCGTGGAACCCAACCTCTCTGGCGATTTCACCACCATCATGGCCTGGGCGGATGAAGCGCGCGAGCTGAAAGTGCGCACCAACGCCGAAACGCCGACGGATGCGAAAACCGCACGCGGCTTCGGCGCCGAGGGCATTGGCCTCTGCCGTACCGAGCATATGTTCTTCGATGCCGAGCGCATCGTCGCCATGCGTGAAATGATCGTGGCGGAAACGAAAAAAGCGCGTGAAACCGCGCTCGCGAAATTGCAGCCCATGCAGCGTAAGGACTTCGCCGATATCTTCCGCATCATGGAAGGCCTGCCCGTCACCATCCGCCTGCTCGACCCGCCGCTGCACGAGTTTTTGCCGCACACGGAAAACGAGATGCAGGAAGTGGCGGATGCTTCGCAGCTCACGCTCGAAGCCGTGAAATACCGCGCGAGCCAGCTGCACGAGGCGAATCCGATGCTCGGCCATCGCGGCTGCCGCCTGGGCATCACCTATCCGGAAATTTACGCCATGCAATCGCGCGCGATTTTCGAAGCCGCGGCGGAAGTGCAAAAAGAAGGCAAAAAAGTATTGCCCGAAATCATGATTCCGCTGGTGATGACGCCGAAAGAATTGCAGCTGATGAAAGCGATTGTGGATGCGGCGGCCGAGGAAGTGAAAGCCAGAACCGGCATCGAGATTGCCTACCAGGTCGGCACCATGATCGAGCTGCCGCGTGCAGCATTGCGCGCGGGTGATATCGCGGAACATGCCGAATTTTTCAGCTTCGGCACCAACGATTTGACGCAGACCACACTTGGCATTTCGCGCGACGATGCCGCAAATTTCATCGAGCAATATAAGAAGCAAGGCGTGATCGAGCAGGATCCGTTCGTCACCATCGACCAGGACGGCGTGGGCGAACTGATTCGCACCGCCGCCGAACGTGGCCGCGCCAAGCGCAGCAACATCAAGCTCGGCATTTGCGGCGAGCATGGCGGCGATCCTGCCTCCATTGCCTTCTGCCAAAAAACCGGTTTGAATTATGTGAGCTGCAGCCCGTACCGCGTGCCGATTGCGCGCTTAGCGGCAGCCCAAGCGGCGATCCGCGCGAAGGCGAACTAGATAGCGCTAGCGCCCTTCGCTATGCTTGATGCGCGATTGCACGCGCAACTTGCCGCCCGGCCAGATCGCATAATTATTATCGGGATCCGCCGGAATCTCAGCCTCACGCTCATTGCCGATGATCCCGGAGAGCATCCCATCCGCATGCACCATGCTATCATGCGCGGGTTTCTTAGGTTTCACAGGCCCATCTTTCAGCGCTAAAAACCCGTGCGCCGCGCCGATGAAATATTCCGTCGCATCCGGCGCAATATCCATCACCTGCGGCGCGCCATTGCCCGAGAGTTCCACGCGGTGGGGAACTTTATCGAGGTTGGTGATTTTGAGTGCCCAGGCGGGCGCAGCAATCAGACTGGTTGATAATAGAATAAACGCCATTTTCTTCATCATTTCCTCCATGAATTGCTGCAGCCTAAACCACGCAGCATAAAAACACGATTAGGCCTTTTTGAACTTCTTCGCTTCCGCCACCGCAGCCGCATCCACCCGGTCATTTTCGGCGTGCCCCGAATGGCCCTTCACCCACTCCCAGGTAATGCGATGCTGCGCAGCATTTTCAGCCAAAGCTTGCCACAAATCGACATTTTTCACCGGCTTCTTATCCGCCGTTTTCCAGCCTTTTTTGATCCAACCCGGCAGCCATTCCGTAAAGCCCTGCAGCACATATTTGCTATCCGTATAAAGCGTCACCTCGCACGGCTCTTTAAGTTGCTTCAGCGCCTTGATCGTCGCAAGCAACTCCATGCGGTTATTGGTCGTTTCCGCCTCACCCCCGCTAATCAATTTCTCTTTTTCGCCATACACCAACAACGCCGCCCAGCCGCCAGGGCCGGGGTTGCCGCTGCACGCCCCATCCGTATAGATCGCAATTTTTTTACGCTTAGAGACCATACTCACTCACATCCTTCACTTGCGAGTGAAACCTTAGCTTCGCCGCATATTCGAGCGGGTTATGCGGGCGCACCAGGGCGCTCGGGTCACGGTTCAGCCAATCATGCGCGCGGGTGAGCAGGAAGCGCAGCGCAGCGCCGCGCAGCAAGGTTTGGAAGGCCGCGATTTCCTCCGCCGTAAAAGCACGCTCACGCCGATACGCATCGAGCAGCAATTTCGCTTTGGTCGGGCTGAATTCGAATTTCGGTTCGAAGCACCAGGCGTTCAACGTGATCGCTACATCGTAGGCCAGCGCATCGCGGCACGCGAAATAAAAATCGATCACCCCGCTAACCTCATCCTCCTCAAAGAAGACATTATCGGGAAATAAATCCGCATGGATCACCCCTTGCGGCAAGCGTTCCGCAATCGAGAAATGCTGCGCAGCAAATTCCAACTCGCTTCGCACCAAATCCTCGAGGCCCGGCTGAATTTCATCGAGCCGCCCGGCGATGTTTGCGTAAAGTTTCTGCCAGCCTGCGAGCGATAGCGCATTCGCGCGCGCACCGCCAAAATCCGCCGTTGCGTTGTGCAACTTGCCAAGCGCCGCCCCCACCGATGCGGCATGCGGGTTGCGCACAATGCTGCGGCTTTTGCCGTGCAAAAAACTGACCAAGGTCGATTGCTTTTCGCCGCACAAACCAAACAAGGTGCCATCCTTACGCGGGATCGGTTTCGGGCAGGCTACCCCGTTTTTTGCTGCATGGTTGAGGAGCTCAAGAAAGAACGGCAAATCCGCCGGGTTCACCCGCTTTTCATACAAGGTGAGGATGTATTTTTCCTCCGCCCCGGCTGCATTTTTCAGCGCCAACAGGTAGTTCGTATTCTCCACCCCTTGCGCAATGCCCACCGCGAACTCGAGCGTGCCAAGATCGTAAAACTGCGCGAGATGCTCGGCAATTTGCTCATTCGTAAGTTGCGTATAAACAGCCATAGCGCCGCTTCTAACAGCCTTGTCCACCGCTGTCACTTTTTTGAAGCGCCGCCCCATTTTTTTCTGGCGAGGCCAAGGCGATAGGATTAGGATGAATCCGCTCGGTAGCGAGGGGCTGCCAAAGAAAAAACCGAAAATATAGCCAAGGAGATGCGCATGTTTCGCCGTAGGGAAGATGGGACGGAAGAATTGATCAACGATAACGAAGGCGCCACCGTATTGCCCGCCAGCTCGTCGGCGGTTCCGTCGGCACCGGTCGCGCAACCCGCCGCCACAGCCAGTGAGCCCGCACGCCCGGCCGTCGCTGCCGCAGCCCCGGTTTCGCAACCCTCAACGCCCAGCTTCCGCCCGGTTCCGCCGCAAGCGGCCATGGTGGCCGCCAGCCGCAGCACGATGTCGGCCCCGGCGCAACCCGCCATGGCTAGCGCGCCAAGCGAGCCTGCGCGCGCTGCAGCCCCGGCAAACCCGCTCGGCCGCGCCGCCAACAAGCGCGTGCTCACCGTCGGCCCGGATATTCAAATGAAGGGCGAAATCACGACCTGCGACCGCGTGGTGATCGAAGGCGTGGTGGATGCCTCGATGCGCGATGTGCACACGGTGGAACTCACCGAAACCGGCTCGCTAAAAGGCACCGCCGAGGTTGAGGATGCCGAAATCTCCGGCGCGTTCGAGGGCGACCTCGTCGTGCGCGGCAAGCTCACCATCTACGCCTCGGGCCGCGTGCGTGGCAACGTGACCTACGGCGAAATCGAAATCCAGCGCGGCGGCCAGATCTCGGGCAACATCCGCAACGTGGCGGATGCGAAGGCGAGCGGCAATTCCTCAATCGGAAAAAAAGCAGCGTAAGCCAAGCGCTTAGCATGAAATAAAGGCCGCGTTCTTTTATGGAGCGCGGCCTTTTTATTGCACAGCATCATTTCATGTAACTGTCACATTTCTAGTATTATTTTGTGCTTATAATGGACGCGTGAACCAGCCAAAAAACAAACCCATCGACCACACCAGCGAAGAATACCGCGCCCTGATGAAGTTGCTGGAAACCGCCTTGCGTCAGGAAAGGCTGTATGACCGCCCTGGTGCGCTCGGAGAAATGATCGCTGCGGCAGAAGAGCCGCGTGTATCGGCTTACGATTCCGAACAGGTTCTGAAATGGCTCCACCGCAGGGAACTCATCCCAGCCGCGCCGTTTAAAGCCATCTGCAGCCTGATCAAAAACGAGAATCATCGTACGCAGCTGACGGTGCATTATGCAAAGCTATCCACAGACGCCTCAACATCAGCCAAACTAAGGCCGCTACATCGCGTACTGGACCAACGCCTCCGTGACAACGAACTTAAAATGAGCACGTTCGCTAAACAATTATCGGAACATGGCAAAAACGGGAAAGAGGGCGAGCCCTACGGTGTAGAAACCATCGGCTTATGGCGACGCGGTATCAATCCCATCCCCAAAGATTTGTTACCCATCATGGATATCATCCTGACTCCTGAAGAGGGCGAGTTGAGTCTAGAAAAACTCGCCCGGCTCCATGACATCCCCAAAAGCCTAGGACCTCTCGCACATATTACAAGCTCAACACCTTTCGCTGAATCTCTTTACTGGATACGCCAAGCCTGCGGCATCTCGAGCGCGCACATGGTACGGGAGATGAATGCTCGCCTCGGCATTCCCAAACCTCTAGACAAAAACGCCTATTATTTCTGGGAAAAAGAGCCAGGCAGCCTTCGAGCTCCTCACTTTCCCAGCGCACGGAGTTTCCCCGACACCACCCCGCTGCAGCTGCTACAATCCATCATGACGGATTATGGTTTCGGTGATTGGTGGCAATCTCACGCTACAATACTGAGGAATCAATTCCGTGCTGCCGATCTGCATTACCGTTTCCACACAGAGAATGGCACGGATGCTGCGCCTGCTACAGCGTCTTCCCCGGATACAAGCACCACTCCCGCACCAAGCACCGATAACACTCCGGCTTCCGGGCCTTACACACATACCGCCCGTGCAAAATCAGCCAATGGTGGGCGTGCTGCTTCCACTTCTTCGGGATCGTCTTCTCAAGGGCAAGCTCGGTAGCCAGCGGGTTGGTGGTGGCGCAAAGCCCAAGCCGATTCGCGACGCGAAACACATGCGTATCGACCCCAATCGTCGGCTCCCCCAGCGCGCAATTGAGCCAGACATTCGCCGTTTTGCGGCCCACCCCGGGCAGCGTCTCCAGCGCCTCGCGCGTCGTCGGCACCTGCCTCCCATATTCCGCGATGAGGCGCGCGCACAGCGCCATCACATTTTTCGCCTTCGCGTTGAATAAGCCGATGGTTTTAATGTAATTTTTGAGCCCGCCCTCGCCCAGTTTCAGCATTTTTTCGGGCGTATCGGCGCGGGCGAATAGCGGCGGTGTGGCCTTGTTCACGCTCACATCCGTCGCCTGGGCGGACAGCACAATGGCGACGAGCAGGCAGAAGGGATTCGGCGCAATCAGCTCCGTTTTCGGGTGCGGTTCGGCGGCAGCAAAGGTCGCAAAAATCGCATCGATCGCTTTGGGGGTGAGTTTGCTCTGGGGCTTCGCCATGCGCATAATCGACCATCCCACCCCCGGTTTTTCAAGCAAAACCAGCGCGCTCGGCGGCAATATTTCATCAAACTGTCACATTTCCCGCGCACGGGCATGCTATAGTGGGAGTATGAACGAATCCGCACAACCCTCGATTCTCAGCGCCTTTGTGAAGGGCGCAGGCTCCGGCATTTTCTCCGGCGGGCTGATGATGAGCATCCTGGGCGCACTGTCGCTGATCCCCGGCGTCGCGCTCGCTCCCGCTCTGCCAGTGGCGCTGATGATTGTGGGCGCCACCGGCCTGTTCGGCGGCATTATGGCGACGAAGCGCATCCTGTTCGATGAACCCGCCGCCGCGCGTGAGGCCGGTGAAACGGTGATGCCGATTCCAACCGGCGCTGCAGGCGTCGCCATGGCCCCCACCCTCGCCGCCGAAGCAGACGAGCCGTCCGCAGCGCAAGATGCCCCGACCAAAAACTGGGCCGCCAGCACCGGCCGCAGCGACGGCGCGCAAAGCCGCATCCAGCAAATCCTCGATAATGGCAGCCTCAGCGATAAAGACCGCGCCAGCGCCATCCTCGCCGCGCGCGAGGCTTCCTCGGCCGAAAACGGCGCAAGCATCGCCTAACTTCCCCCGTCTTCTCAGCAGAAATGCCACAATGCACGATTAGTTCCCTAACGGCGATGCGCCGCAGGCGTTATTCACTGTTGTATAAGCTGGCCGTTCGTATAATTATGCTCAGCGAGGAACCCATGAAACAGCTGCTTTTAACCTGCATTTTTATCGCCACCACACCGATGACTGTGAACGCCCAAACGGTGGATATCATCGGCGGACCGGCAGCAGGCACCCAGACCATGCACCATTGCGGCTTCCTTCCCGTCTCCGCCGGACGCTACACCAATTCCCCGGTGACAATCCGCATCATCGAGCAGAAACTGGTGAAGCTCGGCTTCCTCAAACGCCCCGGCAATGGCACCTACAGCAAAGCGGATAAAGCGGCGGTCATTGCCTTCCAACGCGATGAGGGTCTCTCGGCGGATGGTATCGTCGGCCCGCGCACCGCGCAGCACCTCGCCTACCGCACACACCCGAGCGCGCATGTGCGTTCCTGCCAGCGCATGGCTTCGTCGCACTAGAAAAGTTTCTGGAAAATTAGCTGACTTGCGGCACAAGTGCCGCCTGCTGCGCCATGCCCTCATGCGCACGCTCACCGTGGAGTTGCAGCGGTGGCTGGGCGGGTTGCAAGGGGGGTGATTTTTCAGCAGGCGCTGTCTCCAGCTCCGCCTCATCCGCATGGGTGCCGGACTTGCTCGCAAGCTTACGCTCGATCTTCTCCTCACGCTTCTGCGCGAAGAAATGGCTCGTCACATAAAGCAAAGCGGTGGAGGCCACAGTCGCAAAACTATCGAGCGCCGCAATCTCGCCGTAATGGTAGGCTTTCTGAGCATTTTTCGGCTTCGCGAATCGCTTAAAAAGATTGCCGCCGAGCTCCTGCAATTGCTGGAAATATTTCCCGATCATCATGTCCGCGGCGAACATCATTGAGAAGGTCATGAAGAACGCCACCAGCCGCCCACCGATCAGCGTGCCCCAGGTTTGCTTCGGCGCTTCCTGAATTTGCGAAGGGTCGGTCTTATCACCCAGCCATTCGTTAAGTTTTGTAACGATGCCGACCTTAAAATTTTCCGCGAGGCGCACGGGCACGAGCATTACGTTGCCGCCCCAGAAAGTAATGAAGGTGCTTTGCAGCGCTTTAACGATATTGCCGCCGAAACCCTTATGAAGCCCGAGCTCTTCCGCCCCGCGATCGATCTTATCGTACCAATTTTTGCCCGCACCATGTTTGATAAAATACGCAAGCGGCATGGTGAGCAAGAACGTGCCCGCGTAATTCATCAGCCCATAGACCGTCCAATCGAAGATTTTCTCACCCTTCGATTTCGGCCTATTATCAGTATGTTCCACCGCAGTTTCCGGCGGCGGCATGGGCATGGGTTCAGTCACAATCAGCTCTCCTCATTGTTAATACTAACGAAATCAGACAGCTAGAAGTGTGAAGGTTTCATGACATCTTGTCTATTTCTCGGGCTTTTCGCGGCGCAAAATCCTCACCCTCGCAAAAACAGCAACGGCCGGTGGAAGAGTCGCACAATCCGCTTGGCTTGTGGAAATTGCCACACTAGCGTCCGCTCAGGAATTTCCCGCCATCTTGGCAATAATTTGCAATTTAAGGAGTGTTTCATGCGTGCATTTTTGGTTGGCCTTATGGCCGCAACCGCCCTTTCCACCGTTAGCCTGCCGGCGCTTGCCGCACCGTTTGGCGCACCCAGCGCACCGCTGACGGCGGAAGAAAAATCGGCCATCCATGCCGAAGCCGTAAAGATCAAAAAAGCAAAAGCCGCTGCGGCCGAGCGCGCACGCAAAGCCCGCGAAGCGAAGAAACACGCGGAAGAACCTGCCGCCGAAGCGCCCGCTCCAGTGATGGATGCAGCGCCAGCTCCGGCTGTCGAAGAAGAAGCACCAATGACCCCACCAACCGCTGGCAGCACGCCGCCAACAGCAGCCCCAATGGGCGCACCGGCAGCAGCTCCAGCACCGCATGCAGAAGCACCGGGTCTCCCGGCTCCGGGCGCGGCTCCCACAGCGCCAGCCCCCGCAGCTCCGATGGGCGGCGCACCTGTTCCGCCGACCGCGCCTGTTCCACCAGCCGCTCCGGCTGCAGCTCCGGCAGCACCGATCGCAGCCCCCGGCGGCAGCGTTCCAGCTCCGGCGGGTGCACCTACGCCGGCACCTGCTGCCCACTAAACGCTGGGTTGACACCGCCAGCTGGCGCAGCACCGTGCGCACGCTGTGCGTGGGCGCGTGCGCGTTGCGCAGCGTGTCGAACAGGGCCGTCTTGTGGGCGCGGTAGGCCTCGCGCAGCATCGGGATGTCAACCATGGCGATCCTGGTCCGGGTCAGGGTGGGGGCCGGGCCGGCGCCAGGCGCATCGGGGCTGGCGCGTCAGGCAGCGGCGTTGACGAAGGCGGGCGTCGGCGGGCTGCCGGCGGACAGCGTCAGCACCTCGTAGCCGGTCTCGGTGACCAGCACGGTGTGCTCCCACTGGGCCGACAGCGAATGGTCGCGGGTGACGATGGTCCAGCCGTCGTTGCCGAACTCCTTGATCTCGCGCTTGCCGGCGTTGATCACCGGCTCAATGGT
>JBEHYI010000013.1:0-22685 GCA_048498255.1 Pseudomonadota bacterium | reverse complement strand
CTGCGATCCGCGAACTCAAGCGCGTATCGAAATCGGGCCTGCGTAAATATGCGCAAGTTTCGAAACTGCCGAAACATTATAACGGTCTTGGCATTTCCATCGTATCGACCAGCAAAGGCGTGATGAGCGATTTCGCAGCGCGTCAGCAGCAGGTCGGTGGCGAAGTTCTTTGCACCGTATTCTAAGGGATTGAAGGAGTAACATTATGTCCCGCCTTGGTAAATTGCCGGTAGCCATTCCGGATAAAGTAACGGTCAATGTCGGCGCTGCCGCTATCACCGTAAAAGGCCCGAAGGGTGAACTCAGCACCACCACCTCGGCTGACGTGATCGTCAGCATTACGGATGGTAAAGTGTGGGTAAAACCTGCGAACGACTCCCAGCGCAGCAAAGCGATGTGGGGCACGGTTCGTGCGAACGTGAAGAACCTGGTTGAGGGCGTCACGAACGGCTACAAAAAACAACTCGACATTAACGGTGTTGGTTACCGTGCGGCGGCGCAGGGCCAGATCCTGACGCTCGCACTCGGCTTCAGCCACGAGATCAAATACATCGTGCCGGCGGGTATCACCGTAACGGTTGAGAAGCAAACCACCGTGCTGCTCTCGGGCGCTGACAAGCAAAAGCTGGGTCAGGTTGCTGCTGAGATTCGTGCGCTGCGTGGTCCTGAGCCGTATAAAGGTAAGGGTATCAAGTACTCGACGGAGACGATCCGCCGTAAAGAAGGTAAGAAGAAGTAAGCTTAATCCTTTCGTTGCTTTCCATTGGTGGATGGCAGTTGAAGGGGTTCGAAAAGTTTGGAGAAGTACAATGGCTAAAGTAGATAATTTCACCCGCCGCAAGAATCGCGTGCGTTACCAGCTCCGCCAGAAAGCGGCTGGGCGCGTGCGTCTGTCGGTGTTCCGTTCGGGCCAGCATATTTATGCGCAGCTGATCGATGACAGCAAGGGCGTGACCTTGGCAGCGGCATCGACCGCGGAGAAGGATGTGAAAAGCACGCTCAAAAGCGGCTCGACCATCGATGCGGCAAAAGCGGTGGGCACGCTGATCGCCAAGCGCGCGGCGGAAGCGAAAGTTGATAACGTGGTTTTTGACCGCGGTGGCTATTTGTTCCACGGCCGTATCAAGGCCCTGGCGGATGCTGCGCGTGAAGCCGGCATGAAATTTTAAGGGTAGAGGAAACAGATGGCATACGAATCAAACGCTGAACGTCAGGACCGTGAAGGTAGCGACAATATCGAGCGTCTCGTCTCGATCAACCGCGTATCGAAAACCGTAAAAGGTGGTCGCCGTTTCGCCTTCGCCGCACTGGTTGTGGTGGGCGATGGTAAAGGCAAAATCGGCTACGGCACCGCGAAAGCGAAAGAAGTTCAGGACGCCGTGAAAAAGGCGACCGAAGGTGCAAAAAAATCCATGATCCGCGTGCCGCTGCGTGAGTCGCGCACCCTGCATCATGATGTGAAAGGCCGTTTCGGCGCAGGCCGCGTGGTAGTTCGTACGGCTCCGGCCGGTACGGGTATCATTGCCGGTGGCCCGATGCGTGCGATTTTCGAAGCACTCGGCGTGCATGATGTGGTCGCGAAATCGACCGGCACCAGCAATCCGCACAACATGGTGAAGGCGACCTTCTCGGCACTGAAGCGCACGACCAGCCCGCGTCTCGTTGCGGCGCGTCGTTCGATGAAAGTGGGCGATGTGGTGGAACGCCGTGAGCATGGTGCAAAGGCCCAAGGCCAGCACAACGAAGCAGAATAATTTAGGCCATCAGGAGAAGTATCATGGCAGCGAAGAAAACCATCACCATCAAGCAAATCGGCAGCCCGAACGGCCGTCCGAAAGAGCAGCGCGCAACGCTAATCGGTCTTGGCCTCAACAAAATGCACAAACTCTCGACGCTTGAAGATACGGCTTCGGTGCGTGGCATGATTAACAAGCTGCCGCATCTCGTTGAGATCGTCGAAGCGAAATAATTATCCGGGGGTGCCCGGTCAATGGAGACTAAAATGGAATTGAACCAACTGCAAAATAACCCAGGTGCGCATAAGCGCCGCATGCGTATCGGCCGTGGTATCGGCTCGGGTAAAGGCAAAACCGGTGGTCGTGGCGGCAAGGGCCAGACCGCGCGTTCGGGCGTTGCGATCAAAGGCTTCGAGGGCGGCCAGATGCCGATTCACCGCCGCCTGCCGAAGCGTGGCTTCAACAACCATACGCGCGTCGAGTTCGATGTGATCACTTTGCGCGATCTGCAGATCCTGGTCGATAACGGTACCTTTAAAGCAGGTGACGTGGTGACGACCGCGGCGCTGAAAGAAAAAGGCATCGTGCCGAAAACCAGCGAAGGCGTGAAGCTGCTGCTCAAGGGCGAGCTGAAAGCAAAACTGAGCCTCGATATCGAACGCGCATCGAAAAATGCTGCGGCGGCGATCGAGAAACTCGGGGGCAAAGTATCGGTGAAAGAAAAAGCCGCGAAACGCGAAAAAGTGAAAAAAGATCCGAAGACCGGTAAGGCAATTAAAGCTTAACTGAACTTTGGTTCGACGAAATGAAAAGGCCACCTTCGGGTGGTCTTTTTTATTGGTCGCTTATGCGCCTTTGTTAAAATTTTCCTGGCGTGCGAGGAGGCTGTTGCGCATCAGTGCCATTGTGTCTTTGACCTGCTGCGGGTGATTCTCTACGAAATCATAGATATGTTCGATCAGCCCGTCTTCGGCGGAAGTTTTGAGGTGGCGATGGGCGGGGCAAGTCATTGTTTGGGGGCCGTTGTTTAAAGAGCGCCATTCATGGGTCGTCACTTCGCGGTCGAAAAACATTTTCCATGCGGTTTGAATGGCCTGGCGCATGCGCCCATGATCGGCTTGATCGATCTCAGCCATCATGGGTGCTGCTTCACCACCCATGGATACGGCGGTACGTTGTTCGATCTGGGTTGCGGGACATTCCGGTGCGGATTGTTCGTAATGGTAGAGAATCAGTGGTAATAGTGATCCGAACAAGACGAAATGGTTGAACTGGTTAAACGATTTTGTGCTGAGCGTATAAATGCCATTCTCCCGTTCTTGTTCGGGAAGTTCGCCATTATGGGTGAACGCTGCCTTTAATTGGCTGACATACGTGCTATGGGCGGCATAATAAATTGCCAGCGATAAAGCGAGTGTCGGGTAATGCACAATGTCTTGACGGATGGCAGAATCTGCAAGTTCGCTACGAAGATTACCCAGATCTTCCACGATCGTTTCATGTAAATATTCTTTGCCGGTTGGTTCTTCCTCATGCGTGATGCAAGCTTGATCCTTAAGGTCCAAGAATGCATTTTCTAAGGCTATCTGATGGGAGGGCTCGTCGAGATGCCGCTGGAAATAGTCGAGATAGGCGGCAAATGCTTCTCGTGGCATGTAGCGGTTGATGGCGGCGCGAATTGAGGCCGCTTTTAACGAGATCTCCTTTTGTGTCAGGTTCAATGTACCATAACGACCGCTAGTAGTTAGCGTGTTGTAAGGTTCATCGCCAATATGGGCAACGAGCATTGGTTTGTCGGTGCGGCGTAGGATGGAATGGGGTTGCTTCAATTGAAAAGGCAATAATCTATCCTCGCCTATTACGGTATCGAAATTCCGGAGCGTGCCGTCCTTGTGCAGGTTTTCTACCAACTGGTTGAAAAAAGCCTTTTGGTCTTCTGCGCTATGAATTTTAAGGGTCTCGGACATAAAGCTAGGATAATGTAAAATGGTTAAAATTCTCTTGTGAAGGCAAGGCTGCGGAAAGCTGAGCTTTAAATGGGTTTGGCAGGGTATTGGGGGAAATTAAGGAACGGCGACGCGTTTATTAAATGACAGTTCAATTTTTCGGTAAAAACGCTTTCTTGCAGTGCAGGAGGAGGCCAAGCGTTCTCGCAAATCTTGTGTGTTGCTACGCTATCGTGCTTGACAGGTTCGGCCACCGCTTTAATGACAAACTTCGACTCATTTTTATCCTAGGAATATTATGGCCTCCGCTGCTGAACGTTTTGCATCCAACATGAATTTCGGCCTGCTGGGTCGTGCGACCGAACTGAAGAGCCGTCTGCTTTTCGTGCTGGGCGCGCTGATTGTGTATCGTCTGGGCACCTATATTCCGATTCCCGGCATCGACCCGCAAACCCTGCAGGAAATTTATCAGCAACATGCGAGCGGCGTGCTCGGCGTGTTCAACATGTTCTCGGGCGGTGCGCTCAGCCGCATGACGATTTTTGCGCTGGCGGTGATGCCGTATATTTCGGCGAGCATCATCATCCAGCTGATGGGTGTTGCGGTGCCAAAACTCGCGGAGCTGAAGAAGGAAGGCGAAGCTGGCCGCCGCAAAATCAACCAATATACGCGCTATTTCACACTGGTGCTGTGCATTCTGCAGGCGTACGGCATTGCGACCGGGCTTGAAGGCATGCAATCGAATGGCCTGTCGGCGGTGATGCATCCGGGCATGTTTTTCCGCTTCTCCACGGTGGTGACGCTGACCGGCGGCACCATGTTCCTGATGTGGCTGGGTGAGCAAATCACGCAGCGCGGCATTGGCCAGGGCATTTCGCTGATTATTTTCACCGGCATTATTGCGAACTTGCCGAACGCGTTTATCAGTACGTTTGAGCTCGGCCGCAAAGGCGTGCTGTCGACGCCGGTGATTCTGCTGGTCGTCGCGCTGGTGCTTGGCCTCATCGCGCTGATCGTGTTCATGGAGCGCGCGCAACGCCGCATTTTGATCCAGTATCCGAAGCGTCAGGTGGGCAATAAAATCATGCAAGGCGAGGCGACGCATTTGCCGCTGAAGCTGAATTCGTCGGGCGTAATTCCGCCGATTTTCGCGAGCTCGATTTTGCTGTTCCCGCTCACCATCGCGGGCTTTAATGCCGAAGGTGGCTCGGGCTGGTTGCGCGCGATTGCGGCGCATCTCGCGCATGGTCAGCCGATGTATATTGTGGCTTATACGGCGATCATTATTTTCTTCTCGTTCTTCTATACCGCGGTGGTGTTCAACCCAGCGGAGACAGCGGATAATTTGCGCAAAAACGGCGGCTTTATTGCGGGCATTCGCCCCGGCAAAGCAACGGCGGATTACCTCGATTTCGTGCTGACGCGGTTGACGGTGCTCGGCGCGGCGTATCTGTGCTTCGTGTGTGTAATCCCGGAGCTGCTGATTGCGGAATATAACGTGCCGTTTTACCTTGGCGGTACTAGCTTGCTGATCGTGGTGAATGTGGTGATCGATTTTGTTGGCCAGGTGCAGTCGCATTTATTCGCCCATCAATATGAAGCCTTGATCAAGAAAGCGCGTCTCAAAGGGAGAAAGTAACATGAACATCATTCTGCTTGGGCCCCCGGGCGCTGGTAAAGGTACGCAAAGCGATTACTTACGCGATACCTATAAGCTGACGAAGCTTGCGACCGGCGATATGCTGCGTGCGGCGGTGGCGAGTGGTTCCGAGATCGGCCTCAAGGCGAAATCGATCATGGCGTCGGGCGGGTTGGTGAGTGATGATATTATGATCGGCATTATCCGCGATGCGATTTCGGATGCGAATTGCCCGAACGGGTTTATCCTCGATGGGTTTCCGCGCACAACGGCGCAAGCAGCTGCACTTGATGCGATGCTGAACGATGAGGGCAAAAAAATCGATTTCGTGATTGAGCTCGCGGTCGATGATAAGGCGCTGGTCGAGCGTATCGCGGGGCGCTTCAGCTGCAAACAATGCGGTGCCGGGTATCACGATAAATTCCGCCGCCGTAGCCGTGAGGGCGAGTGCGATGTGTGCGGGTCGAACGAGTTTATCCGCCGCGAGGACGACAAGGCGGAAACGGTGGCGAAACGCCTCGAGCAATACCATGCGATGACGGCGCCGTTGCTGCCGCATTACAAAGCGCAGGGTGCATTGCGCACGGTGGATGGCATGGCCGATATTGCACATGTGACGGCGAGCATCAATAGCATTGTTAGCAACGGCGAATCCGACCGGGTGTAGAGTTTCTGAAAAAACACGGAACCGAAGTTCCGTGTTTTTTAGTAGCAAAGGTGGTATTCACGATTGCGGTGCTTTTTCCTTCGCATGAAACATCAGCACAATAAAAAGCTCTACTATTACGATGAGCCCTATTTGTACTAAGTTTGCATGAAACTGAAAGAGTCCCGCCGATATCGTGCTGCCGATGATGGCAATGACGATAAGCCACTTCGCTTTTTTCAGCAAAGTTCCTATCTGTTCGGCTTCCTTGTAGTGCCACCGGGCCCACTCGCCCATTTGCATGGCTAGGAGTAAGAGCCCCGCTATACACGCAAATAAAGTAAGCAAGACATGTTGCCCAAAGAAAGCAGCTATCACGTTTATATTCATGTAGTTTCCCCTTGCACGCCCTCCTGCTGCGGGTGCAGCAGAAACCTCCCGTGAAGTGGGTTGGAAAGATTCCAACACAAGCTTCACAAAAGATACGTCCAGGGGTTTTATAACATGCAATTATGACACTATGATGACGGCAACACATTTTTCGATGGTACAACCCTAAATTGGCATCAGCTTTGCATTATGCTTCGCGTTCACGCCCATGAAGAGGCATTATGGCTATTGCATTCGACTTATCACCTGTTCGCGAGCAACTAAGCTATCTCTCGCGTTATCAGCCGCAGAAGCTGCTCAGGTTCGATACGCCGCGCCTGGTCATTCGTCGCTGGGCGGAAGAGGATTTGGCAGGTTTTGCCGCCATGCGGCTTGAAACGCTCGGCATGGAATTCTTTCCCGGTAAAGTGAGCCCGTTAAGCTCGATTGTCGCGGTTGCGGAATTTGAAAAGAGCTTCGACGAGCATGGGTACGGGTTTTGGGTGGTGCAATGCGGCTTAACCGGTGAATTTATGGGCAGCGTGGGGCTCTACCCGCGTAAGGTCGCGGGCGGTAGCGCACAAATGGGCATTGGCTGGCAGTTTATTCCCGAATATTGGGGACATGGTTATGCGACCGAGGCGGCGCGCGCGGTGCTGGAATATGCATTTAAGGATCTGAAATTAAATTGTATTTTTGCGATTATTCAGGAGCCAAACCAGCGGTCCTGCCGGGTGGCGGAGCGGTTGGGCATGGCTCTCATGCCCAATCCGCGGCAGGCAAAAAATGGTGCAATTGCTACCGAGCGGCTTTACCGCATCAGCCGCCAACAATTACGTAAAATTACCCGTTGACAGGCGGCTTTTCGTCTGTATATTCCCCGCTCTTCGCGAAAACGGTCAAGTTTTTGCGCGGAAGCTGGCACCTTTGTGCCGGTTATTGTAACGCGGGCCCCTGCGGCCCCATAATTAAATACTAGGAGTGTAGCATGGCACGTATTGCCGGCGTTAATATTCCTTCTGCCAAGCGTGTGGTGATTGCTCTCACCTACATCCATGGCATTGGAAACGCCAAAGCCCAAGAAATCACCGAGAAAGCCGACATCGAGTCGACGCGCCGCGTGGCCGATCTGACCGAGCTGGAAGTGTCGCGCCTGCGCGAAATCATCGATGCAGATTACACCGTAGAAGGTGACCTGCGCCGCGAAACCAGCATGAACATCAAGCGTCTGATGGATCTGGGCTGCTACCGCGGTCTGCGCCATCGTAAGAAGCTGCCGGTTCGTGGTCAACGCACCCATACCAACGCGCGTACGCGTAAGGGTAAAGCGGTCGCGATTGCGGGCAAGAAAATGGTAACGAAATAGTGCCTAGTGCTTAGTGCCTAGGGAATAGAGAAACAAATTTAGAGGAGAGTGAGATAGATTTAGGATCGGATGGTTACTAACCACCAGGCACTAAGCACTAGGCACTTTATGAAAAATGGCTAAACCACAAGCAAAAGGCAAAGGCGCTACCGCTGAAGCCGTGAAGAAGAAGGATCGTAAGAACGTTCCGGTCGGTGTTGCGCATGTCAACGCTAGCTTCAACAACACCATCATCACCATCACCGATCCGTTCGGCAACGCGATTGCGTGGTCGAGCTCCGGCGCAAACGGCTTCAAGGGTTCGCGTAAATCGACCCCGTATGCAAGCCAGGTAGCGGCCGAAGTTGCGGCGAAAAAAGCCATGGAGCATGGCATGCGCACGGTGGAAGTGCTCGTGAAAGGTCCGGGTGCTGGCCGCGAAAGCGCGCTGCGTGCACTGGCTGCCGTTGGCCTCGCGGTGACGTCGATCAAAGACATCACGCCGGTGCCGCATAACGGCTGCCGTCCGCCGAAACGCCGCCGCGTCTAAGCAATTAAGGTCGAAAACGAAACACCAACATTTGGGGAACCTGAATGAGCGCTTTACTGAACAAGAACTGGAAAGACCTGATTAAACCAAGCAAACTCGACGTGAAGCCGGTAACCGGCGACGCGCGCAAGGCTGTGGTCGTTGCTGAACCGCTTGAGCGCGGCTTTGGTATTACGCTGGGTGTGGCCGTGCGCCGCATCCTGCTCAGCTCGCTGCAAGGCGCGGCTGTAACGTCGATCAAAATCGAAGGCGTGCAACATGAATTCTCGGCGATCCCGGGCGTGCGTGAGGACGTGGTCAACATCATCCTGAACATCAAGGATCTGAAACTGAAAGCCCATAGCGCGGACCGTAAGCGCATGGTGCTGAAGTCGAGCGAAGCGGGCGAAGTCACCGCGGGCATGATCCAGACCGATTCGGATGTAGAAGTGCTGAACAAAGACCTCGTGATCTGCACCTTGGATAAAGGCGCAAGCATCAACATGGAGCTGATCGTGGAAGTGGGCAAGGGTTACGTACCTGCTGCTCAGAACCGTCCGTCCGATGCGCCGATTGGCCTCATTCCGGTGGATGCGCTCTTCTCGCCGGTGGAGAAAGTATCGTACAAAGTTGAGAACGCGCGCGTTGGCAACCGTACCGATTACGACAAACTGACGCTTGAACTCGAAACCGATGGCAGCATTGCTCCGGATGATGCAGTGGCACTTGCTGCGCGCATTCTGCAGGATCAGCTCCAACTCTTCATCAACTTCGAAGACGTAGCAGAAGTGAACGTGAAATCGGCCGAGGAAGAACTGAAATTCTCGCCGTACTTGCTCAAGAAAGTGGATGAGCTCGAGCTTTCCGTTCGCTCGGCGAACTGCCTGAAGAACGACAACATCGTTTACATTGGTGACCTGGTGCAGAAATCGGAGAGCGAAATGCTCAAGACCCCGAATTTCGGCCGCAAGTCGCTCAACGAAATTAAAGAAGTGCTGAACAATATGGGTCTGCGCTTTGGTATGGAAGTGGTCGGTTGGCCGCCGGAAAATATCGAAGAGCTGGCACGTAAGTTCGAGGACCCATACTAGCCGAGAGCCGACAGCCGACAGCCAAGAGCTGTTAGCTGTAGGCTGTAAGCTCTAAGCTAATTTAAGGAGACTACCATGAGACACCAATTAGGCGGCCGTAAACTGAACCGTACTTCATCGCACCGTAAAGCGATGTTTGCGAACATGGCTTGCGCGCTGATCAAACATGAGCAGATTTTCACGACGCTGCCGAAAGCGAAAGATCTTCGCCCGATCGTCGAGAAACTGGTGACCGCTGGTAAAGCGGGCGACCTCGCGGCTCGCCGTCTTCTCATCAGCCGTCTGCGCTGCGAGAAATCGGCTGAGAAAATCATCTCGGTGCTGGCGAAGCGCTACGAGCAACGTCCGGGTGGTTACATCCGCGTGCTGAAAGCTGGCTTCCGCTACGGCGACGCGACCCCGATGGCGATCATCGAGTTCGTGGACCGTGACGAATCCGCCCGCGGCCAGGATTCCGGCCCGGTAGAAGTAACCGGTGAAGAAGCTGCTGCTTAGTCAGCAATTTCGGGAACGAAATGAAAAGGCCACCTTCGGGTGGCCTTTTTTGTTTTCCACCCTATATTCATCCCATGGCCAAAGCTAAATCCACTGCCCAAAATTCCCTCTTCGGCAGCCCCCAACGGCAAGCCCCGCTGGCCGAGCAATTGCGCCCGCAAAGCCTGGCCGAGGTAATCGGGCAGGAGCATTTGACGGGGCCGGAGGGGGTGCTCAGCCGGATGGTGGCGGCGAAACATTTGCAATCGGTAATTTTGTGGGGTCCGCCGGGCTGCGGGAAGACGACGATCGCGCGGCTGCTCGCGGATGAGGCGGGGTATGGGCTGCAGCAAGTATCCGCGGTGGCGAGCGGGGTGAACGACCTCAAGAAACATTTCGAGGAAGCGCGCGAGCGGCAGATGGTGGGGCAACGTACGGTGCTGTTCGTCGATGAGATCCACCGCTTCAACCGCGCGCAGCAGGATGTGCTGCTGCCGGTGGTGGAGGATGGCACGGTGACGCTGATCGGCGCGACGACGGAGAATCCATCGTTCGAGCTCAACTCCGCGGTGCTGTCACGTGCGCGGGTGCTGGTGCTGAACAGGCTAGCGCCTGAGGCATTAAGTATGATGATTTCTCGTGCCGAGGAGTTGATGGGCAAGCCCGTGCCGGTCGATGCATCCGCGCGCGAAGTGCTGCTCGCGATGGCAGATGGCGATGGGCGGTTTTTGTTGAGCATGCTGGAGGCGATTTGGGATGCGAGCCCAAGAGAGCCGCTAACATCAGAAGCGCTTGGCAAATTACTGCAGCAGCGCCCGCCGGTTTACGACAAAGCGCAGGAGTCGCATTACAACCTCATTTCGGCGCTGCATAAATCGCTGCGTGGGAGCGATGTGCAGGCGGCGCTCTATTGGTTCGCGCGGATGTTGGCGGGAGGCGAGGACCCGCGCTACATCAACCGGCGGCTGATTCGTTTCGCGGTGGAGGATATCGGCATGGCGGACCCGCAGGCGCATCTGCAGGCGTTGGCGGCGGCGGAGACCTATGAACGCTTGGGCTCGCCCGAAGGGGAACTCGCGATTGCGCAATCAGTGATTTATCTCGCGACGGCGCCGAAATCCAACGCGCAATATGTGGCTTATGGTGCAGCGATGCGGGCGGCGAAACAGCATGGCAGCCTGATGCCGCCGAAGCATATTTTGAACGCGCCGACGAAGCTGATGAAGGAAATCGGCTATGGCGCGGGGTATGATTACGACCATAACGCCGAGGATTCCTTCTCCGGCCAGAATTATTTCCCGGATGAGATGCCGCGCGAGGAATATTACGCGCCGGTGGAGCGTGGGTTCGAGCGCGAGATCGGCAAGCGCCTCGATTATTGGGAGAAATTACGCGCGAAACGTCAGGGATAACTTAAGCGTTGTAAAAAGGCGGCGCAGCATTAGAGTGGCAGAAGCGGCGCTTTCGCGCGGGGAATGGGTAGGAAAATGGACCATAAAACAGAGCAAGAACTGGCGGAAAACCTGGACACGACCAGCGAAGGTGTGCGCAGCGCGCTTGATTTGCAGCGAGTGCATCTCACGGAAAGCCGCTCTGGCATTGGGCCTTCGCAGCGCAATTTGCTGGAACGCTGCTTGGACCGGTTGCTGAAAACCCTCAATTAACCGTGACATTCGGGCGCTGTTTCGCTAGATTCGCGCCATGTTTTTCCTGACCATGATTCCCATTCTCTGTGTCGCGACCGGTGGCGCGATTGGTGCGTTGCTGCGCTTTGCGGCGGTGCAGGTGGCTATGCGGTTGAATCCGTCATCCTTCCCGCTCGGCACCATGCTCGTGAATATTCTCGGCTCGTTCGCGATTGGGTATCTTATGGCGCGGTATCTTACGCCGCCGCATTCCGAGCAATCACAGCTGTTTTTCGTGACTGGTATTCTGGGCGGTTTCACCACCTTTTCCGCCTTCTCGTGGGATACGCTACAGCTGGTGCAGCGTGGCGCTTTGCTGCAGGCGGGGCTGTATGTGGGCGGTAGTGTGATGGTCGCGTTTGCTGCAACAATTTTGGGTTACAAGTTAGGACAATAAGATGGAACGCAAGACCTATAAAGTCGACGCCATGGATGGCAACACGCGCCTCGATCGCTGGTGCCAGCGGATTTTGGGCAGCGCGCCGAACTCGATTTACCAGAAGGCGCTGCGCAAGGGGCTGATTCGCCTGAACGGAAAAAAGGCGGAGGGGAACCAACGCGTGTTCGAGGATGATGTGATCGAGGTACGCGGGGAGATTGTGAACCCCGAGATCAAGGCTCCGGCGCGCGAAAAACAGCCAATGAAAATGACGCTCGAGCTGGCGCAGGAAGCGCAGGGCATGGTGATGTTCAAGGATAAGGACATCCTCGTCATCAATAAGCCGGCAGGCCTCGCTGTGCAAGGCGGCAGCAAGGTGACGAAGCATCTCGATGGGATGTTGCCGGCGCTGCAATTCGATGCGAAGCAGGTGCCGCGATTGGTGCATCGGCTGGATAAAGATACGAGCGGGGTAATGCTGCTCGCGCGCCATGCGGCGGCGGCGGCGGAGCTGCAGCGGGGGTTCGCGAACAAGAAGATTCGCAAGACGTATCTCGCGCTCGTGGTCGGTGTGCCGCAGCCTTATGAGGGCGAGATCGAGTCGAACCTGGACAAGGTCGAGCGCGGGGAGGATAGCCGCGAGGTTGTGATGAGCGTGGAGGAGGACGGCAAACGCGCGGTGACGCGCTACCGCACGCTCGAGCATCTGGCGAAGAAAATGGCGCTGGTCGAGCTGGAGCCGATTACGGGCCGCACGCACCAATTGCGCGTGCATATGGCGGAGCTGGGCTGCCCCATGGTGGGGGATGGCAAATATGGCGGGAAAGATGCGCATGTGAAAGGCGGGGTCGATGTTTCGGGTCGCCTGCATCTGCAGGCTTGGAAGATTTACCTGCCGCCCATGTTTGGCAAACCCGCGCGGGAATTTCAGGCACCGCTCGCGAAACATATTGCGGCGAGTTTGAACTCGCTCGGGCTCGAGATTCCGGAGTAAAATATGGTGGGGATGAGCAAAGCGAAAGCGGAGAAAAAGCCGCTTCCCAGACGTTTTTATGCTGCAGCAAATGCTGTGCGGCATGATGCGGGTTTTGTGGTGCAGCTGGATGGCAAAAATGTGCGCACGCCGATGCAACAATTGCTGCACACAACATCCGAAAAATTAGCGCAGCAAATTGCGGCGGAATGGGGTGCACAAAAGGACCTAATTGACACCGATACAATGCCCCTGACGCGCCTCTTGAATATTGCGCTCGACCGGGTGGAGGGGGACCGTGCTGCGCTGCTTGCTGACATTGCAAATTACATCGAAACCGACCTGCTTTTTTACCGCGCGTCGGTGACGGATGCGGCGCTGCCGATTGCATCCGAGCATGCGAAATTGCGCGCGCTTCAGCTGCAGCATTTTGATCCGGTTTTGGAGTGGGTGGCGCACGTATATGCTGCAGCATTTAGGCTCACCGATGGGCTGATGCCCGTGCCGCAACCGGAAGATTCGGTGCACAAAATTGCTGCGCTTTTTGCTGCAGCAAATGACCATGAACTCGCGGCGCTGGCGATGCTGGTGCCCATCCTTGGTTCCGCGCTGTTGACGCTCGCGGTATGGAAACATTTCCGCAGCATTGAGGAAGCGCTCGCTGCCGCCCATCTCGATGAAACCGTGCAGGCGGATGCCTGGGGGCAGGATGCGGAAGTGACCGCGAAATGGGCCGGCAAATGCCGGGATGCGAAAGCGGCGGCGATGTTTTTGGCTGCAGCAAACGCCTGATTTGCCGGAATTGCGCCATACTCAACGCGACGTCATTGCGAGCGTTTAGCGAAGCAATCCACCTTTGGGATGTGCAGAATATAGAAATTAGAAAAGAAAGAAAGCAGGTGGATTGCCGCGGCCCCTCAAGAGGGCCTCGCAATGACGTGGAGAGAATGGTGTACTAAATGCTATATCTTGGAACTATTTTCTTGACAGATAACCCGTTCAAAAACCGCCATAAAAAATCTGTAAAAACGCTTCTCCACACGCGCTGAAATTGGGGCTTTGCGTGGATGTTTAAGCTGTGCTACATCGCGGGTTTCGTGGCTGTCATCCCGGCCTTGTGCCGGGATCTCCTTCAAGCGGGCTTTAAGCTTGTGGCGGGGGATCCCGGGACAAGAGCCCGGGATGACAGTTCCACTTCGGGCAACTAACCTTTAGAGGCATCATGAGCGCAGTCGCGATTGTGAAAGAATTGGAAATTAAACGCGAGCAGGCGCGCTTCGGCGGCGGTCAGGCGCGCATCAACGTGCAGCACGACAAGGGCAAGCTGACGGCGCGTGAGCGCCTCGAGGTGCTGCTCGACCCGGACAGTTTCGAAGAATACGACATGTTCATGGAGCATCGCTGCACCAATTTCGGCATGGAGAAAAACAAGGTGCCGGGCGATGGCGTGGTGACGGGTCAGGGCACGATCAATGGCCGCATGGTGTTTGTGTATTCGCAGGATTTCACCGTGCTTGGCGGTAGTTTGTCGGAAAACAACGCGCGCAAAATCTGCAAGGTGCAGGATATGGCGATGAAGATGGGCGCGCCGATCATTGGCCTCAATGATTCCGGCGGCGCGCGGATTCAAGAGGGCGTGGACAGCCTCGCGGGGTTTGCGGAGATTTTCCAGCGCAATGTGCTGGCGAGCGGCGTGATCCCGCAGATTTCGGTGATCATGGGGCCGTGTGCGGGCGGTGCGGTGTATTCGCCGGCACTCACCGATTTCACCATCATGGTGCGCGGCAGCAGCTATATGTTCGTGACCGGTCCGGATGTGGTGAAGACGGTAACGCATGAGGAAATTACGCAGGAAGAGCTCGGCGGGGCGGATGTGCACGGCACCCATACGGGTGTTGCAGATATGGTCTATGACAACGATATTGAGGCGTTGCTGCAGGTGCGCCGCTTGGTGAATTTCCTGCCGCTCAGCAATCGCGAGAAGCCGCCGGTGCGCCCGACGGAAGACCCGGCGGACCGGGTGGAAATGGGCCTGAACAGCGTGATCCCCGACAACGCGAACAAGCCTTACGACATGTATGATGTGTTGAAGCGCATTGTGGATGAGGAGGATTTCTTCGAAGTCTCGCCGGATTATGCGAAGAATGTGATTGTCGGTTTCGCGCGCATGGAAGGCCATACGGTCGGGTTTGTCGCGAACCAGCCGATGGAGCTCGCCGGGTGTCTCGATATCGATGCCAGCCGCAAAGCCGCGCGTTTCGTGCGTTTCTGCGATGCGTTTCAGATTCCGATTGTGACGCTCGTCGATGTTCCGGGCTTCCTGCCGGGCAGCTCGCAGGAGCATAACGGCATTATCCGCCATGGCGCAAAGCTGCTTTATGCCTATGCCGAGGCGACCGTGCCGAAGATTACGGTGATTACGCGCAAGGCTTACGGCGGCGCGTATATCGTGATGGGTTCGAAGCATCTGCGTAACGATATTAACTATGCCTGGCCCTCCGCCGAGATTGCGGTGATGGGCCCGGCCGGGGCGGTCGAGATTATTTTCAAAGGTAAGCTGAAGGGCCAGGACGAGGTGGATGCGGCGGTGGAAAGCTATCGCGATAATTTCGCGTCACCCTTCGCGGCGGCGAGCCGGGGCTATCTCGATGATGTGATTCGTCCGCAGAATACGCGCTGGCGAGTGTGCCGGGCACTGGCGACCCTGCGCCATAAGCAGCTCGAGAACCCGAAAAAGCGGCACGATAATTTACCGCTGTAAGCCGCACTCTATCAGCATAATCTGAAAACAGGACGCTTGCGCCCGCCTGCTAACCTACCGAAATTTTAGCGAAAAACTCCTTAAAATGTTAACGAATTGGCAAACAAAAAGTTGCAAATATCGTAAATAAGGAGTAGAGAGTAGAACTGGGGAAAAACAGGCGAGGGCTATGCCGCGATGCATGGACACCGAACGCCACATGGGGGGTTCTATGCGCAGTAAGCTTCTTACCGGTGTTTCGGTTGCGTGTCTTTTAATCGGCGCGAGTGGCGTGCAAGCGGCCGATGTGCCAGCGCTGAAGCTCACCGCGGCGACCAACACGCCCACGGCCGATGCCGGTGGGAAAATGGGCATTCGCTACAGCGTGGCTGCGCGCGATGCCGTGACCAATGTGACCGGCTCCATCGTGATTCGCGACAGCAAGGGAAAGGTTATTTCGACCCAACCGGTGACGCTGGGCAATTTGGCTAAGGGTTCTTACTATACCTATGTGCTGAATTATAAGGTGCCGCCGAGTCTGCAGGGTGGCAACTACACGGTCGATGTGGTGATGAAGAGCGGCAGCACGACCGTTGCTTCGGCCACCAAAGCGACGGGGTTTGAAATTAATAAACCGGCGGTGCCAACGCCGACCCCGACACCGAAAACGGTCACGCCACCGGCATCGCCGAACACGCCGAATACACCGGCCCCTGCACCGACGACCACGCCTGCGCCTGCACCCGTTCCGGCCCCGACCACGTCGCCAACACCGGCTCCAGCACCAACCACGACACCTGCGCCGACCACGGTGCCAGCCACAACTTCGGGTGGGGGATCGGGTTCCGGCGGATCGGGTTCGGGGGGAGGCACCACCACGCCGACCACAAGCCCAGTACCGGCTCCGACACCCACCACGACGCCTGAGCCAACGCCTGCACCTGCGCCAGCACCAACTACGACACCTGCGCCTGCACCAGCACCGGTTGCGACTCCTGAGCCGACTCCGGCTCCCGCGCCTGCACCAACGACAACGCCTGCGCCGGTACCTGTACCCGCTCCGGCCCCTGTGCCAACGCCGGCACCTGCACCCGCGCCAACTACCACTCCTGTGCCTGCACCTGCACCAGTAGCAACGCCGGTACCAACACCTGCGCCGACAACGACTCCGGCCCCAGCACCTGCGCCTGTTGCAACACCTGAGCCAACGCCAGCACCGGCACCCGTGCCTACTCCGGCTCCAGCGCCTGCACCTGTGCCGACACCGGCACCCGCTCCGGCTCCGGTCCCAACACCGGCTCCTGCACCTGCGCCAACCACAACGCCAGCACCGGCACCGTCGCCTACCGTGGTGACGACGCCGACCCCGACCCCGGTTGTTACGCCGACGCCGACCTCGGTGCTGCCGCCGAGCGAGTTGCCGACGCCTGCGGGCATGCATCTCGTCTGGCGCGATGATTTCGACAAGCTCGACATGAATAAATGGAGCTTCGGCTGGCCGAACGGCGATGTGAACCGTATCGGGCTGAAGGATAAAAAAACGGGTGCTTACCTCCCGGATCGCTACTTTATTCCGACAGAAGTCGAGATTCTGCCGGAAGGCGTGTTGCGCAATAGCTGCCATCTTGGCACCTACCGCGATGGGACGCTGAACACGTCGCTGAACGGCCCGATCGCCTATATGTGCGGCGGGGTGCAAAGCTCCGGTAAATTCAGCCAGAAATACGGCCGCTTTGAAATCCGCGCCAAAATGGCGAAAGGGGCGGGCACCTGGCCGTCCTTCTGGATGCTACAGGAATATGGCCCGTATTCCGAGACCGATATTTTCGAGTATCTCGGTCAATCGCCCAACCAGCTGCATGTCGGCTATTTCTGGGACGATCTCTCGCACAAAGCGGGCGCTTGGACGGATGGCTGTACGCCGCCGGTGCTGAATTCCAGCAAAAGGCTGCCGCTGACCAACACCTGCGGCCGCGAGAAGCCGGATTTGTCGGATGATTACCATATTTATACGCTCGATTGGACGGCGGATAAATTGACCTATTACATTGATGGCAAAGCGGTGTTCAGCAACAGCGAGCGCGTGCCGCAAAACGCGATGTTTATCATGATGCAGCTGAATATGGGCGGCTCATGGGGTGGGGAGCCGAACAAGACCACGCCGTTCCCCTCCAACTACGATGTGGATTATTTGAAAGTGTACCAGTTCAACAGTGCCGCGCCCGAAAAAGTGCTGCCAGTGGAATTGCGCAACTTCAACGTCTCCGACCTTACGCCGCGGCCGGGCGATAAAATCACCGTGACCGGCGAAATCAAGATCGGTGCGGTGGAGCAGAAGAGCGCAAACGTCCATCTCACGATTCGGGATTTTGCGAAAAAGACCATTATCGCGGACCCGTGTCTGACCAATAAGGCGAATTACCCTGCGTGTGGGAAGATTACGGATGAGTTCGGTCGCCCGCTGAACGGCGATGCGCTCAAGGCCAACACCACCTATGTGGTGAAGGCGGAGGTGACGCTGCCCAGCAACCTGAAGCCGGGTGTCTATGGTTCGTCGGGTACGATCTCGACGACCGATGTGGCGAATACCTTCACCAAAGGCCCGGCTTATTTCACGGTCGGCAACCCGGTGGAACTGCGCAACCCGCAGCGGATGCCGTAGGCTTCACGGTTGATGTGAAAAAAACCCTGCTATCGCGAGATGGCAGGGTTTTTTGTTGCGCGGCGAAAAGGCAACAAGGGGGGAGAAAAGTGAATCGGCGGTCACGAAACCTCATCCGCTTAATGCGTTGTTAACCTTCCTGATGTTTACTGTGCAATGCACCATAACAGGAGATTTCTATGACTTGGCTCGACGCTGCCGCCCTTGAAAAAGACTGGAAAGAAAACAAGCGCTGGAACGGCGTGAAGCGCCCCTATAGCGGTGCGGATGTGGTGAAATTGCGCGGGTCCCTGCCGATCGAGCATTCGATTGCGAAACATACAAGCGAGAAGCTTTGGAATTATTTCGCGAGCGAGCCCTATGTGAATGCGCTGGGTGCGCTGACCGGCAACCAGGCGATGCAGCAGGTGCGTGCGGGCTTGAAGGCGATTTACCTTTCCGGCTGGCAGGTGGCGGCGGATGCGAATTTGGCGGGGCAGATGTATCCCGATCAGTCGCTCTATCCGTTCGATTCGGTACCGGCGGTGGTGAAGCGCATCAATAATACGCTGCGCCGGGCGGATCAGATCGAGACATCGGAAGGTAAAAAAACCGTCGATTGGTTCCAGCCGATTGTGGCGGATGCGGAGGCGGGGTTTGGCGGGAATTTGAATGCGTTCGAACTGCAGAAATTGATGATCGAGGCGGGGGCGGCCGGTTCGCACTGGGAAGACCAGCTCTCGAGCGCGAAGAAATGCGGCCATATGGGCGGCAAGGTGCTGGTGCCGATTCGTGAGCATATCGAGAAGCTCGTGGCGGCGCGTTTGGCGAGTGATACATGCGGCGTGCCGAGCATCATCATTGCGCGGACCGATGCGAACGGGTCGTATCTTTTGACGAGCGATGTCGATGAGCGCGACGGCAAATTCATCAAGCCGGGCCGCACGGTTGAGGGTTTCTTCAACTATGATGGCGGCATCGATGCGGCGATCAATCGCGGTATTGCGTTTGCGGATTATGCGGACCTTGTCTGGTGCGAAACTTCAACGCCGGACCTTGCGGAGGCGAAGAAATTTGCGGAAGCGATGCACAAGGCGCATCCGGGTAAAATGCTGGCTTATAACTGCTCCCCGAGCTTCAATTGGAAGAAACATCTCGACGATGCGACGATTGCGAAATTCCAGAAAGAGCTGGGCGCGATGGGGTATAAATTCCAGTTCATCACGCTCGCGGGTTTCCATGCGCTCAACCACGGCATGTTCGACCTGGCGCGCAAATACAAGGAATCCGGCATGGCGGGCTATGTGACGCTGCAGGAGAAGGAATTCGCGGATGCGACCCATGGCTTCACCGCCGTGAAACACCAGCGTGAAGTGGGTGTGGGCTACTTCGATGCGGTGGCGGAGGCGATCAGCGGCGGGCAGGCGAGCACCACGGCGTTCAAGGGCTCGACCGAGCAGGAGCAGTTCCACTAAGATTAATAGAATGCAACCAAACCCAATCGATCCAATCATCGCGCTGACGCTGAGAAATACTGCTGTGGCTGTAAAGCTAGGCGCAGAGCTTGATAATGGATATCTGAATTATCTGATGGATGAGCCGGAAATGCGTGATGCATTTCTTTTTCCGCTTTGGGAAGCAATGCAACACGATACGCACCAACTCTCGTTTAATTATGAGCAATGGTGTGAGGCATTGGCTAGAGTTGCATTGCCAACCAGGATTTTGGATGACATCGATTCTTCGTTGCAAAGCTATGAGGCCATGCATGCACCCAACATGGTTGCCTACGACCAGCAAAAATGTGAGCTTGCGCGTAGCTTGCTAGAAGATAAAAATCATGGGTACAGCCAGGATTGGAAACGTATGCGATCGCAAGCGAAAGAGGAAAAGCCAGGCGAAATCGCTGCGCTGTCGAACAGTATCCGCAATGCATGTAAGCAAATTCCCAACGAGCTTAAACTGAAGTACGGTTTAGGGGAGGATGTTCTTGAGGAGCGTCTCCAAGAGATGGAGCAAGCCATTCGTGGGAGGTTTGCACTGACAGCGACTACTTTAGCCACAGGACAGCAAATAGATGGACGCGATTAACCATTGAATTTCTAGCCGTATTCCACTCCTCCACACCACCCACAAAAACGGTTGCATCGTGCCGGGTTTCCACTACAAAACGCGTCTATGTTCCATTCGATCCTAATTGCCAACCGCGGCGAAATCGCCAGCCGTATTATGCAAACCGCGAAGAAGCTCGGGATGCGGACCATCGCGGTCTATTCCGAGGCGGATACCAATGCCCTGCATGTGAAAAATGCAGATGAGGCGGTGTTTATCGGCGCTTCGCCCAGCATTAAGTCGTATTTGAATATCGACAACCTCATCTCGGCGATTGACCAGACCGGGGCGGAATGTGTGCATCCGGGTTATGGGTTTTTGTCGGAGAAAGAGAATTTTGCCCGTGCGGTGATCGAGCGTACGAACGCGGCTTGGGTGGGCCCGAACCCGGAGGCGATCCGCCTGATGGGCGATAAGATCGAGTCGAAAAAGATTGCCGTGGCGGCGGGGGTGAACGGTGTTCCGGGCGTGCTCGAGGCGATTTCGGACCCGAAAGAGGCCCTCAAAATCGCGAAGGAAATTGGCTATCCCGTGATCATCAAAGCGGCGGCGGGTGGGGGCGGCAAAGGTATGCGCGTCGTGCGTTCGGATGAGGAACTCGCCGATGGCATGAAGATGGCGACCTCGGAAGCGCGCAACAGCTTTAACGATGCACGCGTCTTCATCGAGAAATATTTCGACAATCCGCGCCATATCGAGATTCAGATTCTGGCGGATAAATACGGCAATGTGGTGAGCTTAGGCGAGCGCGAGTGCAGCATTCAGCGCCGCCACCAGAAGGTGATCGAAGAAGCGCCGAGCATGTTTGTAACGCCCGAGATGCGCGCGGCGATGAGCGCGCAGGCGGTGGCTTTGGCGCAGAAGGTGGGCTATGTTTCAGCGGGGACGGTGGAGTTCATCGTCGATCAAACGGGCAAATTCTACTTCCTTGAGATGAATACGCGCCTGCAGGTGGAGCACCGGGTGACGGAGCTGATCACGGGCATTGATCTCGTTGAGCAGATGATTCGTATCGCGGCGGGTGAGAAACTGCCCTTCACGCAGGACGATGTGAAAATCAACGGTTGGGCGTTTGAGAGCCGCATTTATGCGGAAGATCCGGCGCGGGGCTTCCTGCCGTCCACTGGCCGGGTGATTAAGTATCAGGAGCCGGAAGCCAAACCCGGTACGCTGATCGACACAGCGCTTTATGAAGGCGGCGAAGTCAGCATGTTCTACGATCCGATGATCGGGAAATATTGCACCCATGCCCCAACCCGCGAGCAGGCGATTGATTTGATGGTCGATCAGCTGGGCGATTTCGTGATTCAGGGCATTGCGCATAATACCAGCTTTTTGCAGGCGGTGCTGAGCCACGAGCGCTTCCGCAAGGGCGATATTTCGACGAATTTCATCGAGCAGGAATGGCCGGCGGGGTTCTCCGGCGCGGAGCTTTCGAGCGAAGCGCAGAAGGTGTGTATGGCGGTTGCGGTGTTCTGTTCGCTGCGCGATATCGAGCGTGAGGCGCAAATCACCGGGCAGATTCCGGGCCGGGCGCCGGCGATTGGTGCGCGTTGGGTGATTACCCTCGGCGGCAACAGTTTCTCGGTCTATAGCCGCAAGAAAGATTACGGCTACGATATTAGTTACGATGACGGAATGCTCGTGATTCGCTCTGGCTGGAAGCTCGGTCGCCGTCTGTTCCAGGGCACGGTGAACGGTAAGCCGGTGAGCGTGCGTGTGGCGCCGCTCGCGGAAGGGTACCAGCTGAGTTATGCCGGGGCGGAGGTGAAGGCGACGTTGCGTTCGCTGCGCGTCGCGGAACTGGCGCAATATATGCCGGTGCGGGAGACGACTGTGTCGCAATTTGAGATCACCGCGCCGATTGCGGGCCTCATTTCGGCGATTCATGTCAGCAAGGGCGATACGATCCGCGCCGGGCAGCAGCTGTTCGTGATCGAGGCGATGAAGATGGAAAACATCATCTATGCCGACCATGACGCGGTGGTGAAGGATGTGCATGTGAAAGCGCCGTCGAGTGTGACTTCGGGCCAGCTCGTGATCGAGTTCGAAGAGCCGAAGGACGAGAAGAAAGCGGCTTAATAGCTACGACGCAATTCATGAAAAGCTTGCGGTAGATAATTGCCAGCGCGCGCTTTATTTCGGTGCGGGTTTCATCTTCATCGGCTCGGGGACGATGGCGAGGATTGCGGCTTCGTCGATGGTATCGATCTGCTCGGGGGCGAGGAACATTTCCGCGAATTTGCGGTAAGTTTTTGAGGTTACAAAGAAATCGACAATGTTCGGATCGAGGTGGTTCGATTTCTTGAACTGGCCGATAATGCCCATGGCCTCGGAGAGTTTCTTCGCTTTTTTGTACGGCCGGTCGGAGGCGGTGAGG
>JBEHYI010000012.1:0-23473 GCA_048498255.1 Pseudomonadota bacterium | reverse complement strand
GCGAAGCCTCCCTCCCTTGGTATGTTCCACCCGCTTAAACTGGCGGATGCCATGCATCAAAATGAATCTGCGAGAACTCGTTCTTATCGATGCCAACCAGTGTAATCGTGTAGCTGGCCCCCTCCGGCAATGAAGCCGTAAGGATCGTATTCCCATGCCCGTTATTGGTGAATTCCACATGGTCGATCGTTGTGAGTCCGCTCGCGACGGGTGCGAAAGGATAGATCCATTCCGAACCATCATACTTAGCGAGTAACAACGTATCTTCCTGCACGTTGAAATCCTGAACGATGTAATTTGCCTGTAAGGTCGGCGCCGCAGCCTCCCAAGGATGATCGATTTTAAAATCGAACTCAAACACATCGCTGCCTGCACCACCCACCAGCGTCACATTTGTATGATCCACCGGCGCATATTGCACGTAACCATTCGCATCGGTGCCGTTATAGCGATAGCCCGTATCGCTTACCGTAATCACGTCATTGCCATCGCCCCCACGCAGTACCGCATTCGCGTCATAGGAGGTGATCACATCGTTGCCCGCGCCACCATAAACTTGCACGATATCCTGATTGAATTGTACCGGTTCTGGGTAATTTTGGCTGGTCTGCGGCCCGACAAAAACATAGTCGTCGCCTTCTTCACCATAGATAGTAGCACCGGATAGCCCAATGAGGAAGTCATCACCAGCGCCACCATGCACTGTACTAGCACCATATGAGACGATACGATCATAGTCCTTCCCACCATAGATAAGATCCCCATCGCCGCCATAAATAAAATTCACCCCATCGCCACCGTAAATCGTGTCATGGCCTTCTCCGCCATCGATCAAATCACGGCCATCGCCGCCGTAAATGCGGTCATCGCCTGCACCACCATAGCCATCGTTCCTTTGTATGGTGGTATAATCCCACGTGTCATAGGTTTGCGCACCACCCAGATAAATGACATCGTTGCCGTCGCCACCAACAATATAATCATTGCCGCTGCCGCCATAGATCGTGTCATTTCCTGCATCCGCATACACCCAAGCGGGCATCGTCAGCGCGGCGCTCAACCCGGTAAGCGCTGTATCACCGGTGTAGATTATATCGTTCCCGGCACCAGCCAGGATATAGTCATCCGCTCCCGCGCCCACGAGCAAATCATTGCCATCATCGCCATACATAACATCGTGGCCATCCCCCCCATAAATCGAATCATTCCCCGCATCGCCATACAGGCTGTCATTCCCCGCATTGCCGTAAAGAATGTCATGGCCCGCGCCGCCATAGATGGTGTCATTCCCCGCTTCACCGCGGATCGTATCGTTCAACTCGCTGCCGAGGATACTGTCGTTGCCCGCACCTGCGAGCAGTTGGTACTGAAATCCCCCGCCGGAATGCGAGAAATCGTAGTTATCGTTACCGGTGGTCCCGATGATGCGTTTGGTTGAAATCGTCATGTCTAACTCCTACTTGGAAAAGGGTTGAAAACCGCCTGTGCTACGCATAGGCATTTCCAAAATCATCAAATGGGCTGTATTTCTCAAGCAATTGCTGTGAATTTCCCGATCTAATGGCAATTTTTGCCCAGCCCTGATGTAAAAAATCAACTTTTGCACAGGCATGCGAAAACAAAAAATAAGGCAGAACCTGGATAAACAGCATTCATTGAACGGCTGTAAAAATAAGTCGCACGCCCATTACATATCCCGCAGCGCAGCAATTTCCCGAGCACGTTTTAGCAAAACTAAACACCTAAACCCGCGGATTTCCTAAACAAACCCCCTCATATTGTCATGAAACCTTCACATTTGCGGGCATTACGATGTGTTAGATTAGAAGCATGGAAAAGCCTGTCTGGCGCAAACTTTAGGAAGTAATGGACCAAACGAAACAGAAGCAGAACGATGATACGCCGGTAGTATCGCCCCTCGCCCAGGATAAAACCTACGGCGAGCGGGTTTATAGCGGCGTGTTCGATTGGTTTTTGAATTACTGGACAAACCTGCTCGCTTCCGCAGGCTTTTCACAATGGACCTCGAACACCACGCGCAACGTTCCCTTCCTGCAATCCACCCCGCGTGAGCTGCAAAAAAACTTGGGCGAGTGGATGTCCAAGCAATTCTTCCTCAAAGGTTACAAAAAGAAGCAGCTGCTCGAATGCGGCGCGCTCGCGGCGCAGGAAAAACTCGCGAAAGGGGAAATCACCTTCGAGGCGGCTGGCAAAATGCTGGCGGAAGCCGAAAAGCTTGCCGAGAAGAACTTGGGCAAGCGCGGCTTTGCGATGGCAGAATCGCTGACGCTGCTGGTTCCAGGCTTTGTCGTCATGATCCCAAGCGTGTGGCTCGGCGCAAAAATCAAACCCTGGTTCGTTCAGAAAATGAACGAAATACATTACGGTAAAGAGGCCGCAAACGACCCATCCCTACAAGCGCGTATTCAAGCCATCCGCGCGGAAGAGCGCCCGACATTGCTTGGCACCATCATCGCGCGCATCGGCACTGTATTCGCCGTGCAGCTGACGGCAAAATTTATCGGCAGCGAGCACAATACCGTCAACGATATCGGCAAAATCGTCAAAAGCAAAAGCCTGCGCGAGTTCCCGGGCATCAACCCCACGGCGGAAAAGGCCGGCGAACATATCGGCAATATGGTCCCGGTCAAAATACGCGACATGGCGAACAAAGCCACCGAGAAATGGGGCTTCTCCTGGTCCGACAAGCAAATGCATGAGCTGGGCAAAACCGGCCCCTACACCGAAGCCGTGCAGGATTTAAGCAAATATATCGCGATGGATACGATTTACACGTTGGTATCTTCGAGCACCATTCACCCGCTGTTGAACCTCATGCGCAAAATTCCCTTCATGAGCTACAAACCAAAGGTGCCCGCCAACTCCGCGACGTTCGATGCCGACGGCGAAAAAATCAAAGTACCGCCGAACCATTATGCCGATGCCGAGGAACCCGCGCGCGGCGATGAGCGCGCGCCGCTTACGCCCGAGCTCGACCGCGCGAGCGATTACGTGCGCCACACGGACGAAGCCCCGCGTGAAGCGGCGAACGATATCCCGAGCACCAGCGTCAGCCATGTGCGTGAGCATGCCGCCATGCATGACCGCCACCACAGCGCCAGCCGAACAGGCGGCGCGGCATGAGCGAAGTGACGCCAACCTCATCCAACGCCGCCGCCGATATCGCGCCACCGCAGGCGCTGGGCGATGACGTGACCGCCCCCGCACCCGCAGCGCCCAAACGCACGCCCATCCTACATAAACGCAAATTGGGCGCGGGCGAACTCATCTTCGATTTCGGCATCTATGGTGGCGTGAGCTGGATTCTGAACGAAATCGTCTCGACCGTCATCGCCAACAGCATCTACAAGGCCGACCCTGCCGCGGGCCGCTTGAAGGATGGCCTGCTGCACAAAGGCTTCGAAAAAACCGTCGATGCCATGCACACCCATCTCAACCCCATGAAATGGCTGCGCACGCCCTTCTTCCTCATCGCCGAAATGTTCATGATGACCATGGGCGGCCACCTCATGATCCTGCTCAGCAAACCTGCTGAGGACCGCAAAGGCAGTATCGTGCGTTGGATCGATAATGCCCTAAGCGGCGGCAAAGGCGAAGCGGACCCCGGCATCAAACGCGCGCACGAGGAAATGGACGCCGCGCCCAAGCAATCTTGGTTCTCGCAAATCTGGGGCCGCGTGCTGGTCGTCGCCACCGCCATCTCGCAGCATTTCATCATGGGTGCGGAAGGCCCGCTTTACACCGCGCCCACTACGCACTGGCTCAAAAACACGCCGCTCGAGAAATACTCCAACCTCAAGCGCATCATGACCACCGGCACGCGCGACCTGCTCTCCGCCACCATTCCCTTCACCAACATTCCGCTCATCCCCGGCGTTGCAAAAGAGCAGCGTGATCTCATGCGCGCAAACCGCGCCGCCTCCACTGCCGGTTCGGAATTTCTCTGGATGCAGCCCAAGGAAGGCAAGCTCGCCATGCTGATGGGCAATACGTTTGGTTATGTCCTCATCGTCAGCGCCACGATGGCGACGTTATTTTTCGCCGCCTCCCACGTCATCGCCGGCCTGCGCGATAACCATAACGCCAAGCGCCGCGAGCAAGAGGCGAATCGCGCAACCCATTCCGCCTCGACCATCGACCTCGAGACAGACCCCAGCGAAACCCCGCCGCCGCAACAGCCGCAGCAGCCCAAACCCCAAATCTCCGCAGTGCAGGGCCACGCCTTGCTGCAAGCCCCAAGCCACGAATTGCAGGTAAGCGCATGAGCACTTCCCTGCCGGAAACCAACCTGGATGCAACTACCGCCGACGTAACCCCGCCGCCCAAGCGCCAATTCGTCAGCCTCGGCGAGCGCATCACCCATATCGGCACCTATGTCGGCGTCGATTGGTTCTTCAACGCCGCCGCCGGTGTCGGCTTCGCCTATTGGGGCGACCGCACCGCGATGGGCCAAAAATACTGGAGCAAACCGCTCAGCAGCGCGTTCAACAAAATCCTCAAACCGTTCATCAAAGACCCCGAGCATCTACGCGCCAGCGTCGCGGGCGGCAACATGTTCATGAGCATCATCGTCGGCGGCATGATGACGATTCCGCCGCTGCTCGTGCTCGAGCTCAACCCGGTCAAAACCGCCATCACCAAATTCTTCGACCGCATGATCTACGGCAACAACACGGTCGATCACGACCCGAAATTCCAGCAATCCTACCGCGAGTTGCAGCAGGCCCCAACCAAAGATTTCTGGACCGGCATGCTCACCCGCGGCATTTCCCTCGCGCCGTTGCTCGGCGTGATTCTCTTCGCCCCCACGCGCAAACTGGCGAATGAATTTTACTTCCACCCGCTGGCAAAAATAACCGGCAAAACCGCTGAAGCCATCGGCGTCCGCCCCGCGAAACTGATGGAGCTGCGCCCGGGACAAACCACAAGCGACTGGCAATATATCCATGACAGCTTGTCGATGGATTTCGGCCTAGGCCCCATCTACGCGCTGTTCCACGGCATTACCTACGACATGTTCGCGAAGAACCGCGATACGCAGAAGAAAGTCAAAGCCGTCGCGCGCGAGCAGGCCCGCATCGAGGGCCGCCCCTATCCGGATGAGGCGGAAGCAACCACAGCCCCAGAGCTGCAAACCGCCGAGAAGTCAACCGCACTTCCCGCCCAACCCGTCGCGAAAATCACCGGCGCGCAGCACGAGCAGCGCCTCGAAGCGCATAAGGAACTCGCCGTTAGCTAACGCTGCACTTTACACACCCCGCGCGCAGCGCTAATGCTGCCGCATGCAAGATAGCACCGACCTCCTCCCCGATTTCTGGTATGTCGCCGCCCCTTCCGCGAAGCTCGCGCGCGGCGCAAAGCTGCCCGTCAAACTCCTCGGCCGCGAAATCCTCCTGCTGCGCGACAATGCGGGCATCGTCAGCGCCCTCGCCGATTTCTGCCCCCACCGCGGCATTCCCCTGCGCCACGGCAGCTTCGATGGCTGCGAAGTCACCTGCTGCTATCATGGCTGGCGCTTCGATATGGGCGGCACCTGCACCAAAATTCCGTCCCTCACCGAGGACCAAACGCTTGACGTGCGCAAAATCAAAACCGGCTTTTTCCCGGCGATCGAGCAGGACGGACTCATCTGGGTTTACGCCAGCCAAACCGCCGTGCAACCCGCGCCGCCGCCCGCCATGCCCGTCACCATGCCGCATGGCTTTACACATGTGACGAGCGTTCCCATGCCCTGCCATATCGACCACGCGGTGATCGGCCTCATGGACCCAGCACACGGCCCGTTCGTGCATAAATCCTGGTGGTGGCGTTCGAGCAAATCCATCCACACCAAGGCCAAGCAATTCGCCCCGCGCGAGCACGGTTTCGCGATGGTCAGCCACAAACCCAGCAGCAATTCCCGCGCGTACAAAATCCTCGGCGGCGACCGCACGACGGAAATCCAATTCCGCCTGCCGGGGTTACGTTCGGAGCATATCACCATCGGCAAGCACCAGGTCCTCCTCCTCACCGCGCTGACACCGGTGGATGAGGAAACCACCATCCTCCACCAATTCGCCTACACCTCAATTCCTGTGCTGCACGCGCTGTTCCCCATATTGAAAATTTTCGGCCGCGCCTTCATCAAACAGGATCTCGAAATTGTGAAAAAGCAGCAAGAGGGCCTCAGCACCGACCACCCACCGCTGATGCTCATCGCGGATGCCGACACGCAAGCGCTGTGGTATTACCGCCTGAAAAAAGAAGCCCTCGCCGCCGCTGCCGAAGCCCGCAATTTCGAAAACCCGCTGAAAGAACGCACACTGAAATGGCGCAGCTAACCTAGGAACATCATGACCACCGCCGAAACCACCACCCTCACCCCACAGCAGGAGCGCACGCTCATCCTGCTCGTTGCCATGGTGCAATTCGTCAACATCATCGATTTCATGATGGTCATGCCGCTTGGGCCGGATTTTTCGAAAGCGCTCAACATCCCCGTCAGCCATATCGGCATTATCGCGGGCTCTTACACCTTCGCTGCCGCGCTCGCGGGCCTCATCGCCGCTCCCTTCCTCGATCTCTTCGCGCGCAAGAAAGCCATGCTGCTCAGCCTTGGCGGTGTTATCGTCGCCACCTTCGCCGGTGCCTTCGCGTGGGATTTGCACAGCATGCTCGCCGCGCGCATCTTAGCTGGCATTTTCGGCGGGCAAATGTTTGCGCTCAGCCAAGCCGTGGTGGCCGATTTCATCCCGCCCGAGCGTCGCGGCACCGCCATGGGCAAAGTCGCGGGCAGCTTCGCCCTCGCCTCCATGATCGGCCTGCCCTTCGGACTCGAGCTCGCCGCGCGGTTCGGCTGGCAAGCGCCGTTTATCGCCACTGGCCTCATCGGCGTCATCGCTTGGGTGTTCGCCTGCGCCAAACTTCCCTACCACGCACCCTATTTCAACGATCACCCGCTCAAAACCCGCGTGCTGCGCCTGTTCGCGGTGCTCAACTCGCGCCTCACCATCTTCTCCTACCTCATGTTGGGTCTGGGCATGATGGCGGGCTTCATGATCATCCCCAACATCTCGGCGCATTTGCAGCTCAACCTGCATTACCCGCGCGAGAATCTCGGCATGCTTTATCTCTGCGGCGGGGTCGTCAGCTTTTTCGGCATGCGCATCTCCGGCAAAATCATGGATCGTCATTCCGCGACTTACGCCGCCATTCTCTTCACCATGTTCCTCGTTTTCGCCATGGCGACGGGCTTCGTCTTCTACCCCACGCCCATCCCACCGCTGCTGATTTTCACCTGCTTCATGGTCGGCATGTCCGGCCGCAATATTTCCGCCACCGCACTCTCAAGCAAGGTTCCCCCCGCGGCAGAACGCGGCGCCTATATGTCCCTGCAATCGACCGTGATTAACCTCGCCTCGGCCCTGGGTGGCTATTATTCCTCCCTGGTGCTGACCCAGGAAAACGACACCCTCCAGCACGTCTCCACCATTGGCATCACCGCCATCGCGCTCACCCTTAGCGTGCCCTTCATGGTGGCCTATGTGGAGCGCAAAGTGCGCGAGCGCGCCGCAGCCCATTAACCTGCGAAATTTCCGCTCGACCCGCCCGCGAAACCTTGCTATATCCCCGCTTCCTCGCACCCAAATGCGAGAATCCCGCCGCGGTGAGCCACTCCCTCGCGGCACGTGCGGACAGGTGACCGAGTGGTTGAAGGTACCAGTCTCGAAAACTGGCATAGGGGTAACTCTATCGAGGGTTCGAATCCCTCCCTGTCCGCCATCGATAGCCATTCTTAGCGGTTTCCAACATATTCACAAAGTGTTGGAAACCGCTTGATGGTCCACTGGTGGTCCACTAAGGTCCAAATCGTAGCGGCAATTTACGGCACGTTACGAGAGGCTGCGTGGCAACGATTCAGAAGCGCACCGCCAGCGATGGCAACATCACCTACCGCGCACGCGTGCGGCTAAAAGGCTATCCTGTCGAATCCGCCTCCTTCGCCCGTGTCACTGATGCCAAGGAATGGGCCAAGCAAACCGAAATCGAAATCCGCGATGGCCGCTATTTCAAAAAGGCCGAGGCAAAGAAGCACTCAGTTACTGAAATGATCGATCGCTACATGGACACGCTCCGCGCCCGCAGCTCCAAACGTGCCGTGCATGTGCAGCCCTACCTCGATTGGTGGAAAGCACAAATCGGCGTGCGACTGCTCTCCGATGTCACCCGCCCCATGCTAATCGAGCAGCGCGATAAACTCCTCAGCAAAGGCCGCCACGTCGAAAAACGCACCGCCTCCACCGCCAATCGTTACATGACCGCCCTCAGCACCGCCTTCACCATGGCGATGAACGAATGGGAATGGGTTTCTGAACACCCCATGCAGAAAATTGCCAAGCTGCCCGAACCGCGCGGCCGCGTGCGCTTCCTCAGCGACGAGGAGCGCGAAAAATTACTGAAAGCCTGTGAAGAAGTGGACCGCGAGCGCCTGTATCTGCTGGTCGTCCTCGCCCTCAGCACCGGCGCGCGCCACGGCGAATTGCGCAATCTGCGGTGGGAAAACGTCGATTTCACCCGCCGCGTCATCGTTCTCCACGATACCAAAAACAAAGAACGCCGCGTGTTGCCACTGGCACATCACGCCCTCGACCTCATCACCGAATGCCACCGCAATCGCAACGCCGCCACGCAGCTCGTGTTCCCCATGCAAGGCGCACCGCAGAAACCATGGAGCAGCCGTTACAATTGGCTGCAAGCGCTCGAAAAAGCCGAACTCACCGATTTCCGCTTCCACGACCTTCGCCACAGTGCCGCCAGCTACCTCGCTATGAACGGCGCATCCCTCGCCGAAATCGCCGAGGTCCTCGGCCACAAAACGCTCGCCATGGTCAAACGCTACGCCCACCTTTCCGAAGCCCACACCGCCAGCGTCGTCGAGCGCATGAACAAGAAGATTTTTCGGTAGGTATGGACAAGTTGCTTCAAAAATATGCCTCGCGTGCTGACATGCCCTTATTGGAGGCGGCACGCCTACGCATGCTGCCTGATAAACTTCTCGTGATAAAAATCGCATGGCTTTATTTTCCCGAGAAAGCCGACGAGGCAAAGCGAAGGCTGTTCTGCACTGCGTTGAATGAAGCAGGCACCAAGGGCGATTTAAAAGCCGAGATAATAAGCGAGCAAAAACCTGTACGCATCGCCATGAAAATCAATGGTCGCCCCATCAATCCGAATGCATGCGATGAATATCGCACGGTGCAATATTACCGTATTCACCGGGACGATTATAAGGCATTCCTGCAAGAGAACGGTGAATGGCCACCCACGCCAGATATGTTAATCGCCAATTGGTTTGACCTTGAAATACCAGCGTCAGAGGCGCTTGCCGAAGCGATTGAAGATGCCGAAGACGGTAACGATTCTCTGAACGAGTTGGGCCTGTTGTTCGAGAAAGTGTCATTGACCGCATTCCCCAAAAGAAAACGACTACCCAACGCCGATGAAATATTGGACGTGCTAAAAGAGCGTGGCGACGATTTCGATAGCAACAAAATCATTATCAAAATCGTAGGTGAATCTGTTCATTGGCAGCCTACCGATGGCACATCACCAAGTATCGCGGGAAAGAAAAGGCTTCAAAACATAGTTTCGAAGATAAGAAAAATTCATAAAAACAGCAGATTATAAAATAATTTCCCACGTAGTTTCCCGCTTCCCGCCGGGAAAGGTCGCGGGAAAAATCCATCGTTAGCTTCCATCACAGCACCATGCATTTCCGCATCGTGCAGCAACCCTTGTGAAGGAAGCTGACAATGACTGACCAAACTCCCAAAACCCGACTCATCCCCGCCACTAAATGGAACGAGCATCACCAATGGCCGCCGCTTGGCGGGCTACGGCACCTCATTTTCCATGAGAAGACGAATGGCTTCAGCAAAGTGATTCGCCGTTGCGGTCGCCGCGTCCTGATCGATGAGGCCGCGTTCTTCCAGTGGATGGAGGAACAAAATGCGCGCTAAGCTCGATTTCCAATCCATCAACCGGCGCGCATCGGGGCAGATGCGCGCCATCCTCTCCCACTTCATACCCGGCGGCGCGGTGCGCGGCGAAGAATATATCGTCCGTAATCCAACCCGTGTCGATCGTCGCCCCGGCAGTTTCAAGATCAACCTGCGCACCGGCCATTGGGCCGATTTCGCCACCGGCGATCGTGGCGGTGATGTCATCAGCCTGATCGCCTATATCAATCGCATCGGCCAGCTCGATGCCGCGCGCTTGATCGAAGAAATGATCGGAGGCAGCGATGTTTACTGAACGTCTGCTATTGCCTGCCGAGAAATCGGATGTTCCATACGTCATCCATCCTCGCTGGGGCCGCCCAACCGACAATTATTTCTACCACAATGAAAATTGCCTGTTGCTCGGCGTCATCTGCCGCTACGACACGCCGGACGGCAAACAATTCCTGCCATATACGCCGTGGGCCACCGAGCGCGCGCCGCATGGTGAATGGCTTTGCCGCAGCTGGCCCACACCGCGCCCACTTTATGGGCTCGATATGCTGGCGGCGCATCCCAACGCAGTGGTCGTGATTTGTGAAGGCGAAAAAGCCGCCAATGCCGCGCAGCGATTATTGCCACTGCCGCAATATGTCTGCATGACATCGCCGGGTGGCAGCAATGCTGCCCATCGGGCCGATTGGTCGCCCATCACAAACCGCACGGTGATTATCTGGCCCGATAACGATGAGCCGGGGCAGCATTACGCGTGTACCGTCACCAATCTACTTCATCCGAGCAACCGTGTCGGCATCATGCCAATTCCACCTGGTAAGCCGCAGGGCTGGGATGCGGCTGATGCGCTGGCAGAAGGGTGGATGTAATGCATGACGAACTGAACTCCATGATCCATGCGGCCCAGCCTGTCACAAAGTCCGAATCAGCGGCCCCCATTCCGCTCATGCCCAACAGCAACACAGCGGCACCATATCCCGTGCATGCATTGCCTATTACCATCCGTGATGCGGTTCTGTCGTACCAACGCTATGGCAAGCAACCGCTCGAAATGGTCGCAATGTCGGCGCTGTCCAATATGGCGCTGGCTTGCCAAGGCCTTGTCAATATCGCGCGCGATGAAAAATTGAAAAGCCCCATCTCGCTCAGCTTCATTGTCGCGGCCGAGAGTGGTGAGCGCAAAACCTCGGCGGATCGGCAATTTGCGCAAGCCGCCCGCGATTGGCAAAAGCAACGCCAAACCGACATGCAGGACGAGGTAAAGAAAGCCACCGCCGCAATCAAAGCGCATGAAGCCCAGCGCGCAGGGTTGCTCTCGCAAATCACCGCCTTCACGAAAAAAGGCCAGCATGCAAGCGCGAACAAAATAAAGGACGAGCTGGAAATCTTGGAACTGACCGCACCGACGATGCCGGTGGTGCCACGCCTCTTTTACGAAGACACCACACAGGAAGCCTTGATCGAAGCCCTCTCCAAAGGCTGGCCAAGCGCCGCCTTGTCCAGCGATGAAGCCGCCATTGTCCTCGGCGGTCATGGCTTCCGTGAGGAAAAGGCCATGCAATTTTTCGGCTGTCTCAACCGGCTATGGGATGGCAACGGCTATTCCCGCAACCGCGCCACGACTTCCAGCTTCGACCTGCATGGAAAGCGCCTGTCATGCTATTTGATGATGCAGGAAACGGTGCTGAAGCAGCTGCTCAATGTGAACGATGGCCAGAGCCGTGGCACCGGCTTCCTCGCGCGTATGCTATTCGCCGCGCCCGACAGCACTATGGGGACGCGCTTTTATGAACCGCCGATACTACATGACCGCTCAATGGATGCATTTAATGCCCGCATTCACCAGCTGCTGGACATGAAACTGCCGGTGAAGGACGGCACGATGGAACTGGAACCCAACACGCTCGCCCTGTCGCCGGAAGCCTATGCGCTATGGATCGAGTATTATGATGAAGTCGAGGCCCGCATCGGCAAACTTGGTGAATACGAAATGGTGAAAGACTTCGCTTCCAAATCCGCCGAGAACGCCGCGCGGCTCGCCGGTAACTTCCATGTGTTCATGCAAGGCACCACCGGCATTGTCGCGCTGGACACAATGCATCAGGCAATCGAAGTGGCCCGTTGGCACCTCAACGAAACGCGCCGCATTTTTATAGCGCTGGAGCAGCCGGACGATGTGCAGCTCGCCCAAACATTGCTGGATTGGATCGAGGCAAAATCACTCACCACCATCAACTTGAAGGAGGTCCTGCAGTATGGCCCCTATAAACTTCGCAATACCACCGCGCGCGACGCGGCATTACACAAACTGGTCGAGCATCACTATCTCACCGAGACGAAGGAAAACGGCCGTATTCTTTATCAGGTTTGCACGGTTAGGTGATTTTCGTGCACGATCGCCCCGCTTTCGTGCACGAAATTATCCCAATCATGCACTGCTACCTGCTACCCTGCTAATGTTGCTACCCCAACCACACCAAGGTAGCAGAAATAGCAGGGTAGCAGGTAGCAATGTCCTCCAAACGTATGTCTCTCACCGCCATATACAATCCATCACAATCCAACACCGCAGAAGGTATATGCTTTCTCACCCTCGAAGTCTTGCTACCCTGCTACCTTTGCTACCACCACACCCCATGCCCTCTTGGGTCCTTCCTCGCCGCGCGCTGTGCGGGCGGCTTTAGCGCAGCATTCCGCTAGTCACAAAATCTATAGATGCATTTCGTTTCGTTTTTATACGAACAAGCCTTTGCAATCATTAAGTTTCAAGCTTTTAAGAAACGAAATGAGCGGCAAAACCATGGCTCTCCACTTTCACGACAACGCATCGCGATACATGACGATCTTAAAAACCGACTGCCCACTTAAATTTCCGATCATTCGGAGTGCGAGGATTTTGCAGCCTGCACGTCGATTAATTGCCTTATTCACCGACACATAGGTTCCGCTTGAATTCGGAGATATTTACGTTAGTTTTGGGTCTACTTGCCGCAGGCTTAAGTCGCTCTTATTCCAGCGAGATTATGAGCAAAAACAATGCCCAAGCAAAACAACGCATTTCGGAGGTCTGGAAGCGCGCATATAGTAGGGATTAGGGGGAATACGCCGCATGAACGCCGTCGAGATCGAAGAAGCAATATCAGAGCTGGCTAACGCTCCCTTCGATGCCGCTGCATTCCCCTTCGCGTTTCTCGAGTCCTTCGGCAACAAAGCCACCACGCTTAACCGCTTGCGCAAGGGCGAATCGAATAAAACCGATGTCGCGGGCGCAGTCCTGCAATTCAACAATATCCATCTCGCCGCATGCACACCCGGCGATGTTCCGGCAATGCTGGAAAAACTTAGAAGCAGCCCAGCAACCGCGCGACAAAAAGCAAAATTCATTCTCGCCACGGATGGCGTGGAGTTTCAGGCGGAAGACCTACTCACCGGTGAAACCGTTGCCTGCGACTACAAAGATTTTCCCGACCATTTCGGCTTGTTTCTGCCACTGGCAGGCATCACTACAGTTAAGCAGATTCGCGAAAGCTCATTCGATATTCGCGCGACGAGCCGGTTAAACAAACTGTACGTGCAACTGCTGAAGGATAACCCCGATTGGGGAACGACCGAACGGCGGCCGGACATGAATCATTTTATGGCCCGCCTGATTTTCTGCTTCTTTGCGGAAGACACGGATATTTTCCATCCCAGCTATAAATTTACCGACACCGTGCAGAAAATGAGTGCGACGGATTCCTCTAACACACATGCGGTGATTGGCGAAATTTTTAGTGCGATGAATATCCCTATCAAAGATCGTGCCGCTGCTGAGTTGCCGCGATGGGCTGATGCATTTCCATATGTGAACGGTGGGCTTTTTTCTGGCAGCGCAGAGGCTCCCACCTTCAGTAAAATCGCGCGCTCTTACCTCATCCATATCGGCAACTTGGACTGGAAGCAGATCAATCCGGATATTTTCGGCTCAATGATTCAGGCAGTGGCAGAGGATGACGAGCGCGGCGCGCTTGGCATGCATTACACCAGCGTACCCAATATTCTCAAAGTATTGAATCCGCTTTTTCTCGATGATCTGCGTGCGCAGCTTGAAGCTGCAGAAAAAAGCCCGCAGAAATTGTTGAATTTGCGTAAACGGATGGCAAGAATTCGTGTATTCGATCCAGCCTGCGGTTCCGGTAATTTTCTGGTGATTGCCTATAAGCAGATGCGTGAAATCGAAGCTGAAATTAACCGGAGACGTGGTGAAGAGCATATCCGCAGCGAAATTCCACTGACCAATTTCCGTGGCATCGAACTACGCGACTTCCCGGCCGAAATCGCGCGCCTGTCGCTTATCATCGCCGAATACCAATGCGACGTACTGTATCGCGGCCAGAAGGAAGCGCTGAACGAATTCCTGCCGTTGGATACGGAAAATTGGATCACCTGCGGTAATGCCCTGCGGCTGGATTGGTTATCAGTATGTCAACCAGAAGGCGTCGTTGTAAAACTACGCGGGGACGATCTGCTTACCACACCAACCGATCAAGCCCACGTCAATTTTGAGAATGAAGGCGGTGAAACTTACATCTGCGGCAATCCGCCATATTTGGGTTCAACTTGGCAATCCGACGAGCAGAAAGCAGATCTGAAAACCATTTTTGATACGCGCACGAAAAGTTGGAAATCGCTTGATTATGTTGCCGGGTGGTTCATGAAAGCAGCAGACTATGGCACCCACACAAATGCCGCTGCTGCATTTGTATCCACTAATTCCATCTGCCAAGGTCAACAGGTTGCGATAATTTGGCCTCTGATTTTTCAAACCAGCCACGAAATATTTTTTGCTCATACAAGCTTTACTTGGGCAAATCTGGCGAGTCATAACGCTGGAGTTACAGTCATTATTGTTGGAATTTCAAATCACGCTCCAAAGCTTAAAAGTCTCTTTTCAGCGATAGATGGTGAAACTGCGGAGAAAAAAGTTGTAAATATTAACCCATACCTTGTCCCTGCTGAAAATATTATCGTAAATAAATGCAGCAGCCCTATTTCTAACGTCTATAAAATGGATGGAGGAAATAAGCCTGCCGACGGTGGGCATTTGGTTCTAGAGTCATATGAACTGCCATCTCTAAATCTCACACCACAACAACAAGAAAAATTTATTCGTCCTTATGTTGGATCTGCTGAATTAATTAGGGGAACGCATAGATATTGCATTTGGATTGATGATACATCCACCGATGAAGCGCTAAAAATTCCAAGCATTGCTCAACGCGTGAAAAGCGTAAAAGAATTTAGATTGAAGAGTACAAAAGCTGCTACTGTCTCTGGAGCAAAGTGGCCCCATAGATTCGATGAGCTAAAACCGCTATCTACCGAACCAGTTATTTGTGTTCCGGTTACTAGTTCTGAAAATAGACCATATTTGCCAGTTGATTTGTTGCCAGCAGGGACTGTGATTTCAAACCTTGCATTCGGCATGTCCTGTAAAGAGCTCTGGCCTGTAGCTTTGATCGCTTCACGGATGAATCTAGTTTGGGTAGCAACAGTTTGTTCCAGAATGAGAACTGACTACCGCTATACCAATACTATAGCGTGGAATACTTTTCCAATTCCTGCATTCACCGAAAAAAACAAAGCCGACCTAACCCATTGTGCCGAAGATATTCTGCTCGCGCGCGAGGCGCATTTTCCGGCAACGATCGCTGAACTTTACGATCCAGAAAAAATGCCCGAGAATTTGCGCCATGCGCATGAGCGCAACGATGAGGTACTGGAGCGCATTTACATCGGGCGGCGTTTCAGGAACGACAGCGAGCGGCTGGAGAAGCTGTTCGACCTCTATACCAAAATGACAGCGACAAAACCTGCATCTCGAAAGGCAAAATAATATGCTATTCTTCAAACGGAAACGCACCATCACCGTACATGACACTGCCATCGCCGTTCATGAGATCGAGGGTGAAGATTATATTTCCCTCACCGACATGGTTCGGGGTGAGGAAGGGTCCGACCACATTCGCAACTGGATGCGGAACCGTAACACCGTTGAATTTCTTGGACTTTGGGAGTCCATGCACAACCCGGATTTTAAAGGTGTCGAATTCGACACCTTTAGAAAAGAGGCCGGTTTAAACAGCTTTACCCTGACCCCACAAAAATGGATTAATGCAACGAATGCAAAGGGTATTGTCTCAAAATCAGGGCGCAACGGCGGCACTTATGCGCATAAAGACATCGCTTTCGAATTCGGCACATGGATCAGCCCAGCCTTCAAGCTCTACCTCATTAAGGATTATCAGCGTCTTAAAGAAATTGAGAGCAACCAGAATAATCTGGAATGGGATGTAAAGCGCACGCTAAGCAAAACGAACTACCAGCTGCATACCGACGCCATCAAACACCATCTCGTTCCTGTATCCACGAAGTGGCGCAAGGAATTCGAGTATGCTGAAGAGGCCGATTTTCTCAACGCCGCCATCTTTGGATGCACGGCCAAGGAATGGCAGAAAACGAACCCAGAACGACATAACGCAGGTGAGAACCTCCGTGATTCGGCAAGCATCAATGAATTGAACGTGCTGGCCAATGCTGAGAGCAAAAACGCTGAAATGATTCGTGAGGGGTTAGATAAGAAAACCCGCTTTGAGCGCTTGCAAGAAATGGCCGCGTGGCAGCTCAAAAAGTTGCATGAGATCGATTCGGTGAAATCGATTAAAAAATTAGCGCCCGACACGTATTTGATCGCGCAGCAGAAGAACGAGGAAAAATAACATGACACCAAAACAATCCATCCCTTCTGTTTCGGTCAATTACGCAAGCAATGGCAGCTCCACTGCGGCCAATGAAATGGGCATGCGCGTCATGCAGGAACGCGCTTACGAAAAACGTGGTGAGCAATACCTGTTGATCAAATCGCCGCCCGCTTCTGGTAAAAGCCGGGCGCTGATGTTCATCGCGCTCGATAAACTCCACAATCAAGGTGTCAAAAAGGCGATTATCGTGGTGCCGGAAAAATCTATCGGCTCCAGTTTCGCTAATGAGCCACTCAAGAGCCACGGCTTCTGGGCCGATTGGGAAGTCGCGCCACAATGGAATCTCTGCAATGCGCCGGGAGAAGAAAACGGCGGCAAAGTAAATTCCGTTAAAAGCTTCCTCGAGAGCGCGGACCGCGTGCTGGTTTGCACCCACGCCACGTTCCGCTTTGCCGTGGACCGATTCGGGGTAGACCTGTTTGACGATTGCCTTATCGCGATCGATGAATTTCACCATGTGAGTGCCAGCCCTGATAGCAAATTAGGCGCGCATCTTGGGCAGTTTATGGCCCGCGATAAAGTCCATATCGTGGCTATGACCGGCTCTTATTTCCGTGGCGATGCGGTGGCAGTGATGAACCCGCAGGATGAATCTCGCTTCGAAACCGTGACCTACACTTATTATGAGCAATTAAACGGTTACCGCTATTTGAAGCGCCTCGATATTGGATATTACTTCTATACCGGCACTTACATCGAAAAAAATGGCGCAGACGACAAAACCATTTTCGATGTGCTGCGGCCGGAAGAGAAAACCATCATTCACATTCCAAGCGTGAATGCGCGCGAGAGCACGAAAGACAAAATCAAGGAAGTTGAAAACATCCTGCATGGATTAGGGGAATGGCAAGGGACCGACCCTAAAACGGGGTTCTATCTAGTAAAAGCGAAGGATGACCGCATACTGAAAATTGCTGATCTAGTCGATCCCACCAAACAGGCCGTGGTTTCGGCAGCACTCAAAGACCCAGCCATTCGAACAGACCGTGATTACGTTGATATCATCATCGCTCTCGGCATGGCAAAGGAAGGGTTCGATTGGATTTGGTGCGAACACGCGCTTACTATCGGCTATCGCTCCAGCCTAACCGAAATCATTCAAATCATCGGCCGTGCTACACGAGATGCAAAGGGCAAAACGCATGCACGGTTCACCAACTTGATTGCCGAGCCTGATGCTTCTTCTGAAGCGGTCACTGATGCCGTCAACGATACACTTAAAGCGATTGCGGCGAGCCTATTAATGGAACAAGTGTTGGCACCAAAGTTCAATTTCGTCCCCAAAAACAATGATAGTCGTGAGATCGAAGGCTACGACTACGGCGCGAATGGGTACGATCCGAAAAAAGAAAACGTTGGGTTCAATCCGGAAACCGGACAATTTCAAATCGAGATCAAGGGCCTTGCAGAGCCCAAAAGCAAAGAGGCAACCCGCATTTGTCAGCAGGATTTGAACGAAGTAATTGCTGCTTTCGTGCAAGATAAAACAGCGTTAGAGCGCGGGATTTTCGATGCGGAAACAGTGCCGGAAGAATTAACCCAGCTACGCATGGGCAAAATCATCCGCGATAAATATCCGGAACTGGATGAGGAAGATCAGGAAGCCGTGCGCCAACATGCCATAGCCGCACTTAATCTAACGCAGAAGGCAAAAGAGATAATCAACTCCGATCCTGAGTTTCAGAAAACCGGCAACACTGCTTTGATCGATGGTGTGCGTAAATTCGCCATGGATGTAAGGGAGCTGGATATCGATTTAATCGACCAGATCAATCCATTCGGTGAAGCATATGCCATTCTTTCGAAGGCGATGAATGAAGATAGCCTGAAACAAGTGGCAGCAGTAATCGCGGGTAAGAAAGTGAATCTGACGATTGAGGAAGCGCGCGATTTGGCTAAGCGCGCGCTCAAATTCAAGCAGGAACGCGGCAGACTTCCTTCGCTTACGGCCCCCGATCCATGGGAAAAGAAAATGGCAGAGGGCATTGCGTTTCTGGCGCGTATGAAAGCTGAGGCAGCGAATGGCTAAATCCAAGCAATTTACCGAGGATGATGATGCGTTGCTCGCCGAGCTTGGTTGGGAGGTGGAAACCAAAAAAGCGTCATCACATACTGTACGCGAAGAGCGTATCATTGCTGGTTTTGAAGAAATAAAGTGCTTCTATGAACAACACGGTAGGTTGCCAGCCCACGGCGAAGACAAAGATATTTTTGAACGACTTTACGCGGTCCGATTGGATAAAATTCGTGCTTCAGTCGAATGCAGAGAAGCACTTAGTGATATAGATGGCCATGGCCTGCTTTCTGCATACCCGCCAGCGCATGAATCTGCATCCAATCACATGGATGACGATGAATTATTGACCGAGCTAGGGGTGTCTGTCGAATCGGACGTTACCAAACTCACCCACGTCAAAACGCGGGCAGAAATACGGGCCGCCGAAGAAATTGCTCAACGTACACCATGCATTGATTTTGATCAGTTCAAGCCATTATTTGCAGCTGTACAAAATGACTTGGACAACGACGTTCGCCAAACGCGCGAGTTCAAAGACAATGCGGCTATTAAGCAAGGCGAGTTTTTTATCCTTGGCGGGCAAAAGGTCTATGTCGCCGCTATGGGTGAAGAATTTCGGTCTGATTACGACCGTCCGGACCGAAGACTGCGCGTCATCTATGACAATGGAACCGAAAGCGATATACTGCTGCGCTCTCTACAGCGAGCGCTAAATAAAGATGAGACTGGCCGTCGTATCTCCGATCCTGTTGCCGGACCATTATTTGGAAATACCGCAGAAAGCGAAGATACGGAAAGCGGCACAATCTATGTTCTTCGTAGCGAATCCGAACATCCAACCATCGCCGCCAATCGTAATTTAATTCACAAAATTGGCGTCACCGGCAGCAAGGTTGAAACCCGAATTGCCAATGCCGCGCTTGATGCAACATATCTACTGGCTAAAGTGGAAGTGGTTGCGACATACAAGCTCTTCAATATAAACCGCACGAAATTGGAGCGCCTGATCCATAAAGTGTTTGGTGCGGCTAAGCTGGAGCTGGTCATCAACGACAGACTTGGGCATCCGATTAAGCCGCAAGAATGGTTTTTGGTGCCATTAAATGTGATCGACGAAGCGGTCGAAAAAATTAAAGATCAGTCGATTAAAAATTTCATATACGATCCGGCAACCGTAGCGCTGCGCAAAATTGATTCTTAAATCGCTTACCTGATTCCTGTGCGAATTAAGGTATATCGATTAAAAATCCTGCCTTATCGAACCCTTTGCATTCAAACCCACCGTCGTGTTGCGGATATCCAAGTTGGTTTGAGATAATTTGTGTGCGACCAATACGCTGATTATCGCATTCGTGCGTATGACCATATACCCAAAGAAGGGGCTGATATTTTTCAATGATCGGCACCATATCGAGCGAATTGAAGGCAGGCATGAGCGGACTAGCGCCATATTTCGTGTTCGGATTCATGGCAGGCGCATGATGGGTAATAATCACCCGCTGACCTTCTAGGTTTTGTTCAAACCACGCGAGTAGCTTTTGTACAAAATCCTCATGAAGCCAAAGAGTATCCTCGGGTGTCATTAGTTTGCCGCTAGGCATTATGATATAACGATAATCGTTCATCTGATGCTGCGCTTCGTTCATAGCATTCGGATCGGCATCACGAAAATTGGTCCACATCGTGCCACCAAAAAAATGAATACCTTCGATGCTGACAGCTTCATTGTTCAGCAATGTTACGTTGGGATGGTGTTCAGCCAGCCAGTTTCGGAACTTAATATCCTCAACATCCATACGCTGATGCGTGTAATACTCGTGGTTGCCGGTGACGTACAGGACCGGCTTAGTCCAACCATGCAATAGCCGCGATAAATGCTGAGGGCCTTTGAGTGTCATGATATCTCCAGCGAGAATCATTAGGTCGGCAGCGCTATCAGGCAACGGCAGAAAATGATTTCTCGGGAATTCGAGGTGCAGATCACTGTAACTAATAATTTTCATAGAGGTTCATTCAATACCTCAATCCTAAACTCAGTGGTAGGATCGAGATGATCAGCATATTGACCGGCCCATGTAAGCCGCTCATCCATATCCTCGCCACGATTAGGAAACGCCGTCTGCATGGCCGCAATGTAAGCGCGGATGCGGTGACTGTTTTCCCAGCCTTCCATTTCCGTTTTCAGGTGCTTCACCTTGTCCTTTTCGGCTTTCAGTTTCTCTTCAAAAATACGCTGACGCTCGGCGGCAGCGCGGCGGGCCTGCTCATTTCGCTCGCGCGTTTGGCGGCTGTCACGCTCGTAATCGATAGATTTTTGCAGGGCGATGAAGAATTTGTTTAAACAGCTCTCAACCCGCTGCTGCTTACCGTCCGCCCAACTGCGCTGCGTGTTGTAGGAATAATGATCCAGATGCAGGGACAATATGCCCTGAGGCTTGTAATCAGCGCGCGGAACAGTGGCGTAAAAATCCAGTCGCTCCGAAATTCGGTCGATGTAGCGTGCCGGAGACTCTAGCCTCTCGCGTTCCTTCTTTTCGGCCTGCGTTTCAACATGAGGCACAGATTTAATGATCTCTTCGAGGTGGAAATGAACGCGATCTGCTCCGATAGCGACATAGGTGGCGTTTTTGCCATGCCTCATTTCCACGCCGGTTGTGTATCCACGCTGCTCAGCCGCTTTCAAAATAGCATCCATTACCAACATCGCGCGCGGCAGGCCGCGTTTGCTCACGCGGACATCGAGGCATGTGGGTGTTAATTCGAGACGACCTCCCATTACCTTTGCCATTTTAAACTGGCGCTTGGTTTCCACGATCAAGGGATGCGGCTTTCTCAGCTTATCAGCGACCTCGATACGATTTTCCGGATTCTTCTCAAACGCGACGGTTTCCAATATTGCCGGGTTCCGATCAAGTTCCTTGCGCTGCAAGGTTGCTCTATTCAATACGGCCTTTGCCTGACCTTTGGATGATAGGGGCATCAGCGGCTCCGGCTTAACTTTAGCGCCATGCTGAGCTTTTGCCCAATACCCACGAGGCGGACGGGGGATTTCCATTTTCGTGCAAATCTTGGCCAGCCCGACATCCGAGATGTTGTATTTCTTTGCCAGCTGCGCCATCGGCGTCGACCAGACCTCGTTGTATAGGTCCTCGCGCTTGATGACGATATCATCCGGCCGTTCCCATCCCCACATAATTCTCTCCATTCGTTAGTGATTCATGGAGCTATGGATACATCAAGCAAATGGTGGCAACAAAGGGGGGAGACGAACCTCGGCCTACTCGAGTGAAATTCGACGCTCAAAGTGCGCATCCGTGGTCCAGTGGTGGTCCACTGAGCCACAAGAAATCCTAAAACTTGGCGATTGACGGCAAAAGCTGATTTCCGCTAAAGTTTTGATTCATTTGTTGTAATTAACCGTAACGATTTTTGGCGTTTGGCGTGTGCGGGCCTCGAAAACTGGCATACGGGTAACCGTATCGAGGGTTCGAATCCCTCCCTGCCACCCTACGCCCTGCGGGCTTCGGGTGGCAGGCCACCCTTAAGTGGCCTGACGGCCGGAACCGCAACTGGGGCGTAGGAGTGTCGCCCGAAGCTCCTACCTACCGAAGCATGAGCGTAGGTAGGTGAGCGTAGGGGGACTGAGGCAGCATATGTGGTATGTTTATTTCCTCGAATTATGCAATGGCGATATTTACGTTGGATCGACGCCTGATCTTAAACGCCGATTTGAATCCCATCAGCAAGGCCAAGTGCAATCGACCAAAGCATATTGCCCTATGAAACTTCGCTCTTATGTAGCGGTTGAAACGGAACCAAAAGCGAGAGAGTTGGAGAAATATTTCAAATCCGGTTCTGGCAAAGCGATTGCTTTAAAAAGATTCTTATAAAATTTAAAAGCCACAAGCCCCATCTTTGATCACCCCTCCACCCACTTCCCGCCAACATTTCATTGCCCTTTGCCCACCAATGCGCGAAGCTTGATGCTATGAAACCATCACTCCACCATCCACACAATCACGGTTTTTCACTCCTCGAGCTTAGCATCGTGCTCGTGATCATCGGCTTGCTGATCGGCGGGATTTTCGTCGGCCAAAGCGTGATCCGTGCCGCCGAGCGCCGCAGCGTGATTACGGATGCAAACATCTACATCAACGCCGTCGCCAATTTCCGCAGCCAATATCGCGGCATGCCGGGCGATATTACGAATGCGGCAAGTTACTGGTCCGGCGCGACTGCAGGCAACGGCGACGGCGCCGTTTTAACCACCGAACGCTTCCAATTTTGGTACCAACTCAACACGGCAGGGCTGATCGAAAAAACATTTACTGGCTTACAAGGCAGCGGCGGCGCGAATGACTTCGTCATCGGCAGCAACATCCCCGCCTCGCGCCTAAATGGCGGCGCCTTCAGCGCCTACTACAACAACGCAACCGCCACCACCTACTTTTATGCCGTGAATCTGGGCAACATGATCGCCTTTGGCAGCACTAGCGGCAGCAACGCCGGCCCACCGATCAATTCCATCCTCACCCCAACGGATGCAGCAACCATCGACACCAAAACGGATGATGGCGTGCCCGGCACCGGCAAGTGGATTGCGAACCTCACCGGCGGCGGTGTGTTCGGCTCCGGTACCGCCT